>CAZRFP010000019.1:0-37008 GCA_964599535.1 uncultured Planctomycetaceae bacterium
GCAAATGGGTCTGAATGACTCGTTGCGATCGCAACCAGTTTGTCGCCGTCGAAATCAGGAACAAACCAACAATTGTCACCGAGCTTCCAGATGACAGACAGTTCGCCATACCCCAAATTTATGTCGGGTTCGCCCAGTACAGTTACAACCTGAGCATATGTCATTCCGGGCGAGATGTTGACCAAGAGAGCTTCGCGGTTTTCAACCCGACCGCTTCTCTCCGTTGAGCCGACCTTGAGGGACTTGCAGTTCAGGCAGAAGAAGACTGTTACCACGGTGATCATCCTGAGCACCATCACATCTCCTTGAATAAGTCACTCAGCTCAAGTTCGTGCGCGGATGCTCCGCCCCCGGAACGGTATGGGCCGCTCGCGCGTAAAGTGTCGCCGTCTCATTGCCCCGCGCCGCCGCGATTCGTGCCGAATTCGTGCACTCCCTGCCAACCGGCCGCGCTCCGCTTTAGATGGACTTTTCCTGTTTCAACTTGTCGGCAACCTTCAAGTCCGGGCGAACATCATAGACGGGATATCGATAGAGAATGGGTAAGGCGTCACCTCGCCCGCTATTGGCGGGTGGCAGTCGGATGCCCTTCCATTCAAGCGTGCCGCCGAAGTACGCAGTGAGTCCGGCGCGGAGTGCGGCCGCGCTGCTGGGGACCAAGATGACGTCCACTGTGCTTCCAGGCTTCATGTTGGGGATTTTCTTGAGATAGACTATCCCTGATGTTCCCTTGAATGAACCCGCGAACGAGTATTTTCGCGATTTTGCGGGTTTGACCCAGATATCCGACGCTACGGCGATCGGCGCATCAAACGTGATCAGGCTCGCTGTCAGCGCTCGATCCTCGTTGTTCGGCATGTACATCAAACCCAGCCAAGTTCGTTCGCGCAGGCTTTCCGCCAAGAATGTACTCGTCTTGCATTCGACGTAGTCTTCGATTCTGCCGCGGATGCGAATGGTGAATTCAGCATCGCGCGTCACACGAACGACTTCTTCGCCGGGCTTTCCATCGAGCTGTTTGTCGTGAAGAATGCCGGTCCATCGCACGCAAAGCCGGTGGCTTCCTTCTTCGAGCGAAGGAAAGTCGAGGAGAATTTGGCTCGCGGCATCAGACAAGTTCATTGCCCGACCGTCCACTGCCTCACGGCGCACTTCGCCGTTGACCAGCAATTCAGTCCGCATGGCCATCATCCATCGCTGATATGCGGGCAATTGAAAGCGTGGAGTCAACGTAACTTGAATAGGCATGTCCGAGGGATGTACTTCAGACGCCTGAATCAACGGCGTGCCGAGCGATGCCCTGAGCAGGTGTTCGATTTCCTTCTTTGAAAGCTTATCATCATTGAAACGCTTGAGCGCTTCGCTGCGATACCGCACATCATCCAAGTCCGTGTACTTGACAAGGAGTGAATTCGGAAGATACGGCGCCCAGTCCACATTGATATAGAGCGACACCGAGCCGCCGACAACGACGACGACCAGCCCGACAATAATCAATGCGCGGGACGACTCACGGCGCGGCGCAGCGGCCTGCAGTGTTTTCTGCGGGGTGCTCATCATGTTTGGCTCCGGTCAATGGCCGAATTCATCTGACCGGCAGATTATACTGAAAATCACAAACGGCTGGCGAAGAAAACGAAAGAAAGTCCGCCGGGGTCGCGAAAACAGACATCCCGGCGAGTTGGCGTGCGACGGATCATATCCCGTCAGATCGCCCGTTAGCGCCGCCCGAGCATCGCTTCGAGCCTGTCCAGCCCCTTGTCGATGTGTTCCATGCTGTTGGCGAAAGACAGCCGCACGTGCAGTTCGCTGCCGAAGGCGTCGCCCGGCACGAGCGCCACGCCGGCCTGTTCGAGCACCGCGTCGCAGAATCCGCCGGAGTCGGTGACGCCGATCGCGGAATAGGTTTCCGAGACATTCGGAAAGCAGTAAAACGCGCCGCTGGGCCGCACGCACGTCACGCCGCGCAGGGCGCTCAGCCGCCGCCACATGTGCTCGCCGCGCTCCTCGAACGCCCGGCGCATCACGTCGACATGCGACTGATCGCCCGTCAGCGCTTCGACCAGCGCGTGCTGCACGAATGTCGCCGTGCCGCTTGTCGTGTGGCTCTGAAGATTGCACATCGCCTTGATGATCGGCGACGGGCCGGCCGCGTAGCCCGCGCGCCAGCCGGTCATGCAATGCGTCTTGCTCGCGGCGTTGAACGTGATCGTCTTGGCATACCATTCATCGCTGATCGCCGCGAAGCTCAGATGCTCGCGCCGATCGCCGAAGCGCAGTTGATCGTACATCTCATCGCTGAAGACGATGATGTCGCGGCCGGAGAGTGCCGCGGCAATGGCCCGAGTCTCGTCGGGCGAATAGGCAAATCCGCCGGGGTTTGACGGGCTGTTGAAGATGAGCACGCGCGTGCGCGGCGTGACGGCGGCGACGATCTGCTCCGGCGACAGCCGCATGCCGCTCGACTCGTCTGCAAAGAGCTTCACGACAACGCCGCCGCAGAGCTTGATCTGCTCCGGAAAGCTGACCCAGTATGGCACCGGCAGCAGCACCTCGTCCCCCGGCTCCAGCAGTGCAAGACACGCGAGATACAGCGCCTCCTTGCCGCCGACCGTCACGATCACCTGGTCGGGCTGATATGCAAGGCCGTTGTCGGTCTTGAACTTCCGGCACACCGCGGCGCGGGCCTCGGGAATGCCGTGCGTCGGCTTGGCGTAGCCGGTGTGGCCCGCATCGAGCGCCCGCTTCGCCGCGTCGATGATGTTCGTCGGCGTGCCGAAGTCCGGCTCGCCGGCGCCGAAGCCGACGATGTCCTTTCCGGCACGGCGCAATTCGGCCGCCTTGTTGGCCACGGCCAATGTGGCCGAGGGTGTGAGCTGCTGGGAACGTTGGGAAAGTCGCATGCGTTGCTCGCTGTGGGCCAGTCGCCCAAAGCCGAAGCAGGGCGCTGCCACGATCGTTCTTGTCGGGCCGACTATAATGCAATCCGCTTGCGGCGGCACGAAAGCGCCTGCGACGCGGCACCGCCATTGAATCGAAGACTCTACTCACGGGGCCGATGCCCCGCAAACGGGCGGCGGCGTCCAAGATCAATCAAGGCAGAATGTGAGAACCACCACATGAGTAAACCGATGGCCTGCGTACTCGATGTCGGCAACTGCGATCCGGATCATGGCATGATACGGCGCATGATTCTCCAGCACTTTCACGCGGAGATCGATCGCGTCATGTTCGTCGACGAGGCGCTGGATCTGATGCGGCAACGGCGGTTTGATCTGGTCCTCTTCAACCGCCTCATCTTTGACGATGGCAGCGAGGGCATCGAACTGCTTCGACGGGCCAAGTCCGACGCGGCATTGCGCGAGATTCCGATCATGATGATCTCGAATTTCGCAGAGGCTCATCGGGCATCGGTTGAAGCGGGCGGCGTGCCCGGCTTTGGGAAGAATGCGATTTTCGACAACGGCACGATCTCACTTCTTACCCAGTACTTGCCGCGCAAAACCCATTGACGCCAGACGCACCGCCTACTTTCTTGCCAGCGTTTGACAATTATTCCTGTAGACTGGTTGCGTGCCATGCTGCCTGTTTGCTGGGTTTTATTGGGCAATATCTCCCATGACAGGGTGAAACGGGGCGGTTTCTGTGTGCGTTTGAACATGGGGCAGTACGGCGCGTCAACGGGCCTCAAACAAGGCGTAGCTCGGCGTATTCTTCAACATTATTGATATCAAGGCGTTATAATGTTGTTTGCGTTAACGAGGCGCGGATTTCAAAAAAAAATCTGAAGTTTCATTTGCCTGCTCCGTTTCTTGGGGTATCTTTAGCGTGGTAGTAGTGAATAAAACCCACCCCCCGCACACGGCTTCGGAGTTTCCGGAGTCCAGCCGGCTGGCAAGGGGCGTCAGAGCGACCGTCCTGCCGCCAGCCTAGAGATAAAAAAAGTCGGCTTACGAATCGTCCACCGGCAACAGGACGAATGCGGTTGATCGCGTATAGGGCGCTCATGCGCCGCGCGATTGATTCTCCCAACCCTCAATAGTTGTTGCCACCATGCGGCCCTTGGAGGCTGCGGGGAGTAAACGACATGCTGGAAGATGCTGGCGCGACCAACGCGGCGGGTAGTGTGGACCCCAGGATTCCGACGGCTCTTGAGCCGATCGAGTCCGTCTTGAAGAAGCTGCATCCGATCGAGTGCCAGCAGCTTCGAAGGCTGCTCCATCGGCCGTTCGAGTTCATCCACGATCCGAGCTTTGAAAAGCTCGGAACGGGCAAAGCCCTTTTTGCCGACGAACTCACTGAGCTGGCCGCTCGTCCGTGGTGCAATGCCGCCGATCCCGACGTCGTTGCCATCGATTCTTCGCTGGCCGCTCCGATCACGTTGAGCGCCTCGCAGGAAAAGCGCCTCTTTCTCAAGCTCAACTACGCTCGTTATCGCATCGGACGCATTTTCGACAAGCACGCCGGCAAGCACCTCACCGAGCAGGCCGCGCGCGAAGTCCTCTGGTGGCAGTCGAAAGTTGAGGCCATCCGCGGCGACATCGTTCGATCCAATGTGCCGCTCGTGCTGGCCATGGCCAAGCGCACCCGGCTGGGCAATATCGACTACGCTGAACTGATCAGCGAAGGCAACATGGCACTGCTGCGCAGCGTCGATAAATTCGATTGCAGCCGCGGATTCAAGTTCAGCACCTATGGCTGCCGCGCGATCCTCAAGAGCTTCAGCCGCGTGGCGATGAAGATCGGTCGATATCGTGGGCGCTTCCCGGTCGAGTTCGATCCGACGCTCGAAAAGAGCGACTTTGCCGAGAAGCAGCACGACTCCGTCGAGGCCAACTGCCTCGATGAACTGCGCGGCATCCTGAAGGAGAACTCGGCATCGCTCAACGAAGTTGAAGTCAAGGTGCTCCAGGCCCGCTTTGCCCTCGGCAACGCGGCCGGCGCGCCGGGCGATGCGCCGCAGACGCTCGAACAAGTCGGCATGATGATCGGCGTAACGAAGGAACGCGTACGACAGATCCAGAACCGCGCCCTCTCGAAGCTTCGCGAAAAGCTCCAGGAGGATTTTCTCGCGGCCTGATTGAATCGTCACCGCGCGAGCAAGATCGCGAACGCTCGTACGAACGTGTACGAGATCGAGCACAAGCGCGAACGCGGACCCGTTAATCAACCTATAAATCTCAATCGACGGGCCGCCCTTAAACGGCGGCCCGTCGCGTTATCGAAATTCGAGCCTGATCGGTTGCGCCGATCCGTTCGTGACCGCTTGGAGGAGTCCGGCCCATCGTTACAGCCCGACACGACGTTTATGGCCGGCTCGTTAACACTGCCCCGGTTCGTCGTGACTGTCCCGTTCGTGCAAGAGCAATACGACGCGCCCGCGCGAGCCGGTCATGGTCGTCGACCGTGCATGAATTGGGGTAAGGCCGCATCAGACCGGTGTTTCCAGATTGGCGATGTCGCACTGTCGCCGCGCAACGGACGGACTCGACACCGCGCACATCCATCGGACTCGACACCGCGCGCATCCGCCGGACTCGACATCGCCGCCGCGAGCGTCATAATAAGGAGCTTCCGAGGCGGCGAGTTTCGCGCGACGTGCTGGCCGAATGGACAAGCGCGAAACACGCAGGCCGATACGATAAACTGAACGCTTGCGTTCAACGCCTGGAGAGGTGTCCGAGTGGCTGAAGGAGCCGCATTCGAAATGCGGTCTGCGGGTAACTGCAGCGGGGGTTCGAATCCCTCCCTCTCCGTTTCATTTTCCAGGCAGTTCACAAACTCTTGAAACTCCCGCACTTGCGAGAGTTTCTCGATTGTTGACTGCCCGACTGCCCTCAAACTGCCCTCAAGATCGGGATCGACGTTGCCTGTTGTTTCCGATTTTTCACTGTTCCACGTGGCCGCGTCTCGGTTGATGATCGCTCCATTTCCGCCGTTGGTTCCATTCCCGCCGGCGAGCGCGAGCATCGCCTGCTGGCTGTCGTCGTCGTGCAGGTGGTAGTAGAGATCAAGCATGTCGGACGACGAATGATGGCAGCGGACGTGACGGGCCGGAGGCGGAGCGATCAGGAAGCGAGCAAGCCGGACTGAAAGCCGGGAGATTGTTCAACAATTCGGCGGTCGTGGTGCGGCAGCGGTGTTCAAGGATTCGAAGATGCGCCCTGCTCAATCCTTGCCGTCGGGACCGAGCAGATCGTCAAGCAGCTCCTCGGGCAGTCGCAGGGTGGTCGCTTGAAGCCGGTAAAGTGTTTCGGAGAAGTCCGGCAAGAGGTGCTATCGGTCAAAGCGAATTAAGGTAAGGGACGGCGGATGCGTGCGGACGACGATCATCCGCTGTGATCCGTGTGAAGCCGGTCGAGCGCTTTCCGGTCTGCTTCCAGGTCTTCGCGGGTGTAATTGATCGGCACGTGCCGTTCGGCCAGCCAGCGGTCGGCCTCGATGACGCCCATGCCGAGCATCTCGGCGAGCCGGCCCACGCTGACGAATCCGCGGCGGTAGGCCTCGATCAGCAGCGACTCCCGGGCGCTCTGCTCCAGCGAACCGCCCGCTTCGGTGCGAAGTCGGTCGGCGATGTCCTCTGGAAAGTCAAACGTGATGCGCATAGCCTTAGAGATTCAGGATAGCAGTTGGAACGGATGCCAACAATGAAACGAGGCCAACGGGAACCATTCACGGCTTGCTCTTACGCGCAGCATCGCGCCGCAGCGCTTCGGCAAGAATGCTGTCAGCGACAATAAAGTCGGTGGCGCGGAGTCGCTTGAAGGCTTCGGATAGTTCGAGAAGGCCTTTTGCAGAAGCGGCTTCAAGTACGCCGACGGCGCCGGTGATCGGTATGCCGCGCTCGCGAGCGGCACGGCGTCCCTTGCGGTCGTCGGCCAACAGAAAGTCAGCCTTCAGTTCGAGTGCCAAGCTGATGGCCTCGACCTCGCCGGGGTCGTCGATCTGAAGCGTGGCATCGATTTTCAGCGGGGTTCTGATCTCAAGCCACTCAGGGCGTGCAGCCATCCAGTTGCGAACCGCTTCGGGTGTGCGGGCATGTGAAAGCTCGGAAGCGACGGCAGGCGGGATGATGACGACCCCGAACAAGGGGCGAAGTACGTCAACTTGTCCGATGCGAACCAGCACGTTGATCGGGCTGGCATCGGATATGACGATCATCCTGCCATCTCGGGGAAGTGCTTCGAGAGGGATTCCCGATCTGCATCAAGGTCTTCAAGCGCGTAGTTCAACTCGACGCCGTGCTGTGCAAGCCATGCCTGCGCGGCAATCGAGGTCTCAAGACCGAGAATCCGGGCCACTTCGCCCGCCGTCAGCTTGGCCGTTCGGTAGCCCTCGATGGCCAACGCCTCCAGCGCGGCGCGGTCGAGGTCCTGCCCGAACGCCTTCTTAAGCGTCTCCTCGATCGATCCTGAGATATTCAACGTCTGCATCGGATGCCTCTCTATCAATGATTATACCTCACTCGCTCGCGGATCGCCAGCTTGTTCAATGCTGTACGCAAGTCTCTGCCATGCCTGCGGCCTTCGTGGTTGACGGCATCATTCCCGGTCCATGGACGGCGCGGAGTAGCGGGTAGGGTGGGTCGTACTCGACCCACCATGCTCATTCGCCCACGAACCCCTCGACATCGGCGCAATTAGGAGCCGGTTGCGGGCGAAGGCAGGTGCAATTCTACGTCGGATCATAACGGCCGTCGCGGACGAATCGTGCGAAGCTCGAATACGGCCAGAGGTGCGGACAACGCACGCAGCCGTGCCGGACCGGATTGTAGTGGATGTAATCGCACAGCCAGATGAACGCGGCCTCGTTACGGATCGTGTGCTCCCACGAGCGGCGCTGCCAGACGCCGCGCTCGCCGTGACGTACGCGCGATCCGCTGCGGCGGGCCTCCGATCCTCCGGCCACCAAGTATCGGCGCGTCGTCATTGTCTTGATGACCCGCCAGCGCGTCGAGAAATAGGCGTCGCCCGGCGGCAAGGTCCAGATGCAATGCAGATGGTCGGGCAGAAGGACGATCGCGTCGATCGTGAAGGGGGCGCGTCCGCGCGACATCGGCGAGCGCCGTGCGAAGCGCCTCGCGCGCCGCAGGCGTCGTCAGGATCGGCCGTCGGCGAGCCGTGACGAAAAACGTCCCGCCGGGGACGAATGCGCGTCGGTACTCGGGCACGGCGGTCAGAGTAACGCATGCGAATCGGCGAATCCAGAAATGGTGGGTCGAGTACGACCCACCCTACGGGACTCAGTGCGCTTGACGGCGAACGGCCGAAGAGCGCCGCCTTCGAGTGATTGCCATGCGAATGAAGGCAGAGCCCAATGCCGTCGACATGACGACTCCTGCCCCCATCGGTCCACAAGGTGCACCACATGCGGGAGGTGTCACGGATACATCGAGGCAATTCGCCCCACTCCCCGCAGGAAAGTTGAACGTCCCGGTGGTGAACACGCCGGTTTGGCTGCGCAGTTGCCATGCACCGGTGATGCCACAGGGACCCTCCGGGTTGAACATTCCCTCAGCCGACAAGGAATAACCGGTGCCAGGGTAGGTGGCGATGGAGGAGTTGAATCCACCGGACGAGTGAATCAGGCATTCGAGAATCACGGCTTCTGTTGTGCCCGGCGACAAGGGAGGGTTTTCGCCCGCCCAGATATCCCAGATTGCGCCGCTGAAGCAAAGAAACAACTTCTGCGGGCCACTGTCGACATCGACCCTGAATCCACCGGTACCGCTTAAGTCGCCCTCGTAGGCGCCGGCTCCGCGCATACAGTCGTCTGGTACGGTGAATTGTCCCAAGGCCCGCGACCCGGCGAAGAGGGAGGCCAGCGGACCAGCCACAATAACCACAAATTGAAAAAGCAAACGGGATATCGCCATGTCCTAATTCCCCTATCGGTTCACAGAGCCAGGATTCGATCCTGCCGCGCGAGGCTTCAATTCTGCATAGATGACTATCTTACCAACTCAAACTGACCGGTTTCAGTACTACAACGCTACGTTTTTTCCGTGGAGGTCGTGAAATTGTCGGTGGGCTGCGGTGATCCTGAACTCGACGGCTCCCGCCATGGGCTGGCATAGCCCGACGTGGCCGCGTGACCTGCTCCCCAAAATCTGATCCACGTGTTATGAGAGTCTCTACGGCCCTTTTGGGCAAGGAGATTCTCGATGAAGGCATCCGCGATCCGGGCCTCGAAACGCTCCCGTTCCAACTCCCTGCCCTTCGCGTTCGACGGCAACTTGAGCGGGCCGATGCGCCGGGCCTTTTTCTCCAGATACTCCATGCAGTGCGCAACCCCTTTCATCAACGCGCGGGCGACGTGGCTCGCAGTGAGTTTTGTTCCCGTGCTTCGCCGGTAAACTTCGACAAGCTGGGAGAAGGTCGCCTCGGATGCCGGTGTAAACACGAACTCGCGTTTGATGTGTGGCGTGCTGGCCGGCACCGGGCCGGGGACGATTCTCGATGGCGCAACCGGTTCCGGTTTCTGAGCTGCCGGGGTCTCCGTAATTTCAGGCGACACGAACGGCGCTGCCACGGCCCGCGCGGCGGCATCCAGATCCAAGAGCCGGGCGACGGACGATGATGGCGGCGGCGTGCGAAGCGGTTTGGCCATGGCCGTGATCGGGTTGGGCGAAGTGAATCTGCACGCGATTCCGTGAGTCGGGGAGCGGAGGGAACAGACCGCGCCGCGATTCGCGCCCTGATACGGGAGTCCCTGTTCGGCCTCAATGATGCCGGGCAAGGGTCACATGAACATGCATCGTTCGCTTGATTGCTTACGTTTATGAAACTGCCCTCAACCTGCCCTCAAAACGCATCGTGGGATGGAAAAACCATGGAGGAACAAAACCTCAGCGAGACGGGCGAAGTCATTGTCGCTTCGGAAGTTGGACATTATACAGGGCGCGCGGCAAGCTCTGAGAGAGCGAACCCGGTGGATTCCCCATCCCCTTTTTTTCGTTTCATTCTTCGCCACGTATCAAAGTGCTTCTGCTTTGCACGGATCACGAAGCTCTGCTTCGCGTTGCTCCCCTATCTTCGGATTTCGCACTCACTCGTGAGGAAATTTCGCGAATTCCTTGAGTATTCAATAAACTGCGGGATTCGCCACTCTCCAAAGGTGTCCCAGGGGGGGTACACGAAACCTCGTTCATCCATTGAAACCCCGTGGAATCAAGCCTTCTCGCGCTGCAGAAAAGTGCGAAAGTCGAAGCCAGTAGAGCAAGCGCCCACGCCATCCGAGCCGGACCGGGGGTTGAGGTCTTACAGCATTTCAATCGGGAGCTTGTGCTCACGGCTTGGATCGTGCAATTCCTACTTCCCATGGCACGTTAAACACAAGTCCTGCCGATCCATGCGCAGATGCGCCTGAACATCCGGCGCGAGGCTTGCATGGCGGCCCACCGGCGCGCCGGCTGCGAATAGGCCGGCCTGATGCGGGTTGTGACAGGTGTAGCAGACGATGCGCCCACCCTCGATCGGCAGCAGGGGCCGATTCGCGTCATGCTGAGGCCGGCGCTGATCTGCACTGGGATGCGGTAGGCCGCGATCCGAATATACAGATTCGGCTGCGCTCATTTCATCCGTAGAACCTGCAATTGTAGAATCAGGTTCGGTCGCATCGTCGGTATCGGCATCTGCGCCGGTCCCGACCTTTGCGCTCGGTGTCGCCCGCGTCGCATTGCGATCGACCACGCTGCCGCGTTCGCCAACACTGCCTGCGCCTGATCGGTGTGCCAGTTCGCCCAGCCTCCGAGCGATCTCGCTGGTCAACGGCCGATCAACGTGGCCTTCGGGGAAGTAGTCCCAGTGTTTCGAGTGGCAGCCGAGGCAGACGTTCGAACCGCGCGATCTGAGCACCGGCTTATCGCCGCCGGCCAGCGCGATCCGGGCCGAATCGGCCGTATGGCAAAAGCCGCACGTCTCCTCGCGAATTGTCCCGTCGTCGCGCGTTTGCTGGTGCGGGCTGATGCGCCAACTGTCGGAGCCTTCGTGACATTGCAGGCAGAACCGTACCGAGCCGCCCAGCGCCGCCCCGCGCAGCATCGCGGCGTTTCCGGCCGGTCGTGCCGCAGTGACGTCACAGTGGCGCTTTACGTCGTGGCAGGTGAGACAGCCGAGTCGACCGTCGACCAGCGGCCAATCGGTCGGCGGCGTGGTGGATGATGTCAGCGCGATGCGTCCGACCGGGTGCGATTCGGCGACGGCCTTCGTGCCATCGTGGCAGGTGATGCACGCCGCATCGACGCTCGCCGGCGCGATGGGCATCGCGATCGGACCGCTCATTCTGTGGCAGGCATCGCACTTGTCTGCGGACCAATGGGGATTCTCAACCGTCGGCGCGGGCTGATGGGCGCGGCGGGCCGGCCCGACAGGTGCCGTGCCATCGGCACTCTTGCGGATCGGACGGCCGTACCACGCAAAAACGCGAATACCGGGCTGCCGCAACTGCTCGGCTACGAGAATATACCCCAGCGGCTCAGGTCCGCCTGTGACGCGCCGCGCGTCGATCGGTCTCGCCGTCGTGACAAGAACGCCGTTCGGCACGCTCAGCGGCTCGGCCTGCGAGCCGTCACCGCCGAACGCCGTGAGCGCACCGCCCGCGGCGTCGAAGGCATGCACCCGCTGCGATGCCGCATCCGTCACGAAAACCGTCCCGTCCGGCGCGACGGCCACGTCCTTCGGGCGACCGAAGCAGCCCACTCGATCGCCCGGCCGGCCGATGTTGCGCCGCCAGGCGCCCGAGGCGTCAATCTCCTGCACGCGGTCGTTCAGCATGTCTACGACGAGGACCGTTCCGGATGGTGTCACGACCATGCCAAGCGGCGCTCCGAATTCGCCCGGCGCGGAGCCGCGACGGCCGATCGACTTCAAATGACGACCCGACGCCGAGTCGAACACTTCGACTTGATGGGCGGCGACGTTGCTGACCCAGACGGAGTCGCCGACTTCGATCGCGCTCGCCGGCCGAAAGTCGCTCGACTCAATTGCATATCGCACGCGCACTCGGCGAGCGGAATTGAATCGGAAGACAATGTTGTGGCCGACATCGGCGACGAGCAGATCGCCATTCGACGCCATCGAAACGGCAACCGGGCGCCGCAGCGCCGTTTCGAACTCGGCGGGCGCGAGCGTGCCTCCTGCAACGTCATATCGAAAAACGGCCCCCAACGCCGAATCGCAGATCCACAGCGCATCTGCCTGCCAGGCCATCGAACTCGGCTTGATAAGCCCCAACGGCGGCTCCGGCGTGACGCCGAAGAGAAACTCACTTAGCCGAACGCTCGACGCCGACGGCGGCGGATTGCCGTGGATGTTGCCCAGTGGCATCACCCAACCCGATGCATCGAAACTCACATTTCGATCGTCGCGGTCGCGCGGACGATCGTCGCTCATCTGGCAATTCAGCGCCGCCGCGCAGATGCCCGTCGCGACAAACAGCGCCAGCGCCATAATGCCGCGCGGACGACTGCCACCTAATGGCATACGCCGCCCCATCACGAGGCCACTCCGCGTTCAATACTCATTGAAGCAATGGGCATGACGATCCGGTATCTCAATCATAAGCGATGACACGCCAGGCACAGCCGGCTGCCGGCGTTCGACTGCACGAGCAT
Source organism: uncultured Planctomycetaceae bacterium (assembly GCA_964599535.1). Taxonomy (GTDB): domain Bacteria; phylum Planctomycetota; class Phycisphaerae; order UBA1845; family UTPLA1; genus JADJRI01. The sequence goes on from CAZRFP010000019.1 coordinate 12,614, forward strand.
TCCCGGATGCCGACCGGTGTTGTGCGGATCATGGCAGGAGATGCACTGCACGCGGCCGTCGGGCAGTTTCACGCGACCGCCGGCCGTCACGGCGCCGGCCGGTCGATAAGTTTCCGAAGATGCCGGATACTTGACACCGATCGGATGCCCGGCGAGCAGTCCGCCACCGAGGCGCGATGTTCCGAATTGAGACGCGAACTGCGTCGCGTGAGATGCGGTATAGACATCGCTCGCGATGACGCCGTCGTGGCAGCTCAGGCAGACGAGCGACGCGCTGTCAAGCGCGACGCCGTCGGATTGATAAGTCACGAGCCGGCCGCGATCCGGCCCGCCGTCCGGCCGCGCGCCGCGCGGCAGCGGCAGATGAGGCGTGTGGCAGGGCGTGCAAAGATCGAGCGATTTATCGCCCTGCTGCGTGAAGTCGTGCATGCTGCCGACGAGACCGGCGGACAACTGGCCGTTGGGATCGTCGACGCCGACGAGCATCGTCTCACCGCGCCGCTGCCCGGTCGAATTTTCGGCCGTCGATTCGTCGGAATGCGAACAGGACATCGCGACGAAAAAAAAGCTGATACAGGCACCGCCCATCGCCGTCAGCGCGAGGCCCCATCGAGTTGAACGAGTGTGGCGTATCATGTGTGAACCGAGAAGCCTGCCGTGCGGCGCGCATGCGGCACGTCGGCGGCCTTGAGCGGGAGTATACCCGCGTGGGATCGAATTGCGAGTCATCGAGACGCATGCGGCGATGTCGGGATGTGGCGGACGGATTACGCTTGACGGCGCGGATCTGTCACTGCGCCGCGCGATTTTTCGCACTGGACAGCCGTTGCCGATGAAAATAGCTTGTCTGCCGCGTGACCAGCTCGGTCCGAAGACGACTCAAAGGCAAAAGACGCGATGAATCTTCGGCTCCTCATGGTCGTCGCACTCCTGGCATCGTTCGGCACGATCGTGCCGTACACGCGGGCGCGGGCCGAAGATCCGCCGAGCGCCGCCGGACAATCCGAATCTGCCGCGGATACGACGGAATCCGACGCGCCCGAAAATGCCGATCGGAAATCCGCGGACAAACGGCCGTCAGGACCGGCGCGCGGCCCGCTCTCGCTTGACGCCTTCTCCGCGACGCTGGGGCTGGACGCCGAAGCCGAACGCCGAACGGTGCGCACCGACGCCGGCCGCTCGCAAAACGCCCGCTTCGCGCAACGAAACAAACGCTACCTGTTCCGCGAGTGGCTCGGACTCGAAGCCGAGGGCAATCTCGTCGATGAGCGGTTCATCCTGTACGACGCCATGCTGAGATTCGGCCTGACGCAGGAAGAATTCTGGGAGTCACGGCCCGGGCCGGACCTGCACACCAGCCCGCGCGGTCATATTTTAGAGTATGACGTAAACCTTCAATTTCTGCCGGCAGGTAAAATCTCCGGCAACGCCTTCGCCTCGCAATTGAATGACCGCGTTCCGCGGCCGTTTCTACCGAGCCTCGATCGGAGGCGCGAACGATACGGCACGGGCATTTTCTATAACGATCCGAAGCTGCCGATGTCGCTGACGTATGAACATCTGTTTGACGACATCGCCAGCCGGTCGCGCGGATTGTACGACGACGAGGAGCGCGGCGAGGACACGCTGCGCTACGAGGCCACGTGGCATCAATCTGATCGACACGCGGTCAATCTCGAATTCGAGCACGAACGCCGACGCGAGCAGTTTTCCGGCACGCGGACGAAATTCACGACTTATCGCAACTACCTCGCGCTGACCGACACGATTCAGTTCGGACTTGACGACCGCAGCCGGCTGGAGACGCTCGTTCGCATGGAAGAGGAATCGGGCGACTTGCAGCGCGATTCATTCGAAATCTCGCCGAATCTTCGCCTGCAGCATACCGACGATCTCTTCACCACCTATCGCGCCCAGTATCTCAAGCAGTCCTACGGACGATTCAATACCGAGACTTATCGCGGCGACATCGGCCTGACACATGACTGGCGCGAGATGCTCACCAGCTCGTTCGGACTCTACGCCCTTCGCCAGCAGGCCAACGACTTCGCCGACTTGACCGAGTGGGGCGGGCTGATGAATCTCGCCTTCAACCGCGAAAACCGCCTCGGCAAGTTTTCGTCAAACCTGAGCTATCAGCACACCGACATTCGCTACGGCGACGGCGCGACCGGCGGCGTCGTGATCGACGAGTCCGTCACGTTTCGCGATCCGCTGCCGTCGTTGCTGAATCAGACGCGCATCGACCGGTTCAGCCTGCTCGTGCGCAGCCCGGAGCGCGGCCAGGTCTATCTGCCGGGCGTGGACTACTGGCTCTTCACCAACGGCGACGTGACGCTTATCGGGCGCGTGCCGACCGGGCGCATCGCCGACGGTGAAACGGTCTTTGTCAGCTATCGCTACGAATCGTTCGACGACTTCCAGATCAGCCGCGACCGACTCGACTATCGCATTCAGCAGGAACTGTTCAAGGGCTTCGACGTGTATTACGCCCTCTCGTTGCAAAACGAGGACATCACGCGGCGGCGCTATCTCACTTATCGCGAGCGCGATATCAACCGGCATCGCCTCGGGTTCACGTATCGCCACGACCGTTTCTCGGCCGGATCGGAACTGGAATACAACGACGACAACATTGACCCTTACAAGGCGTTTCACGCGAATGCCGATGTCGTGCTCAAGCGCGACGCGCGCCAGCAGCTCGACGCGCGCGGAGCCTATTCATACTTCCGTTTCAGCGGGCAGGAGTATTTCGATCCGCGGCAGACATCGCTGCTCGATCTGGGCATGTCTTATCGCTATTCGCTCGCCGCGAACCTGGATGCCAATGCGTCGGCCCTTTACCGATTCCAGCACGATTCGCTCTTCGGCGACACCAACGGTGTCGATCTGTCGGCATCGATTTCCTACAAGATCGGCATGTTCTCCGTCCTCGTCGAGGCGGAATACGACATGCTCGATCTGCCGACATCGACGGACCATTCGGCGGGCTTGTGGGTGAAACTGCGGCGCGACATCCCGATCATCGAAAGGCAGGCCCGGCGATGAAGGCACATGCCACAACTCAATGCACGGTTCGCCGAATCGCCTTCGCCGCAGGTCGTGCCGCCATTTCGACACTCGCCGCAACGGTCTGCCTCATCGCCGCCGCCTGCCAGCAGCCGCCGCGGCCGATCTTCGATCCGGCGCCGTCGCGGCTGGTCTGGCCGCCACCGCCCGACGCACCGCGCATTCGCTATGTCGGCCAGTTGATCGGCGAGGAGAGTCTCGGTGCGCGTAAGTCGGCGGGACGCGGCTTGCGCGAATTGCTCACCGGGCCGATCCCCATGACGACGTTCGTCGCCCCGGGCGCGATCGCGGTCGACGGCGATCGCGTCTATGTCAGCGACCATCAGGCCGCAGCCGTCTACCAGCTCGATCTGGCCGCGCGGACCTTCAAGTCGATCCACGCCGCGGGCGGCAAGCCGCTGGAATGGCCGATCGACGTGTGCCTGGGCGATGACTTGCTGGCCGTCTGCGACAGCCGGCGCGCGGCCGTGTTTCTGCTGGACATGGACGGCCGCACGCGCGCCACGCTCGGCGCGGGCGTCTTGCAGCGGCCGGCTGCGGTGGCGTTCGATTCCCTGAAGAAGCAGTGGTGGGTGGTCGACGCGGCGGCGCACGGCGTGTTCGTGTTTGACGCATCCGGTTCGCTCGCGCGTTCATTCGGTTCGCGCGGGGGCGAATCAGGCGCGTTCAATTTCCCCGCCGGTATCGTCTTCGATGCCGAACGATCCGCCTGGATCGCGGACTCGATGAACTTTCGTGTCGTAAAGATCGAAGGCGATTCGAGCGAACTGGCCTCATCGTTCGGTAAAAAGGGTGATGCTGCCGGCGATTTTGCACTGCCGCGCGATGTGGCGATCGATTCCGACGGACACCTCTACGTGCTCGACAGCCAGTTCGAAAACGTGCAAATCTTCGATCGCGACGGCCGGTTGCTGCTCGCGTTTGGTGAGGAAGGCGACGCGCCGGGTCGGTTTCAACTGCCCTCTGGCATGACCATCGACGCACAGGATCGCATCTGGATCGCCGACACCTACAATCGGCGCGTGCAGGTCTTCCAATATCTTCGCGAGGGCGCACAATGATAGTCGCCATGAACACGCCAACGCGATGGTCTCTGCTCCTGCGCCGCTGCGCCTTCGCGACGATGCTGGCCTGCGCCGCATCGGCGATCGCGCCGGGCCGTGCCGACGCAGATCAATCCGTCGTCAATTCCAAGCACAATCTTTCGGCAACAGGTCCCGGCACGGTGCGCGCGCTGCACGAAGACGAAGTATGCATCTTCTGCCACGCGCCCCACAACACCGAGCCGCAGACGCCGCTTTGGAACAGATACAACCCGACGACCTATTATCGTATCTATTCCAGCTCAACAACCGACGCGCGCATTGATCAGCCCGGACCGGCCAGCAAGATGTGCCTCTCGTGCCATGACGGCAGCATCGCGCTGGGGCTTGTCCGCAGCCGCGATCCGGCCGACCCCATCGCCATGAATCAGCCCTTCATGCCGAGCGGTCCGAGCAATCTGACGAACAATCTCTCCGACGATCATCCCATCGGCTTCCGGTTTGATCGGCAGCTCGCCAATCGCGATCGCCAGCTTCGCTCGCCCGATCTGGTCAGCCGCGAAATCAAGCTGGGCAGCCGCGGCGAACTGGAATGTACGTCCTGCCATGATCCGCATAACAACGAACTCGGCAACTTCCTGCGCGTGACCGAACGCGGCGGCACGCTGTGCAACACGTGCCACAAGATGGACGGCTGGCGAACCAGCGCCCATGCCCTGAGCAATCGCACAGTCCCGCCGACAGCGACCAACGGCGTGGCGCTGCCCTATCGCACGCTTGCGGAGAATGCCTGCCGCGCCTGCCACTCGTCGCACGGCGCCGCCCATCCCGAGCGGCTGCTCAATGCCCGCGCATATGATTTATGCATGGATTGTCATAACGGCGTCTACGGACGCGACATGCACGGCGTCGCGAATCTTCGCAGCGGGCATCATGTTCAACGCTGGCGCGACGCGCATGATCCCGCCGAGCCGGCGCTGGTCACGCGCGTGCATGTCGATTGCGTCGATTGCCACAATCCCCACGCCGTGCGCGACGATCCCATCGGCAGCCGCTTCTCATCGCTCAGCGTCGGGCGCGATCGCGTGCCGCCGGCCATGACCGAAGTGCCCGGCGTCACCATTGCCGGCACGCCCACCGATCGCGCGCAGTTGTACTACGAAGTCTGTTTCAGATGCCACTCCGACAATCCGGCGCCGATCCGAAATCGAATCGTGCGCCAGCGCGACAACTGGGGCAACATTCGACGCGAACTCGCGGCGACCGCCGCATCGGCCCATCCCATCGCGCGGCAGGCGCGAAATCAGAACGAAGTGCCCAGCCTCACGCCCGAGGCCCGGCGCATGACGTTTATCGGCTGCCAGGACTGCCACAACAACCCCGATGCGCGGCAACTCGGCGGCGGTGGACCCAACGGCCCGCACGGCTCGCGATACGATTTTCTACTCGTGGATCGCTACGAAACCGCCGACTTCACCGTCGAGTCGTCGCAGGCCTATGCCCTGTGCTATCAGTGCCACGATCGCAACAGCATTCTCGGCGACGAGAGCTTTGAATTTCATCGGCGTCATATTGTCGATGGCCGCTCGCCGTGCAGTGCCTGCCACGCACCGCACGGTGTCACCGGCTCGCGGGCGCAGCACAGCGCGCTGATCAACTTCGACATTCGCATCGTCGGCGGAAGGCGCTTCTTCAACGACACCGGACGTTTCAGCGGAAGCTGCACGCTCACCTGCCACGGCGTGAATCACGTCAATTTCACCTACGGAACGCCGTGACGCGGCAGTCCGCCGGCAAGCAGTGGCGATTCGAAATAAGAAAGCAAACGAGCGCCGCGTTACATGTAGCGCTTCGCCGCGTCGCGCAGCTTTTGGGCCATATTGGTCTTTTCCCAGGTGAAGCCCGCGCCGGTGCGGCCGAAGTGGCCGTGTGCCGCGGTCTCGCGATAGATCGGCCGCTTCAGCCTGAGGTAGTCGACGATGCCGCCCGGCGTGAGATCGAAATGTTCGCGCACCAGCTTTTCGATGCGCGATTCGTCGATCTTGTTCGTGCCCTCGGTGCTGACCAGCACGCTGACCGGCTCGGCCACGCCGATGGCATAGGCGAGCTGCACCTCGCAAATATCGGCCAGACCCGCCGCGACGATGTTCTTCGCCACGTGCCGCGCCATGTAACTCGCTGAGCGATCGACCTTCGACGGATCCTTTCCGCTGAAGGCGCCGCCGCCATGCGCGCCGCGCCCGCCGTAGGTGTCGACGATGATCTTGCGGCCGGTCAGACCCGTGTCGCCGTGCGGACCGCCGATGACGAATCGGCCGGTCGGATTGATGTGGAACTTGATCTTGTTGTTCCAGAGCTTCGGGCATTCGCTCATGACGACCGGCTTGATGATGTGATCGATGATGGCTTTCTTGAACTTGTCGTTCACGTTTCCGTTCTTGTCGAGCAGATCGCCGCGCTCCTGATGCTGCGTCGAGATGACGATCGTTTGAAGCTGCTCCGGCGTGTTGCCATTGTACTTGAGGGAAACCTGGCTCTTCGAATCCGGCCGTAACCATGCCAGCGTGCCGTCGCGACGTACGTCGGCCATGCGCTCAACCAGCCGATGCGACAGATGAATCGGCAACGGCATCAGCGCCTTCGTTTCGCGGCAGGCAAAGCCGAACATCAGACCCTGATCGCCGGCGCCCTGGGCTTTCTTCTTTGAAGCCGTGACGCCCTGGCTGATGTCGGCCGACTGGCTGTGGATCGTGCGAACCACCGCGCAGCTGAGATAGTCAAACCGGCACGCCGGGTCGGTGTAGCCGATGTCCTTGATCGTCGCGCGAACGTTCTCTTCGATATTGTTCAGCGCCAGTTCGGCCTCGCGATTGTGGACCGTGACTTCGCCGGCCACCACAACGAGTCCGGTCGTGACAAGGGTCTCGCAGGCGACCCGTGCATTAGGGTCCTTCGCGAGCAGCGTATCCAGCACCGTATCGGAGATTTGATCGGAGACCTTGTCAGGATGCCCCATGCTGACCGATTCGGACGTGAAAACATGGGAGCCGTTCAATTGCTTGCCTGCTTTGCGCACTTCAAACCTCCAGAGGTGATGAGTGGATAACCAAAGTGAAATCGGCCCTGCCGGCCGACATTCGAGCCGCGCATGATAATCACCGATTAATGCGTTTACAAGCGATCCACATTCCGCGAAAAAACGCCAACTCGACGAACATTGGCATGATTCCCTTCTTGACGGGCGGCGGGCAACACCTAGAATGACCGGTCCGCTTTGCAATGTCGAAGCGGAAAACGCGCGACTAGCTCAATTGGCAGAGCAGCTGACTCTTAATCAGCGGGTTCGGGGTTCAAGTCCCTGGTCGCGCATTCAAAGGCGCTTCCCGACGGGCGGCAGCCAGATTATCCGGCGTTTGCCGATCTCGATCGCACGACGGCTTCGCCTGCGTTTCCTTTACTTCCCGTCGAATTTGCTCCCCGTTGGATATTAATTCCTTGAGTGCGGATAAACGCAAAATCGGTCTCTGGCTGGTCGGAGCCGCCGGTAACGTCGCGACCACCGTGGCCGTCGGTTTGGCGGCGATTCGCCGCGGACTCGCCCCATCGCTCGGTCTCATGACCGAATGTGCGCCGATCAACCGCCTGCGCCTGATAAAGCCGGCCGACATCGTCCTCGGCGGCCACGAAATCAGCCGGCGCACCGCGAGACAAACCGCCGAACAGCTTGCCGCCGAGAGCCGGATTTTTTCGCAGGACTTGCTCCGCTCCGTTCGGACCGACCTGGCACAGTATGACCGCGATATCCGCACCGGCCGCGTTGTCCGCTGCGGCCCTGCAATAGAGCGCCTTGCGACGCGCGCCGGCGCGAAATCCCGCGCTTCGGCCCGTTCGATCATCGACCGGCTTCGCGCCGACCTGCGCGACTTCGCGAGGCGGAAGCACCTTCGCCGCGTCATGGTCGTTCATCTTGCATCCACCGAGCCGCCCTTCACGACACAGCGAGAGCATCAATCATGGGCCGCGCTCGACGCCACCCTTTCACGACGCACTTCTCCGCTGCCGGCCAGCAGCCTTTACGCCATCGCCGCCATCGAAGAAGGCATGCCGTTCATCTCGTTCACCCCCTCGCTGGGCTGCGACGTGGCCGGCATTCGCGAACTGGCCGCGCAAAACGGCGTGCCGATCATGGGCAGCGACGGCAAAACGGGCGAAACGCTGATGAAGACGGTTCTTGCGCCGATGTTTCGTGACCGCCATATGCGCATCGAAAGCTGGGTCGGGCACAATGTCCTCGGCAATGGCGACGGCGCAATTCTCGATTCCGAAGCGAACAAGGCCGCAAAGCTCGAAAAGAAAGACAGCGTCGTTGCATCGATCGTCGGCTACAAGCCGCAGACGCGCACGACCATCGAATACGTTCGCTCGCTGAACGACTGGAAGACCGCGTGGGATCACGTTCACTTCAGCGGATTCCTCGGCGTGAAGATGATCCTTCAGTTCGTCTGGCAGGGCTGCGATTCGATCCTCGCCGCGCCGCTCGTGATAGACCTCGCGCGCCTCGCGGACTATCATGCCGCCCGCGGTCGATCGGGCGTCATGACGCATCTGGCGTGCTTCTTCAAGTCGCCGATGGACGTCGCCGAGCATGATTTTTCGAGGCAGATCGCGCTGCTTCACGACTATATCGCCGCCGATTCCGCCACGCGAAAGACACGACGGTGACACTCCGACTCGCCTACAGCGCCAACGCCTACACGCGCTTCCCGCTCGACGAATCTCTCGCGCGCATCGCTGCGATCGGCTATCGCGGCGTCGAACTCATGGCCGATGCGCCGCATCTCTGGCCGGCCGAAACATCGGATGCGACGCTCGACGGCGTCCGCGCCGCGATCGATCGGCACGGGCTGCATATATCCAACATCAACGCCTTCATGATGAACCGCATCGGCGATGCGCGGCAGCCCTATTGGCACCCGAGCTGGATCGAACCGGACGCCGACTATCGCCGCATCCGCACGCGGCACACGCGCGACGCGCTCACTCTGGCGCGGAAACTCGGCGCGGCCTGCATCACCACCGAGCCGGGCGGACCGATCGAATCGCCCGACGGCTATGCCGCGGCCATGAATCTCTTCGTCGAGGAATTGCGCCCGGTGGTTGACCACGCCGAGCGCGAGGGCGTCGAACTGCTCATCGAGCCGGAGCCGGGGCTGCTCATCGAACGCTTCGATCAATTTCTCGAACTACGCGAGCGTATCGACTCGCCGATGATGGGGCTGAATTTCGACATCGGCCACGCTTATTGCGTCGGCGAAGAACCCTCTGATTGGATCCCGAAGGTGGCGCCGCACATCCGGCATTTCCATATCGAAGACATCGCAGCCACGCGCGTGCATCACCACCTCGTCCCCGGTGACGGGGCGATCGACTTCGCCGCAGCGCTCCGCGCCATATGCGATATCAAGTATGCCGGTTGGATCACCGTCGAGCTGTATCCCTTCACGGATGATCCCGACGATGCCGGGAGACGGGCCAAAACGCACCTGGAGTCCATCGCCGCGACGTTATGAACAAGCTCAAGGCCTATTGCGAACTCGTGCGCGCGCCAAACCTGTTCACGGCCGCCGCCGACATTCTCGCGGGCTATTGGCTTGTCACCGGCGAGGTGCAACTCTCCGCGTCGCTGATGCTGCTGCTCATCGCAAGCTGCTGTTTGTACGCCACGGGCATCATCGTCAACGACCTACGCGACATCGAGACCGATCGCCGAGAACGGCCCCATCGTCCGCTCCCCACGGGCCGCATTGCCGCGGCGACGGCGATTCGTCTGGCCGTCGCACTGTCCGTCATGGGTGTCGTTTTAGCGGCACTTGCCTGGTCGCCGACCGACCCCGCCGGCGCGTTCACGTTCGGCAACCGCACAGGCCTCATCGCCGCCGCACTTCTGGGTTCGATCCTGCTTTACGATCTCGCCCTGAAACAGACGCCGCTCGGTCCCATCGCAATGGGCCTGTGCCGCGCGCTGAATCTTGCGATGCCGATCAGCCTCGCGGCATTCGCAGACCCGACCACGTTTCGCCATGTCATCGCGCTGGTTATCGCCTTCGGCGTCTATGTCGGTGCGCTGACTTGGTTCGGCCGAGATGAAGCGGGTGTCATACGCCGGCGCCATCTCATCGGCGGCTTCGTCGGCGTCCTCGTCGCGCTGTTTGGCTTGGGTGTAATATCGAGCGCACTCAGCGATTTTGATCAACTGACAATGGTAATCTGGCTGGTTCTGCTCGTTCACCTCTCGCGCGTCTGCATCCGTACCATTCGCCGGCCCGCACAGCAGTGGGTGCAGTATGCCATGAAAACGCTTATCATCGGCATCATCGCGTTCGACGCGGTCATCGCCGCGTCGACGGCGGGCTGGTTGGCAGGAGTGATCGTGCTGGCGATGATGGTCCCGGCCGCGTTTCTGGGCCGATGGGTTTATTCGACATGAAGCCGCCTCGAATCCGCTTCGATCGAAACGAACTCGCCGGCAGCTTCGGCGACATCGGCACCGACCTTCCCCTCATTCTCGCGATGATCCCCGCCGCCGGCCTCGAAGCCGCCAGCGTCTTCACGCTTTTTGGACTCCTTCAGATCGCCACCGGGCTGATCTACGGACTGCCCATGCCGGTCCAGCCGCTTAAGGCCATGGCCGTGCTGGTCATCGCGCAGCGACTCACAGGGGGCGTGCTATTCGGCGCAGGCGTGGCGATCGCCGCGGCCATGCTCGTGCTCAGCGCGACCGGCGCGCTGAGCCGTCTGGCGCGGATCATCCCGAAATGCACCGTGCGCGGAATTCAACTGGGGCTTGGCCTATCGCTCGCCGGACTCGCACTGAAAAGCTATGTCCCCGACGCCGGACTGGACGGCGGAAGTTCGACGATGACGGCATACACTCTCGCGGCCGCGGCGTTCATCCTCGGCATCGCGCTCTGGGGCAATCGCCGCTGGCCGGCCGCCCTGTTCATCATCGCTCTGGGCGCAGCGTATGCCGCAATCTTCCGTGTCGACTTCGGCGCGGTCGCCGCAGGCATCGGCGTAAAACTTCCGACGCTGCACGTGCCTGAATGGTCCGACATATTGACGGGTGCGATCGTGCTCGCGCTGCCGCAGTTGCCGCTTTCCCTGTCAAACTCCGTCATTGCCACGACGCAGACCATCCGAGACTTGTACCCCGATCGCAACGTCAGCGTTCGCAAAATCGGCCTGACCTACGCCGCGATGAACTTCGTCGCACCGCTCTTCGGCGGCATCCCCGTTTGCCACGGATGCGGCGGACTGGCAGGCCATTACGGTTTCGGCGCACGCACCGGCGGGTCAGTCGTCATCTACGGATCGGTGTTTGTCGTGATCGGACTGCTTTTCAGCGGATCGGCCGCGCAAGTTGTCGAAGTATTTCCGCGGCCGGTGCTGGGCATTGTACTGCTGTTTGAGTCGCTCGTGCTGATGCGGTTCATCGGCGATGTGGCCGGCTCGCGCCGGGATTTGACCATCGCTCTGCTCGTCGGCGTCATCGCCTTCGCCATGCCGCAGGGGTTTGTCATCGGGCTGCTCGTGGGGACGGCGGTCTATTACGCATCGGAGCGATTCAACGTTCTTCTCGAACGCCATCCCTGAACGCGCCGACACGCTGCGTCAATAGGCCGCGCCGCACTATTCGTAGCCGTATCGTTTGAGAAGTTCCTTCTGCATGCCCGCCGGCATCGCCGCGTAGCGCAGCGGCTCCATCGACCAGGCCGAGCGCCCCTGCGTCAAGGTACGAAGCTTCGTCGCATACTGAAACATCTCCGCCAGCGGCACGTTGGCGTGGATCACGCGGTCGCGCCCGCGCAGCTCCGTGTCTTCGATGATGCCTCGGCGCGCGCTGAGGTCGCCGCTGACCGGTCCGAAGTAATCATCCGGCACGATGACTTCCAGCCGCATGAGCGGCTCCAGAATCACCGGGCCGGCATTCTTCATTGCTTCCTCAAAGGCCTTGCGCGCGGCGTTTTCAAACGCCAGCTCAGTGCTTTCGGCGTCGCTCTGCTTGCCGCCGACGAGCGTTGCCTTCACGTTCAGAACCGGAAAGCCGCCCAGCGTACCGACTTGCAGCGTATCCTCGATACCGCGCCGTGCCGCCTCGATGTACTCCGGAAGCAACGATCCGTCCGTCGCTTCGTTCACAAACTGAAATGTCGCCGCCGTGCCTGCCGTGGCCGATGCAGCCTCGGCGCCGCGCTGCTGCGCCTCGCGCGACAGCGGCTCGACGCGCACCGTCACGACCGCGAATTGCGGCGCGGCTCCCGTCTTTAAGATAAAGCTGCCCTCGGCTTCCGCAGCGCGCGTGACAGTCTCACGATACGCTACCAGCGGCTTACCGACGTTGACAGGCACGCGGAAGTCGTGCTCCAGCTTGTACGCGAGCACCTCCAGATGCAGCTCGCCCATGCCGCTGAGGATCGTCTGCCCGGTCTCTTTGTTGATGCGATGTTGAAACGTGGGGTCCTGCCGCGAAAGCTTCTCCAGAGATTCGACGAGTGCGTCTTTGTCCTTGGTGCTCTTCGGCTCGACCGAAACGCTCATGACCGGCGTCGGAAACTCGATCTTCTCCAGAATGATCGGATCATTCGCGTCGCACAGCGTATGCCCGGTCAAAGCATCCTTCATGCCCACGGCCACGACAATATCGCCCGCGCCGGCCGAGTCGATCTGCTCGCGCCGTTTGGCAAACATGCGGTAGAGCTTGCTGAGATTCTCCTTTTTGCCGGTGTGGGCGTTGTACACGCGCGAGTTGCCGCGCAGCGTGCCGCTGTAGATTCGCAGGTAGAACAAATCAAGCGGCTTTTCGGCGACGATCTTGAACACCAGCGCGGAGAACGGCTCTTTGTCGCTCGGCTTGCGCGTCATTTCGTGTGCGTCGGTCAGCGAGCGCACGCCGCGCACCGGTGGACGATCCAGCGGCGAGGGCAGGTAATCCACCACGCCGTCCAGAAGTCGCTGCACGCCGATGTGCTTTAATGACGATCCGCAGAAAACCGGCTGTACACGACTTGCCACCGTGGCCCGCCGAAGAACCGGGCGCATCTCCTCAGGCGTGAGCGGAACGCCTTCGAGGTACTTCTCCATCAGGTGATCGTCGAGCTCGGCGACCTTCTCCTCCAGATGATGCCGCCAGAACGCCGCCTCATCCGCCAGCGCCGCTGGGATGTCACCTTCATCGATCTTCGCCCCGTCGTCGCCGATGAAGTGATACGCCCGCATCGTCATCAGATCGACCAGCCCCTCGAACGTGTCGTCCGCGCCGATGGGAATCTGCACGGGAATCGGATGGGCCGACAGCCGCTTTTCGATCGACTTCAGCGACGCGAAAAAATCCGCCCCGATCTTGTCCATCTTGTTGATGAACAGAATGGCCGGCACGTGGTACTTCCTCGCCTGTCGCCAGACCGTCTCCGACTGCGCCTCGACGCCCTCTTTTGCGTCAAAGACGACGATCGCCCCGTCCAGCACGCGCAGGCAGCGCTCGACTTCGGCCGTGAAGTCGACATGCCCCGGCGTATCGATCAGGTTGATCGTGTAGTCATGCCACGGACATGTCACCGCGGCGCTGAAGATCGTGATGCCGCGGTTCTGCTCCTGTTCGTCAAAGTCCGTCGTCGTCGTGCCGTCGTCCACCTCGCCCATGCGATGGGTTCGGCCGGTGTAATAGAGAATGCGTTCGGTCGTAGTCGTCTTGCCCGCGTCGATGTGCGCTGCCACGCCGATGTTCCGCACTCTCGTCAGCGGCGGTGAACTCGCAGTGCCGTCTTCGTCTGATGTCTCCGATGTGGACGCCGTCTTCATGCGATCATGCTCCCTCGGACCGGCCGACCGCGAATCGCGGTCTGGACCGGCCTCAAAGTCAAACGGACTAACATATTTCCGATGGACCGGTTTCTCAAGCGCCGCGGCCGCGCGCCCGGAGATTCGCCAGGGCAATCGCATGTTCTCAATCAGGGCCGCGACCGTCAGGGAGCGGTGGCTGTTGATGCGCGAATCAGTCTTGGAATGAGGGGTGGCTTCGCGTTGCATTGGTTGCACACTGCAATTTTGAAGCGACATGCGATTGCCTTGAACGATTCGCCGCGATGCGCGGATCAAGCCTGACACCCGCCCGCGACGGCTCACGGCGACTCGGCATTCGCCGCGCCGTGAAACATAACGACAGCGTTGAGAGGGTATTCCCATGCGCTTCGCCCCATTTGCCGCGCTGCTGCTTGCGGCCGGCTCCGGCTGCATCGCCCACGAGCAGCGACAATATTTTGAGGTTGTCGATCCGGCCGCCGGAAACATCAACTATTACCGCATGACCATCTCCGGCGGCGCGCTGGGGACGGACTATCGCGTGCAGGCCGGTTACTTCAGCGCTGCTTCGGTCGATGTCCTGCGCGGGCAGACGCCGGAGATTCCCGAGGCCGACCTGCCGCTGGAGAGCGATGCCGCCTTCGAGACACTCATGGCGCAGTACTATGAAGCCCTCGTCGACATGGGCGGCCGCGCCGCGCCTGGCGATGCCGACAACCCGGAAACAGCTGTGCTACGGCGCGCCCGGCTTGTCTGGTTCGGACGGCTGTCGCCGGCGGATGTCGCCGCGATGGGCATGAGCCAATCGGCCAATCCCTTCGAATTTCGCAAGCTGGTGTTCTGGACATCGGCCCGCAATATCGATCTGCGGGCCTACGGCAGCGAGATCGACGCGATGCTCGACAGCGCAACGGCGCTCATTCGCGCGCAAAAAGGCGAGAGCCACGCCAAAGCGGCGCGCAACCGAAATCTGCGGGCGTATCTTCTGGATCTGATCGCGTCGCACCCCGCCCTCGCGCCGCAGGTCGACGCGATCAAGGCACTGGTGGGAGACCGAAATGAACCGTAACAGTCGAATCGTCGTCGCACAGATCATTAAAGGGGTTTCGTTTATTTTCATGCAGGCGGGAATCGCCGCTTCCGCGGGCTGTCAAAGCGGCCTGCGCGTTCGTGTCGAGAAAATCGAAGGCATCCAATCGCGCCTGCCGGATGAATCCGCCGCCGCACTGAGCGTCATTCACGACGCCCTTTCGGGGCTGGACGACATCTGCACCGAGTGCCGGCTCGCATGGGGCGATGAAACAGTCGAAGGGGCGATCGCCGAACTGGCCGATGCCCAGCGCGAAAGCCGGATTCTCCTGCCCGTCGTTCGCGACGTGATGTTGCGCCAGGCGCGCGGAGAATTGTCGGGTACGGCGCTTGCGGCGCAGGTCGCGGCGCTCCATCAGCGCGCTCGGTGCATCATGCCGCGCATTGAAGTCGACGCGCTCCGAGGACTGATCCCCATCGACCTGAGCGATGCCGAACGCGCCGCCATGCGGCGGCTCGCCAACGAAATCGTCCCGATGATCGACGCCCACGCCGCCCGACTCGCGGCTGCTCCACCCATGCCCGGATTCGGCGGCTTTCGCCAGGGCGGCGTTTATCAGATCAACCCCGGCGATCCGGCCTATGACCGCGTTCTCAAGGCCCGCGTCGCGGCACAGCCCATCACAGAGATCGTGTTGAGCGCTGCGGGCGACACGTGCGTGATGCTCGTGCAGGAAAGCCCGGCGCAACTTCGGCTCTACCAGATCAGCAACGATCCGACGAGCATCCTGCGTAATGCAAGCTTCATTCTCAACAAGATCATGCAAGGTGCGGTGAAATTCAGCACGATCGAATGATCGCAGTGCCTGATACACAGGGGGCCTTCTGACGGCAAGCCAGCCCCGCGGCACTTGCGGTGCGTTTATATCGCCTGCCATGCACACACATGCATGGCCGCGCTACAGCGTCTCGACCACGATGTTCTCATTTGAGTAGATGTTGATCTGCCCCGCGATGCGCAGCGCCGCATCGACGATCTCGCGGGCCGAGAGCGACGAATGCAGCATCAGCGCCTTCGTCGCCGCCAGCGCGCAGCTCCCGCCGCTGCCGATGGCGACGATGCCGTCCGACGGCTCAATCACGTCGCCATTGCCGCCCAGAATCAGGCTGCACTCGGCATCCGATACGGCCAGCAGACTCTCCAGCCGCCGAAGCGAGCGATCGGTGCGCCAGTCCTTGGCCAGCTCGATAGCGGCGCGGCGCGTGTTGCCCTTGAATTGATCCAGCTTGCCCTCAAATCGTTCGAGCAAGGCAAAGGCATCGGCGGCTGATCCGGCGAATCCGGTGAGAACCGTCCCTTTGTTCAGGCGGCGAATCTTGACGGCGTCGGACTTGAGCACGGCATCGCCCAGCGTGACCTGCCCGTCGCCGCCCATGGCGACCTGCCCGTCGCGCCGAACCGAGAGTATCGTCGTCGATCGTATTCGCTGATGTCGTGACATGTAACGCTCCCACGGAAAATGAAACCATCCGACGCGAACCAAGGTATCATGAGTGGAGCGTTCTGGCTATAATGCAGTGCATGTCACGGCTGCGGCCGGCGCCCCACAAACCTATGAGGCGTCATGGACCGGATACGCAACATTCTGATCTCAACCGTTCTCGCGCTCGGTGCCGCCGCCGGCTGCGCGCCGAATGACTCTAAGACCGTCGCCGATCAATCCGACCATCAAAAAAAGCAATCGGCCGACTCGCGCGGCCGCGATCGCGCCACGACAGAAACTGCCGATTCGCCCGAACCGCGAAGTGATGCGCGTGCGCCGGAGACATCGGGCGAAAGCGATAGTCCGTCCGTGACGCACGAATCACCGAACACCAGCGATGCGACTCCGCCTCCCCGGCGGCCAACGGACGGCTGGGTGATCTTCCGCGCGGCATTTGATCCGAAGCGCGATGCCGATTGCAACACCGCTTGGCTGGGGCGTAACCAATTCGAGATTAAAACGAACAATGTCCAGCGCATCACAGTCGACATGACGCGCGTGCCCGAAGGCGCGCCGAGAAAAGGACCGTGGATTTTCCAGATCGACTCGCAGGCCGTCGAACTCACGGGCTTCGCGCCGCAACCGGGATATACCGGCCTCAAGCGCGATCTCGTCCGATCCGTCAACGGCAAGTGGTCGATCGACCGAGAAACACTGTACAGGGTTGGGCCATGAATCGGCGCCTTGTCACAAACCACTGGACGTTTCAGGCGTGCCTCATCGCGGCTCTGCTGCTGAGTTTCGGCGCGGCCGCGCCGCCGTCGGCGGATGAAGACGATCCAAAACAAGCAGAAAAACCCAAGGCGAAAAACAAAAAGCAGGTTACTCCAAAGGACGGCGACTCATCAAAGAAACCCGAGAAGCGCGCAAAGGCATCGTCATCGGGCAAGAAGAAGCCGGGCGCGGACCAGTCAGAGGCTTCCGGCAAAGATGCCGAAGCCACGGCGCCGCGCAATCTCGCCGTGCGCGGGATGAACCGCATGATCGACGCCGCCGAGTTCAGGGACTACGCCTTTGAAGATTTTATCGAGTGGATCGCCCGCGAGACCGGCGCGAACGTCATCACGCGCTGGCCGGTCATCGAAGAAGCCGGCTATCGGCGCGACGAATTGCTGAACATTAAAGCCGAGAAATCGCGCATGCGCGACATCATCCCGTTCGCGTTCGAGCATCTCAATCCGATCGGCGAGCGCCCCGAGCTGGCCTGCTTCGCCGACGACAACGTGCTCATCATCAGCACGCGGCAGGACATCAACCAGCGAAGGATCACGCGCGTTTACTTCGTGGAGGACTTGATCATCCTCGTGCCGCATTTCGAGGGGATATCGGGCAACGCTGGCGAGATTAACATCCAGAAAAAAAAGAAAAACCGATCCGAGCCGAAGAAATCTGAAGAGATCAAGAAACTCCTCGACACCGTCACGAAGCACATCGAGCCGGAGTCCTGGAAACGATTCGGTGGCCAAGGCACGATCCGATACTACAACGGCCAGATCGTCGTCTACAACAGCATTGAGGTTCATCAGCGCCTCGCAGGCGCGGTCGCTGCAAGTTCCAGTCGCCGGTGAAGCAGTCGGCGAGAGCGCTATGAACACTGCAAGTCACTCACTCCGCTTCAGCACATCCTCTGCCGCCTGCTTCGAAAGCCCCATGATCCGGATGGTCTTGCGAGGCGCGGTCGTTCCACGAACGACAACGACTTGCTTGGGCGGCACGCCGAAAAGATCCGCAATCAGTGCGACGACGGCCTGATTGGCCTTGCCTTTCTCCGGCGGCGCGGCCACTTGCAACTTCAACGCATCGCCCAGCCTGCCCACAAGCTTGTTGCGCGATGCTCCGGGCACGACCTTCACCTCGATCTCTATACCGCCTTCAATCGCGCGGATCATTTCCCACCTCTTGAAATGCGCCGATGTCCTAATCTGGCCGAATGAACACGCAACCTAATAATTATCATCATGTTACATCAAGCACGAATGCCGGACTTTCTGTCGAACGGACTCCGGAAACCTCTGCTCGGAAATAGGTGCCGATCGTTTGCGAATCACGTCTCAATCGAGTATTGTCCATTTTTTGAGACTGAGTCTCAATATCAGTGGCCGCTCCAAACGCGCGGCCGGACACGAGACCCCCATGCCGAATGCTCGGCATACATTACGGAGAACCTCATGCAGGCAACTTCGGAATCCATCATGATCGAACTCAAAACCGCCACCCAGCCGTTGCACGACCAGACCGAGGCCGGTCGATTCAACAAGGAACTCGTCATGGGCCGCATCCCGCTCGACGCCTATGTCGACATGCTCGGGCAGTTCTTCCTTGTCCACCGCGCGCTCGAGGCCCAACTGCGCCGGCACTTGGCGACATCGGACATTCTTTCAGCCGTCATTCGCGATCATCAGTTTCAGGAGCCGTATCTTCGCGCCGATCTCGCCTTCTTCGGCCGTGATCCCGAAACCGAGCAACCGTTCCCCGCGACCGCGCAGTTCATTTCGTACATCGACAAGCTCGCCGATTCCGAGCCGGACGGCCTCTTGGGCATTCACTATGTCTTCGAGGGCAGCAACAACGGTTCGAAGTACATCTCCAACGCCCTTCGCCGGGCCTACAACCTGAACAACGGCGACGGCACGCGCTATTTCGACCCCTATGGCGATCGTCAGCGCGAAATCTGGCAGGAATTCAAACAGAGCGCGGCCAACATCACGCCATCGCCCAAGCAGCGTACGCGCATCGTCGACGCTGCGTCCGAGACTTTCCTTGCCGTCATGCGCATTCACGAAGCGCTGCAATCGCGTCTCGACGCCCCATCTCAAAGCGCCTGAAACGTGATAGCCGATTCGTGGGCGGTATGATGGCGATGGAAGTGTAGCGCCAGCACGGTGGCGCAAGCAAGGTGGCACTGCCGGCTCGCCGGCGCCTATTGATGCGACGGCCCATCGCCGTTGAGCCGACCCAGCTCCTGCCCCCGCCAAAACGCCGCCAGCACCGCCTCGCGCACCTGTCGCGCAACGTCAGCCTCTTGCAGCATAAGCATGGCGGCCTGCGTCGTGCCGCCGGGGCTGGTCACGGCCTCGCGGAGCTCGCGCGGCGACGCGCTGCGGTCCAGCAGCATCGCGCCCGCGCCGACGCATGCATGGGCCGCGAGAATCTGAGCGTCCTCTTTCTTCAGGCCCGCCGCCATTCCGCCTTCCATCAGCATCTCTACGAAATAGTAAAAGTACGCCGGACCCGAACCGGCCACCGCCGTCACCGCATCCATCAGCGATTCATCCTCAAGCACAACGCTGACGCCGCCCGCGCCGAACAGACGCTTCACTTCTTCCAGATCATCCATCGTCGCGTGTTCGCCGCGATACAGGCCGGTCACGCCGCGACCCAGTCCAAACGGCAGATTCGGCATTGAACGAACGACGCGCACCGGCCCCGACCCCAACTGGCTCGCCACACGCTGCGTCGAAATGCCCGCCATCACGCTCACGAAGAGATGATCCCCGGCCGCGACGTTGCGCACATTTGACGCGGCCGTTGCAAACTGTTGCGGCGTCACCGAAACCAGAACGGTGCGGGCGTCACGAACGACATCGCGCGAGTCGTCGACCACCTTCACCGGCAGCGGATGAGCGCGAAACTTGCGAGAATCCGTGACGACGATTCGATCGGCTGAGAGATAGCCCGTTTCGATCAACCGCTTCACGATAACCAGGGCGATATGACCGGTTCCGAGAACGCCCAGTGCATAACGATGATCAGGCAAGGTAAATACCCCTATCTACAACAACTAGAAACGGCAGATCGTCACGACCTCAGTGCCCGGTCCTGACAGCCTCCACGCCGGCTGATGCGGACAGACACGTCATCGGTTCATGGGGAAGTCGTCTTTCGACTCGAAAAACAAGCAGCAAACGCCCATCTGTGATGAATTTCCAATGAATCCGACTACATAAATGGGACTCAAAACAGCGGTGTCTTGTTCCGATATGATCCTCGCGCACGACTCCGCAGGGCGGCCGGGAGATTCCTGTATCTAAGAATGTGTGCCCCACTGTTCGTCGCGCGGACGAAAGTACATCCTGATACTCATGAACTTGCGGCCGATTGCGCGACTCTGCTTAAATGCGACTGGAGGGCTGCACTGATTATGCGCGCATGCCATGCCGATATGGGATTGGCGAAGAAGCCATCGCGCAGGCGTTACGCCACGCCTGACGAGACGCGGAGGGAGGAGTAGCCGGAATGACTCAGAACGCAACGATCGAAACACACACGAGCGGCCGGGAGCCTGAAGGCGCGCAGCAGCGCATCGACACGATCCTCGCCGACGCCGGCCGCATCGCGACGATGCCCGAAGTCACCGTCAAGATCATCGACATTGTCGAAAACCCGAAGTCCAACATGCAGGACTTGCATGATGTCATCCGCAACGACCCCGTGCTGTCGACGCGCATTCTCAAAGTCGTCAACTCCGCCCTCTACGGAATGCCTACGCAAGTCGCCAACATCGATCGGGCCATCGTTCTGCTCGGACTGTCGGCCGTCAAAAACATCGCCATCGCGGCGTCGATGACACACCTGTTCACCGGCGATCTGAACATCGGTGCCTGTTCCGCGAACAACGTTTGGCGCCATTCCATCGCCATGGGCGTCGGCGCAAAACTCATCTTCAACGTTCGAAAGCGGCCCGGAGCTGACGAGGGCTTCCTGGCCGGTCTGGTCGCCGATCTCGGTCTGTTGATCGAGAGACAAGCCATGTCCGACAAACTCCGAGTCGTGGTACAGCGATTCATGACAAGCAAGACTGATTACTGTGCGCTTGAGCGCGAGGTGTTGGGCGTCGATCATCAGCAGGTCGGCATGACACTCGCGCGCAACTGGCGCTTTCCCGAACAAATCTGCCTGGCCCTGGGGCATCATCACAATCCGTTCGACGCCCCGACGATCCATCGCGAAATGCCCCTCACGGTGCATCTGGCCGACATGCTGACGTCGAAGCTTGACGAAGGTTTCTGCACGCAGCCATATCCCGACGAATTCGATGCGGCCGTTCTGAATCAGCTTCAGATCAGCCGCGAGGGCATCGCCCACGTTCTCAAGGAAATGCCGGGGCAAATCGAATCGGCGCTGTGTATCTTCGAATCGTGACCGGCGCAGCCCGGCGCCCGTGTGGCGTCAGACCTGACGATAGACCATCCACGACAAATAAATGCTGAAGCCGCCCAGTAGCACCGCCCCCTCGCGACGACTGAGAATCAACCCCGTCGTCACCATCGGCCACAACAGCACCGTCGCTCCCAGCATCACTGGAAGATGAATCCGCAATAGCTCCTCATCGAAAGGCAGCTCGCGCAGCAGGCCGCTCACGCCCAGAATGGCCGCGATGTTGAACACGTTGCTACCGACGATGTTGCCGAGGCAGATGTCGGGCTGACGCCTGATCGCCGCAATGACCGACGCGACGAGTTCGGGCAGGCTCGTGCCGAAGGCAACGAGTGTCAGCCCGATGACCACGTCGCTCAGTCCCAGCGCCTTGGCGATGGAAATCGATCCGCGCAAAAACAACTCCGAGCCGCCGCCCAATCCGATCAGGCCGATCAGGATCAGAAGCACCTGAAAACCGCGGCGCGGCGTACCATACTCGGCCTGCTGGGCCTCGAATTCCGGAATCAGCACGGCTGCATCTCGCCGCGCGAGATGAATCGACAACAGGGTATAGCCGACTAGCACGGCGAGCAGGATCACGGCATCGACTCGGCCAACAACGCCGTCGAGCACGAGCAAAAAGAGCAGCAGCGATATGCCCACGACCACGGGCATTTCGCGGCGGATAAATGACGTCTGGGTGGGCAAAGGGCAGCAGACCGCCGCTGCGCCGAGAATCAGCAGAATATTGAAAATGTTGCTTCCGACGACGTTTCCAGCGCAGATCGCCGCGTTGTCGCGAAGCGCCGCCATCACGCTGACAACCAGCTCGGGCGCGGATGTGCCCGCGGCCACGACGGTCATGCCAATGACGATCGGCGATATGCCCATCGACCGCGCCAGCGCCGCCGCCCCGCGAACCAGGGATTCGCCGCCAACGATCAGGATGATGAGTCCGAGAATGACGAGGGAGATGCTGAGGAACATCCGAATTCCGCGACCGCGCTGCGGCGGGCCGCGCTCACTTGCCGCAGAAGTCGATGACGCGGGCGATCTCGCTTCGCAGGCTCGCGCGCGGGACAATGCGATCGATGAATCCATGCTCCAGCATGAATTCGGCCGTCTGGAACCCCTCGGGAAGCTCGGTCTTGACCGTGTTCCAGATCACGCGCGGACCGGCGAAGCCGATCATCGACTTGGGTTCGGCAATGGCCACATCGCCCAACGAGGCGAAGCTCGCGGCGACGCCGGCCGTCGTCGGATCGGTCAGCACGGTGATGTAAAGTCCCTTGGCGCTATCGTGCCGCGCCACGGCCGCTGATGTCTTGGCCATCTGGAAGAGACTGACCAGGCCTTCCTGCATGCGCGCGCCACCGGAGCACGTGACGACCACGACGGGCAGCGATTCATCAGTCGCTCGCTCGATCGCGGCCGTAATTTTCTCGCCGACGACCGCGCCCATCGAACCCATGATGAAGAAGGGGTCCATCACCGCGAGAATCAGCGGTCGACCCTTGATATAGCCCTTGCCCGTGAGCACGGCCTCCGTCAGGCCGGTGCGCTCGCGGGCCTCGACCTGGCGATCGGTGTAAGGGCGGCTGTCTTTCCATGAGAGCGGGTCGGTCGAGACGAGGCTCGCGTTGAACTCCTCGAAGGTGCCGGGGTCGGTCAGTTGTTCAATGCGTGTGCGGGCATCAACGCGGTAGTGAAATGAGCATTCCGGACAGACGCGAAGATTCTCTTCAAGGACTTTCTTGAAGACCATCTTGCTGCAGCCCTGGCAACGAAGCCAGAGACCCTCGGGAGTTTCAACTTTGGCCATGAATCAAACGCCTGCCGGATTTCTGTTGATCTCAATACGCTCGATGCGACCAGCACGCACCCTTTGCGGGTAATGTACCCGCGGAAACGCAAACGCAAAACAGCAGCCATTGCGTGCAAGCGGCGGCTGAAACGATAATACGTCAAAACACAATCAGCCCGGCGTGTCGAATGAGCATGGGTCGCTGCGCTGCGGCGGCACCCGAAAACTCGCCCCGGGACTGCGAGCGTGGCGTAAAAAGGAAACAGGACCCGAGCGTGTATCACACTCAGGTCCTGCTACTGCTAGCAGAAGCAGCGGTTGACACGTTTAGCATCAACCATTCAACGGGCTGACACCCGTCGGCACGCGACCGCCCGGAAACCGCGAAGTTGGCTTCGCCTCTTTTTCCGAAATCGCCGTGCCGGCCGATGCTGCCTTCAGCAAGCCCAATGGGCTTTGCTGCTTGACGAGTCAGCGAACCATGAATCCGCTAACCCTTCTCCGTCAACTGATCAGTTGAAGAAGAACAGGAGCAGCCACGAGAGTGGCGTGAAGACCAGGTCGAGCAGCGGGTTGAGATCGATAAAACCGATCAAGGCAGCAATCGCGAAATCAACAATATTCATACAGTGTCCTTCCTAAAAGGTAACGACTGTCTTCCACTCGGGATGGACGCCATCGTCCATCAACCGCGAAAGATCAGAACCAGAACAACAGGAGCCACGAGAGCGGCGTGAAGACCAGATCGAGCAGGGGGTTCAGGTCGATAAAGGCGATCAAGGCCGCAATCACTACGTCAACAACACCCATGGTAAACCTCGCTTTGTGTTCCCAACACAGTTTGTTCTTCCACCAGAGACACTCAACGAACACGGTCGACGGGAACGAACCGACATGCCCGGTTGAGTC
>CAZRFP010000020.1:0-36433 GCA_964599535.1 uncultured Planctomycetaceae bacterium
ACATCAACTTCCATGATAACAAGAAAACTTCTGAGACAGCGCTCCTTTTTCTACAACTCATCATGCGGCTGCTCAAGCGGCCGGAGAAGAACAGCGGTAAGCCGGGCCGCGGTGCGGTTGTCGTTCCGAATGGAACGCTCTTTGGTGACGGAGTGTGCGCCCGCATCAAGGAGGAACTCCTGAAGAGCTTCAACCTGCATACAATTGTCCGGCTGCCCAACGGCGTCTTTGCGCCCTATACTTCTATCCCAACCAACCTATTGTTCTTTGACCGGTCCGGGCCGACGAAGCATATTTGGTACTACGAACTACCGCTCCCGGAAGGCCGCAAGAACTACACGAAGACGAAGCCTGTCCAGTTTGAGGAGTTTGCCGAGTGCATCGGGTGGTTCAGCAAAAAGCGGCGTGACGACAACGACCATGCGTGGAGAATTCCGGTCGAGGAAGTGCTGAAATACGACGATACTGGGAGCTTGCTCTCTGCCAACCTCGACATCAAGAATCCGAATAGCCAAGAGGCTCTTGAACACCTTCCACCGGAAGTGCTCGCGGCTGGGATCCTCGACAAAGAGCGACAACTCATTTCATTGTTGGAGGAGATCAGGGCAGAGCTGGAGGGGGCACCTGCATGACCTCGTCTGCCGCAGTCGTCACAACGAGCCACGCTTCCGCACAGCGCCGCAATGCTGGGGATTGGGCGGTGATACGATTGGGTGAAGTGCTTACCAAGTCGGACACCTGGGTCAATCTCGATCCGCTGAAGACCTACACCGAGGTGTCTGTTCGGCTTTGGGGCAGGGGCGTTGTTGCTCGCGGCGAACGTAACGGAAGCGAGATTGGAGGCACAAGACGTCTTCGAGTCGAATCTGGCCAATTCATTCTCTCCAGGATCGATGCACGCAACGGAGCGGTTGGGCTCGTGCCGCCTGAGCTTGACGGCGCCGTCGTAAGCAATGACTTTCCAACGTTCGACGCCAATCCCAATCGACTCTTGCCTGAGTACCTCGGCTGGCTCAGCCGCACACGCGATTTCGTCGAGCGATGCCGTAGCGTCAGTGAGGGCACGACCAACCGCGTCCGACTGGACGAGAAGCGATTCCTCCAAATCGAAGTCCTGTTGCCCCCGGTGGATGAGCAGCGGCAAATCGTCGCGAAGATTGAGCACCTCGCTGAGAAGATTGATGAGGTTCGCAAACTGCGCGAGGCGGTGGTGTCGGATGCAAACGCGCTCTGTCGCTCAATCCTCGTCCATAGCAACAGCACCCGAACTCCAATGCGAGAATTGGTGAGGTGGCGAAAGCCGGACACCGACGTGAGTCCAACCGAACGTTATCAGTTCGCTGGAGTCTATTGCTTCGGTCGTGGTGTCTTTCGCAGTGACATCAAGTCTGGCCTTGATTTCTGCTACAGGTCTCTTACCCGCCTAAACACCGGTGAGTTCGTGTATCCAAAGCTCATGGCCTGGGAGGGCGCACTTGCCATTGTTCCGCCCGAATGTGACGGCTGCTACGTGTCTCCGGAGTTCCCCGTATTTGAGGTCGCCACGGAACGCGTACTGCCGGAAGTGCTTGACGTTTATTTTCGCAGTCCCAGCGTGTGGGGAGGCCTGAGCACGTCGAGCACTGGGACGAATGTCCGACGGCGGCGCATGAATCCGAAGGACTTCCTGCAATACGAGTTCCCGCTCCCTGACAGGCCGACACAGTTCCAGGTGCGTTCAGTTAGAGCCAAGGTCGAGCACATTAGCGCAATTAGAGAACAGAACGCTATCGAATTTGATGCGCTGTTGCCATCTATCCTGGACAAGGCGTTCAAGGGAGAGCTGTGATATGTGGCCAGACAACGAAACGGATATCGACTTTCTCAATTTCGCTGGCGTCGCGGATACTGTGGCGGAGATCGTTGTGCAGGCCAAACAGCGACCGATCTCTATCGGTGTTTCTGGCGCATGGGGTGTCGGCAAGTCGTCGATGATTAAGCTCATTCAGGCCTCCTTGAGCGAGAAAGATGGAGAACCGAAGCAATTTCTTTTCGTTGAGTTCAATGCTTGGCTATACCAGGGTTACGACGACGTGCGAGCGGCTCTTCTGGAGGTGATTGCTGAGGCACTGAAGTGCGACGCGGAAAGTAAGAAAACTGCCGTAGCAAAAGCGAAGGAGCTTCTCGGACGAGTGAATTGGCTGCGAACCGCTAAACTCGCCGGTGGCTCTGCAGTGGCACTCGCCCTTGGCCTACCACCAGTCGGGCTCGTGGGTGAGATCTTCCAGCTTGGAAAGAGCGTTGCAAGCGGGAAAGCGGATGCTTCCGGTGTTGAGAAAGCGGCCGAAGCTGGTACCAAGTTGGCGGAGGAAGCGTCGGGACTCTTGAAACCCAAAGAGGACTCGACACCTCCCAAAGAGATTCATGCAATTCGAGCGTGCTTTGAGGAAACGCTAAAGGAGTTAAACGTCACTCTGGTTGTTCTAATCGACGATCTCGATCGATGTTTGCCTGAGACGGCAATTTCGACGCTGGAGGCAATACGTCTGTTCTTGTTCTTAAAGAACACAGCCTTTGTAATCGCAGCCGACGACGAGATGATTAAGCACGCCGTGCGGCGGCATTTTGAAGGTGTTGGCGACAAGCATGTCACGAATTACTTTGACAAGCTAATCCAGGTCCCAATTCGCGTTCCTCCTTTGGGAACTCAGGAGGTGCGGGCATACATGATGCTCCTTTTTGTAGGTAATAGCGGCGTCGACGCGGGCACAGTGGAATCGGTTCGAACTAGAGTGTGCGAGCAACTCGGACGAAGCTGGGAAGGTAAGCGAGTTGACCGCGCATTCATGCAAACGCTAGGCGTTGAGTTCAGCAACGAGCTGATCGCACAGTTCGACACGGCCGACCGCCTAGCACCGCTCATGACCACCGTCACCGAGATTCGCGGTAATCCGCGCCTTATTAAACGATTTCTCAATGCACTCGCGATACGGATGGCGATGGCAAGAGCGAACGGAATTTCTGTCGACGAAGCGGCCCTCGCGAAGCTGCTTTTGTTCGAACGTTGCGGTGGGGATGAAGCGTACCAGCAACTTGTTGATGCAGTTAACGGGGACGACGAAGGAAACGTCCGGTTCATTGACGATTCGGAGAAGAAGGCGGTTGCTGGGGAGGAGCTTCACCTTGAGGCTCCTTGGGACACGCCATTTATTCGTGAATGGCTTGCAGTACCTCCGCGCTTAGCCGGGCATGACCTGCGAGGAGCACTCTATGTGAGCCGGGAACACACGCCGCTAATCTCTCCTGAGGATCGCCTGTCGTCAGAGGGAGCGGAGTTACTCACGGCGTTACTCGCTCATCCTGATATGGCTGGAGATTTGTCCGATCGACTCTCTGCGTTGGCGCATCCAGAGCTGGCGCTCATACTAGACCGCGTATTGGAGCGAGCGAACCAAGTGCAAGAATGGGGAGTTCCCCCAATACTGGACGCTTGTCTGGCCATTACACGTGCAGATCAAAGCCAGGGCCGGAGACTGTCTGCCTTCCTCTTGCAGCGGCCACCGGGGCAGATTACCGCCGCCTTGGTGCCAAAAATCAGCGGCGAACCTTGGGCAGAACAGGTCTTCAATGACTGGTTGAAATCTGATGTGTCGAAGCCAGTAAAGACCGCAATTAAGAAACAGCGGGAAAATGGGAACGTCAAAATCTAGCGATGGTTCTCCGTCAGGTGTGCCCATGGTTCCACCATGGGTTCCAGACGTTGATTCGCCGGTGGCACCGGCGGCACCCGAGGGCGATGATCCGACGGGAGTTGCTCCGGACGCGGTCTCACCACCTGCTGCGCCGATTCCGATCGCACCTGCAGGACGATTTAGCGGCACACGACGAGCGTTAGGCACTTTCGCACGATCAGGAAGTGGCGATGCAATGCGGCGCGGCGTTGGCCGCTATGTTGCGACCGGACTTGGTGGCAGCGGTACCGCTTCACGCCGCTTTGGTAAGACTGCTACGATCGCGGGCAATCTTTATCGCGCGCTGGGCGGAACGTCCTCGGGTCCGGGTGAAACACCTACAATCGATCGCGACATACTTGCGGGTCGCTCTGCGAGAGATGTCATTCAGGCCGTTGCCCAGGCCGCTTGCGAAAGCGACGGTACGCAAGATGCTGAAGCGAGTCAGCGCTCAATAAACGACGCCCTTTCCGAATTGCTAGAGCGACATCCCGACGCGGATGTTCTTTCACTTTCTGAAGAACAGCGAGAGTTCGTGATCGAGCGCTTTGTGGGCCAGGACGTTTATCGCCGGTTCGTACTAGATAACGGCAAGCACATTCAAGACCGAGCACCATCGGCGAGTTCGGCTTTGTCGCGCCTCAAGGAGATAAAAGAGTACATTCGTGAAACTGTCTCCGCATCGTTCCGAAAACTGCGAGAGTCAGGCACGCGCTTGAGAGGCAGCCGAGTGTCCCAGATCGTACAACGGGCGCTTCGAGATGCCTTTGAAGTGTTTGCGGAGTACGCAGAATGAAAGTGGTTTGCCGAGCTTCGGCTAGAGACTTGCCGCGACCGTCGCGGGGTGTTCTACCTGTTCTTCTGTACGGGCGGACGGACAATCGCCTGTGCGGATCGGTTGGGGCTGCGGTGCAGGAACATGTACGGCGTCAGAAGTTAGTGCCTACCGAAGAGGCGTGGGACTTGCTCTCCTTGGCATTGGGGGTGGTCACTGCCGATCAAGCCGTGATTCGGGGGAAGAGTCCCGACGGATGGACTCGCGAGATTGAGTTAACAATACCTGTCTCCGATGACTCCAAATGGGCACGACAGGCTGATCTGATTCACAAAATGCTCCGGTTCCTAACAACAGACATCTGGACGCTGACGTTTGTATCTGGTGGGCATGGCTACGAACGGCCCGGGAAGCCGGTGTATCCTGATGAGGATTGCATTTCCTTACTATCGGGAGGGTTGGATAGTCTCGTTGGGCTGGTCGATTTGGTGGCGGTAGGCCGAAGGCCAATTGCGGTGAGTCAAATCGTTCCTGGTGAGGCAGAAAATCAATCGCTTTTTGCCCGTGAACTTGGAGAGGGGCTGAGACACTTTCAAACCAACCATAACGCCGAGTGTCCGGGCGAGCACGAGCGATCCCAACGATCGCGTTCATTCATCTTTCTTGCGTATGGCGTCCTAGCTGCGTTATCGACACGGACGTATCAGAATGGCCACAGTTTGGAGCTGTTTGTGAGTGAGAATGGGCTTATCTCAATCAATCCTCCGCTTACTGAAGCAAGGCTCGGCAGCCTCAGCACGCGGACAACGCACCCTGTTTTCCTGCACATGTTTCAAGAGCTATTGGATTCGCTGGAAATCAGAGTGCAGGTGAAAAACGATTATCGCTTCAAGACAAAGGGGGAGCTCCTGGCGGAGTGTCAGGACCAAGAGTACCTGAAGAAGCGTGCTCGACAGTCGATAAGCTGTGGCCGCTACAGACGAAACGGATTTCGGCACTGTGGGCGGTGTGTGCCATGCCAGATCCGACGCGCTGCATTCAAGCATTGGGGCCAGCCGGATAGAACTGGCTACGTCTATAAGAACTTGGGGAAGAATGACTCGGATTACTCGGGCTTTGAGGACATTCGTGCGGCTGCGATGGCAATCACCGTAATGGAGGAAGACGGACTTGATGCGCTTCTAAGAACGTCGTTACCGTTGACACTCGGTACCGATGTGCAGAATTACCGAGCGGTAGTTGAACGTGGGTTGGGTGAACTGAAGGAATTCTTGGTTGCAGCGGGTGTGCGTTGATTGACTGTCACTGCCATATTGATTTGTACCAACACCCGGAGAAGGTTGCGAGCCGATGCGCAGAGCTTGGTATGACTGTTCTGTCTGTAACTACCACTCCTTCGGCCTGGACACAGAGTTCACGTCTCGGTAATGGTTCAGAGCATTTTCATACGGCCTTGGGGCTCCATCCGCAAATTGCTCACGAGAGGTATGTCGAACTAGATTTGTTTGATTCGCTTGTAACGAAAGCAAGGTGGATAGGAGAAATCGGATTAGACGGAAGTCCTGAACTGCAGACTCATTGGCCAGTGCAGATGAGAGTGTTTAGACACGTCTTGCAATCGGTAAGCCGCGAGGGTGGCCGTGTCATGTCAATCCATACTAGGCGCGCGGTGAAACACGTACTTGAAGTGCTTGACGAGTACCCACACTCAGGCCTTGCAGTCCTTCACTGGTTTGCAGGCACTCAGGCCGAGCTTAAGAAAGCAGTAGAGTACGGGTGCTGGTTTAGTGTTGGGCTGCCAATGCTGCAAACAGCGAAGGGCCGTGCGCTTATCGAGAATATGCCACGTGACAAGGTGCTTACCGAAACTGATGGTCCATTCGTGCAACGCAACGGCGAGCCGTGCTTTCCATGGGATGTTGATGTAACAACGAGTGAGTTAGCTAATCTATGGTGCATAGGACGTGTGGATGCTAATGCGGAGCTTGAAGCTAATTTTCAGGCGCTTGAGACCTACGCCATGAGTTGCGAGAATTAGGGTCTAAGAGATTTCATGCCACTTGGGGAGAGTAGTGTGATCGCTCAGATCGTGATCCGCTCAATCTCGTCGAGCGTGATCTCGTCGCTCGTTCGGTCGTAGAGCTTCGTCGTTCGCGGCGACTCGTGGGCGGCGATCGCCTGGGCGTTCTCGATCGTGCCGCCTGCGTCGAGGTACGCCGTGATTCCGGTCGCCCGAAACGTGTGGCAGCAGGTCGAGGCGGGCAGCCCCGCCGCCTTTGCCCGCCGTTTTACCATGCGAAGCACGTCGACGCGATGGATCGGGCGGTCGGTGAGCCGCTTTTGCCGGTCGAAGCTTCGGAAGAGGGGCGACTTCTTCTCGGCACCAATGCCAGCGGCGGCGAGGTAGGCGTCGAGATACGCCTCGGCGTTGTGATGGGCGGGCACCTCGTGGCGCTTTCCGCCTTTCTCGTGGAGCCTGAGCCACCAGCGCTTTCCGCTCTGGAAGTAGTCGTCAACCTGCATGGCCGCGACGGCTCCGACGCGGGCGAAGGAGAAGACCATGACGCCGATGAGCGCCCGGTCGCGAAGGCCGACGAGCGTGGTCGTGTCGATGGAGTCGAGCAGTACCCGAGCTTGCTCGGCCGTCAGCACCGGCGTCTTGCCGCGTTTCACAACGTGGCTTGGGCCGCGAACGGCACTGGCCGGATTCGTGGCCACGACCTGGCCGGTGACGAGCCAGTCGAACATCATGCGGATGGCGGCAAGGGATTGCTTCACGGTCGGTGCGGATCTCGCGGCGTGAAGCTGCTCGATGTAGGCCGCGACGGTGATCGGCTCGATGTCGAAGAGGCCGATGCCGCGATCGTCGCACCACCGAAGAAAGTTGCCAACGGCCCGAGCGTACGCGATGCGGGTGTTCTTGTTTCTGATGTTCGCCGTGAAAAACTCGATGAATCGCCGAGAGGCGTGCTCACCGGCGTCCTCGATTACCGCTGGGAGAACTTCAAACCCGAGCCGTGCGAGCCGTCCCGGCCGCACGATGACAATGTCGTTTCCCATCCCGCTCCGTGGAAACCGCTGCTCGGCAAACCCGAAACACCGTCTTGCGGCGAATGCCCCTTTCGAGCCGAGAGCGTATCATAACGTCCTTTATGATACTGCATGTCACACCCGACAGAACCTTGTCAACCTGAGTTTGTGCAGTGTGCTTGGAGTAGCACCTGGATCGGGGCTTTAGTCCTGTCCCGCCGTTCCATCTTTGCGTTCCTTGACAATCCTCAGCTCTCGCGGGAGCAGTGCGTCGATCTCTTCCACCGAAAAAGACATTTCCTCATATCGTTGCAGCGCATCCTGAGCCTGCTTGTACGCCGCAAATGTCGTGCTTGGCGCTCCCGTGTATACCGTATGAAGCTCTTGCAGCAGAGCATCCCTCCTGGCCGCAATTCTTTCTACGGACTCCTTGGCGACACGGAGGTCGGTAATAAGCGCGAGATACTTCTCACGAATCATCCACAGATCGGCCGCAGCTTGACGATGCTTTTGCGCGAGTTCTCCTAGGTCATAGTTCTTGGTATAAGCATTCAGCACGAGAAGCGTTGTTGATACGCACATTCCTATGACTGCTCCAATCGGCCCTGCCTCAAGGATAGCTGCGACAAAACCAGCAGTCGTGATAGACGACAGTATAATCTGCCATAGCTTGATACGTGCCATCCGTGCGAGGACAATGTCCGCGCACTTCTCGTGGGTCTTGTGCGAGTACACGACGCGACCATAGCACTCTCGCATCTGGCCTTCGATGAGCCCGCGGGAATCCTGGGACGAACTAGTCTGGGAAGTCTGCGCCAAAGATCTCCCTCCATTTCTGCTTGGCCGACCACTCGCGCTTCGAGCTGGCTGTTTCATGCTCAATGGCTTCCAGTGCGATATTGTAGCATCGCTTCGCCTTGTATTGAAACTGGCCTTTCCCTCCATAGACCCACTGACCGCTTCCTGGTGCCTTCCAGTACTCTTGGTCTGCGCCCTGACCAGCCATGTACTCGAAGAAGTCACGGCAAATCCAGTCATAGTACAAGAAGGACTTATCTCGGTGATTCCAGGTAATGATAAACTGAAACGCGAGGGTGTCGATTAGCAGGCCACCGATCGGTACCGTCCAGGTCCTTTTCCACGCACGCATCATTCGGCATAAAGGAACAAGATTCCCGTTGCATTCGTTGTTTCGCTTGCGAATAGCTTCTATTTCTGGCTTGGGATCCGTCGTTCTCCATTGCCCGCCGTCATTGGAATCGGGGAAAGTATAGCTGTCGTCCTTGTTGACGAATGCCGGAACGAGTTCGAAGGTAATGCGATCGTCGAACGGGATCTTGATGACCTGCCCGTCGGCTCCGACGTCGGTCACAGAATATGTTTTCTTAACAGAGTTGCGTACCGCCTGAAGAAGAGCTGATTGTCCGTTACCCTGATAGTTGTGGTACTGCTCGTAAAGCGAGTACGGTAGGCGAAAGATCATATCGACATCACTCGCGCCATCGATTGCCGTGTTCCTGCCGTAAGAACCCGCATAGAAGCTGTGCTCCGTATCCGATGTCGTAGACCAAAAGTCGGTGTTGAGACGCTTTGTGATGGCTTTGTATCGCCGAGAAATGCTGTCTGCATTGGTCACCCGAAGTGTCGTGCAGAAATCGCGAAACCAGTCGGCGAGACCCATCGTTACTCCTCGCTACGCTAAAGGCTCTCCAATAGCGCAAGATCGCGCCTAGTCTGCTCGATGACCTTGTCAAAGCATCCCCTACAAAACCGACGAGTTGCAGAGTGTGGCTTCTGCGGTTGGGGAATATCGTAGCAAGCCTCCCCATTGGCAATGTCTTCACCACAGCGGCTACAAGGTCCCTTCCTGAGACACGTCACCTTTGAGGGTCGCCCGAGCGAAGCGCCGATCAATGACGGAGTCTTACCCTTCGGCATTCTGCACCTTCTTCACTTCACGCACGAGGCCGTTTAAGACTTCTGGAAGCAGCTTGATTGCGGACACAAACTCCTCCGTTGACCACTCAGCCCTTTTGCGACCGCCGCCCACTCTCTTCGCGATTCCCTCATTGACCATTTGAAACGCGGCAATGAAGTTGTTCCTCGCGCCGATGCCAGGTTTCAGTTTGTATGGAAGGTCGACCCCTTCCGGCTTTAAGTCAGTGCGATTCAGGAGAAGCTTGGCAGTTCGTTTCGCCTCCTCGTTGAGCCTCTTCTTGGCCTCCTGCCATTGTTTTGCTGGGATCACACTGAAGGGTTCCGCTGCTGGCGCCACGGTCGTGCGGGCTTGCTGCCGACTTTGCTCGACGATCTGGCGAGCAAGCGTGGAATCAAGGCCCAATGATTCGAGCTTCTTCTCCAAGTCCTGTTGGATGTCGGTGTCCTCAGCCGTCGAGAACTCCTCCTCGAATAGCCGATCCACGATCTCACTTTGGACAACCATTTCCTCTTGGAGCTTCATCCTCGCGTCACCCTGAATGACTGCGCGAGGCGGCTCAGGCTCTTTCCCTCCTGTTACTTCCTCCCAAAACTTCTGGTCATCGTTCTCAAACTCCTTGAACCGTTTTAGCTGTTCATCGAGGTTCATGCCCACATGGGTGACAATGTGCCCGTAGTTGTCAGGATGGGTTGCATCGTTGGGAACTACGACGCGAAGAATGCGTCCGACAAACTGAATATAGGGTGCAAGCGATCGGAATGGGCGGAAGATAGCCGCAACACTCAGCTTGGGGTGATCAAAACCCTCGCCCAGCATTTGCACCTGAACGATACAGTCGAGAACGCCACTGAACAATTCTCGCATCACGTCGGCGTTCTCCTTCTCGTCCTTCTCCTTATCTGGGCTGCTGTGGACGATGGCCGCTTCGTAGCCGCGCTCTTGGTAAAGCGAGCGGATTTGCCGAGCGTGATTGATCGAACACGCGACAGCGATGAGTTGATGCTTCGTGCCTGTTTGACGGAGCTGTTCGAGTTTCTCCAGACTGTTGTCGACGATTGATACGTTGCAAGGGGACGAGAGAGCCACGCCACGACTAAACCACTCCTCCTCCTTCATTGCGAGAACTTGCTCAAGGGTATATGTGCGCGACTGCCCCCTTAGCGTGAAGGTGAGTTCGGTAGGGGCAACGTAACTTGCCTTGATCTTCTTAATGTACCCCTTAATGCTCGCACTCTTGAATGGATACCGAAAAATCAATTCGCCATCTAGTTCCTGACGGTCGCTACGAAAAGGTGTCGCAGTGAGATTCGCGACTTTTGCATTTGGGAACTTCTGAAATACGTTCTTCCAGCTTGCCGCAGCGCCATGATGCGCTTCGTCAACGATGATCAGGTCAAAGAAATCTTCAGGAATGCGAGTCAGCCACTTGTCAACGTTAGTGCCAAGCTGCTGGATGTTGGTGATGACGACGTGCGACTTTTCGCAGACAGACAGGTTGCCGCTGTCAAGCGTGCATACATATGGGCCGCTCTTCATGTCCTTGTCTTCGAGTACTCCCATCCGGCGCCAGAAGCATTTCTGCCTGTTTGTGATGTCGAGGGAACGATAGAGCTCGTCTTTGATCGTGAGATTTGGGGCTATGATGAGCACCCGGCCCTCGGCGATGCCAAAAGGCAGTATAGCCGCCAGGCCTGTCTTTCCGCAGCCCACCGGAAGTTGGATGAGCGCCTTTCTTCCGCCTTTCTGGAAGTATGCCGCCGCCTCCATGTAAGCATCACGCTGCGGATCGCGGAGATTGACGTTCGTCTCGATATTCGCAGCCGTGTACAGGAAGAAGTCCTCCAGTGGACGGCTGCTTTGCATCCAACTCGCGAGTTCCTCGCGGTCGTAAACCCACTTCTTCCCGACCCGTTTGGCGGGGATTCTGCCTTCGCGGGTGAGTTCGTAGAGCTTGGTCTTCCCTATCCCTAGGAAACCCGCGGCCTGATCGGTAGTTATCCATTGATCGCTCATGGCACTGGATGATAGCAACTGACAGCGTATGATGTCAACACAGGCGATTTGGAATTTGGGTCGGCTGATGCCAGAAAGCGGTGCTTGGTATTATCGGACCATTTGAAGGGTGGAGACTGAGAAGCAGGAAAGCAGCGACGGCTCTCACGCCGAATACTCCATCGTCATCCACGATTTGTCGAACCGGACCTCAAACCGGTGCTCGCCGCTCTCGATCGATTGCCGCACGCTCGGCCCAAGCGTGAGCATGCCGTCCTTCTCGATAAGATGCCCCTCGCGTACGAGCGTCTGAAGAATCTCCGGGTGCCGGTCAAACTGCGATGCCGGGGCTGAACCCTTCTCGACGATCTCTGCGAGGAGTTTCCGCATCGACGGAAAGAGCAGGATCAGGGCGGCGTTCATGCTCGCCATGAACCTGTCCGCAGGCTCGCCTTCGTTCGCTGCCATCCGTCACCTCCGCCGCTAGATTACCGCCCGCTTGCGGCACGATCCAGCCTTGACTCGGCAGGAAATGCGGGCCTGGTGGTGCGGGTAGGCCCTTGGACGTTGCGTCAGAACCGCATGGCATCGTGATCCGTCACGCTTCCGAAGCGGATCGGCCCTCCTGGAAGATCCAAGTGTGGGCCATGTCGGCGACCTTGGCGACAACGGGAAGGTCGTCCCGTCCGAAGCTGTCGGACGACTTCCAATCGTCGCCTTCCTTGTAGAGCCGGGCGACATTGACGTTGTGGCGGATGCCGCTTTGCGTCTCGTTCGCCCAGATTGTCGCCTTGATGGTGCCGAGACGAATCTCGTGCACCGGTCGGTTTTTCGCGTTGCTGCTCCTCGTCACGGAGCACCTCCTCTCGTGTTGGGGTTACGTTGCTCGACGAACGTGCAGCGACTTCGCCGCGATCCGTCCGTCAGGCTGCAAGGGCGAGAAGCGAACTCGCCTTCTCGTCGATGGCTGCCCGGTCACCGGTGTAGGTGAGCCGAGCCGAGAGACGCGTGAGCGCGTCCACGACGGCGAAAATGGTGAAGGCTCCCTTGGCACGGGCGACCTCGGTCGCCTCCTTCGCGAGAGACTTCGTGACGCCGTGCTTCTGAAGCAGCTTGAGCGCCTCTTCGGCATCGGGCGCAAGCGTCTCCCCCATCGCCTTCCTGATGACCTTTACGAACGAATCACGACGAGCGTCGCGCTTCTCGACCAGCCGGGCGATGATCTCCCGGATATCGCGAAGCGACTCGTGGACGTTCGCCGTGTGCTTCCGGCTATAGTCGATGACCTCGGTTGCGTCCCAGACGATGTGGTTCTGGCAGACGGCCTGAAACCAGAACGTCTTGACGCCGATTGAGCGCCTTCCGACCTCCGAGTTCCAGAGGAAGAACCCCGGAGCGAAGGTTTGGTCGTCGATCTCGGCCCAGCCGGTCGGGTCGATGAGAAAGCAGAACATGTCCTGCTCTCCACAGTAGAGCCCGGTCGCCTCCCCTACCCCAGTTTGCGGGGGCTGGAAGTCCGTCGCGAACTCCCGGACGATCGCAAGAAGGTCCGTGTTGTAAAGCCGCGTGTAGCTCGCCCCATGCACCGCTCGAACGGCCGTATCGCGGGTGAGAACCTGAAGCGGCTTCTCACTTCGCGGAAGCGTTTCGATTAGCGCCTGGGCGGACGTACTCGGGCTCAGCCGATTGAGCGTGTCCTTTGCGACCCTTGCGAGGCCGCAGAGTTGACCGAAACTCCAGTCGTTCAGTGCGTGAACTTCTCCTTCGAGCCGAAGCCCGAGCCGTCCTGCGTCCGCCGTCGGTTCGATCTCCCTGGGCGGCAACCAGCGGTCCTTGGATTGCTCCTTGTCTCGCTGGCAGCGGTCCCAGAGGTCTTGCAGCGACTTGAACGTCTCGTCGGGCGCTCGCCGGAAGAGCTCCTGGCTCGCGTCGCAGAGTGTCTGCATAACCCGCTCCTTTCTGTAGCGTGTGTTGAATCAGAATTGCCTGTGAAACCGTCAAGAGAACCTTCATCCATGCACCACCGGCCCTCTCGGCGAAAGAGCGCGCGCTCGACCCGGTGCAAACAGCAGCGCACCGCGACCACCTATTGCCCTCCTCCACCGAGTGGCTACAGCGGTTCGTCTTCTACTCGACTTGCGATGTGGGGAACTTCTAGCAGAACTGCTCCGGCCATTTCCCGCAGATCCGGTCGTGAATGTCAAGGACAACTATCGTTACGTCGTTCGAATGTTGTTCTGAGCAACGATTGCCCCAGAATGCCCGATGCGAGTGGGGCCACCTCTCCAGCGACCTATGGAATCGCCTCGATTATAACTGGCACCATCCAACTCAGGTCGCTGGAGGGATGTCCTCCCTGGTTGGGGAGCCGATTCCCCCGCTTCGCTTTCCGGGAGAGGTGAATTCGCCCGGCTCATTAAACTAAAGCAAGGAAGAGGAAGAGAGCTTCCTGACTATAGGATACACCGGTAATTTGGCGTACCATAACACAGGCATATGAAGTGGTTGTTCCATTCCTTTATTCTCATCGCAGGAAACGCCCTGTTCTTCAGTCCTGATGCATGCGCTGCGGCCAATGAACCGAATAAGTCGTGTTTCATAAGCGGCGGCCTTGAGTCCTGTCGGGCAATGTGCTGTGAGCTCGCGGAGGAGCTAGGCCCGGATGTTCTCGTTTGCAACAGTTACATTTGCCAGGGGCCACTATGCATTGTTCCGCAGTTCTATGAAGACTACGTGAGATTCACCTGTGAATGGGTGGATTGGTATATCATCTATCAGTAGAGCGACTCCCTGCCCCACATCTGTACCGGTCAGGCTACCCACCCTACCCAGGCGATAGCTCTGGGCGTTCGCCGGAACAGCTCTTGGCTTGCATCGCAGAGTGTCTGCATAACCTGCTCCTTTCTGTAGCGTGTGTTGAATCAGAATTGCCTGTGAAACCGTCAAGAGAACCTTCATCCATGCACCACCGGCCCTCTCGGCGAAAGAGCGCGCGCTCGACCCGGTGCAAACAGCAGCGCACCGCGACCACCTATTGCCCTCCTCCACCGAGTGGCTACAGCGGTTCGTTCGTGAGTTTCTTCGCTTGTTCGGTTTTCATGATGTTGTCCTCCATGTTTGGGGTTTTGCCCTCTTCGGACCCCAAACGGTGGAGGACGCGTCGAGTCAACGCTTCGAGTGGCAGAACGAGCGGCCTGGCAGCGGACGTGACAGGTCGTAGACCTGGCCGCGGCCGATGCAGCCGCAGAGGTCCCTGATATGAACGCGACGAGGAGATAAGACCGAACAAGCCGAGAAACGGCTGATCCGCGATCAGGGTCGCTCGCGAAGGTAGCGGCGAAGTGCCAGGGCCGGATCAAGCGAGCAGGCTTCGCACCACTCGCAGAACTCGGCGAGGTCCACGCGGCGGTTGGCCGTTTCGCAGTTGTAGATCCAGGATTGAGGTCGGCGAAGGGCTTTGGCGAGGTCGCGTTGCGTAAAACCCGCCTCCTCGCGGATGGCCCGCAACAGCCGTGGAATCGGCTGATAACGCCGGTAGTGCTGAGCCTTGGTCGCCATGCCGTAAAGAATTATCGGCACCGGCCTTGACACGAGTTGCGTGTCAGCCAAGAATAGTGTGATGCTCGCTGTTCGGCTGTTCAACTCGACGAAGCGACAATCGCTCGCCGTTGAAACAACGGGGGGACGTGGCAG
This sequence comes from uncultured Planctomycetaceae bacterium, assembly GCA_964599535.1. Lineage (GTDB taxonomy): Bacteria > Planctomycetota > Phycisphaerae > UBA1845 > UTPLA1 > JADJRI01. The sequence goes on from CAZRFP010000020.1 coordinate 15,140, forward strand.
AGCAGCTCTCCACGCGCAACTTCGGCCTCATAATCGCCTACCTGGTTCCGGGCTTCACCGCGGTTTGGAGTGCGGCTTTCCATTTCGAGACGGTTGCCGGATGGCTCGGGACGCAGGACGGGCCGCAAGTAGGCGGCCTCTTGCTCATTACTCTCGCATCGGTCGCAGCCGGAATGATCCTGAGCGCCCTTCGCTGGGCCGTCGTGGACACGCTCCATCATGTGACAGGCATTCGAGGGGGCCGCTTCGACGATTCCATGCTCACCGAGAGGCTTTCGAGCTACGTCTGGATCGTCGAGAACCACTACCGCTACCACCAGTTCTACGGACAGATGCTGCTCGCCTTGGTCTTCGCCCACGTCATGTGGCGGACGAGCGGCGTGGCACCGTCCGGCATAGCGATCGACCTGTGCCTTGTGGGCGTCGATCTCGTTCTGTTTGCAGGGTCACGGAATGCCCTGCAAAGGTACTACCGGCGAACGGAGTCGCTACTTCACACACGCGAAAGCGAGGTGGCCAGTGACAAACGGAGGACTGCATTACGGGTCCGGCGGCGAGAAGCCGAAGGCCCCGGCACCGGACCGGAAGGTGGAACACCGGCCGGAAGCGGTGGAGCGGAAACCGGCACCGACGGGTGAGAAGCCGGTTCCACTTGACGCAAAGTCGAAGGATGAGAAGCCGCAGCAGACGTAAGCGGCAGACTCTCGTCCGGACAACAAGGACCGAAGCGAACTACTGTCTGAGTTCGCTTCGGTCTTTCCGTATCGAGGCGAGAGCAAATCAGATGTACTCGAATCTCCAGGACTTGAGCATGAACCGAACGAACTCATCCGCCTTCTGCACGAGCAGGGCGCCGGTGCCTCCCCACGTTCTAAACAGCACCTCCCCTACTCCTGCGTAGTAGGTCATGAGCATGAGTTGGGCCTCACGTTTTCCCTTCGTGCCGAAGTACGTGTCCGCTTCGAGCCAATTGATGGTGCTTCGCCAACAGTTTACGTGCGCATACATGCCTCGGGCGTGGTTTGCGAGACCAACAAAGGAGTAGCGGTACCCCGGCACGGTTCGTTCGCCGATTCCGAAGACGTCGAGCGGATCGCCGGGCTCGGCCCACGGCCGTTGGCCCTGCCACATGGTGTCCTTCAGGACGAGTTCGCGGCGGTTTCTTGCGTCCCACAGGATGAGCTGAACCATGCCGGGCACATAGACCATGTCGGCGAGGGTGACGTTCCAGCAGTTCCAATGATAGATGCGATGTCCGAGCACCAGAGGACGTGGTGGCCACCAGTTCACATCATCGGTTGTGATTCTGTTCATGATTGAAGTCACTCCTTGTGCCAAGGCATGGTCTTGATGTGACCACGCGGAGTTAGTTCGCGCACCCCCGTCACGACTGGCTGGACTTTGACGCGCGTGAAGTCTGACTTATCCCAAGCCGCACGTTTCTGCTGCTCACGCGGCCGTTCGATAAAGGGCATTGGCAGCGTCTCAAGCTCCTCCCGCGAAGGTAGCGGGAGCAGCTCATGAACGGTGGCGGAAGGAAGATGGCCCTTGTAAGCAAGGCCGGGATGAAGAAAGTATGCGTTAATCTCGGCGTTGCGGTTTTCGGCCAGCGGAAGCTCGTGGAACTGAATCGGAAGCACCTCGCGAACGCGTTCAACCTTGACGGAGCGCGAAGTTCTTTGGTCGTCTGTTGTGCTCCAACTCTCCACTTCGCGTTCGCGTTCGTGGAAAAGATCGGAGGCCCACTGTGCGGCTTCTGGGCCGCCGAGGTGGAAAATCGCCTTGTTGGCGGAAATGCCGACGATCTCCTTCGATTCGTCTACGCCAAATGCAGCATTGAGACCAAAGATGTCCTGGAATGCGAGCATGATCCTGACACCTTTTGAGCGTCCGTTGGTCAAGAGGGATTGGAAGCCGTCGAAACGACCAGCGTCCCGAAGTTCATCGAAAAAGAGCCACGAGAGGTCGGTGGGTTGCTCATCCGGCTGGGCCAGCAGCACTTCGCTAATTCGTCGGATCAGAAGCGAGTTGACCGTGCGCAAGATGTGTGGGCGTTCGGAGTCCGAGCCGAGCAGCAGCAAACCTGAGCCTGCTCGCCAGCGGCGAATCGAGTATGTTGAGGAGGCGTTGTGCCAGAGTGCCGCAAGTGGTTCAAACTCTCGCACGTAGGATCGAAGAGTGGCGAGAATGTCGGCGGCAAGCTCCGCTCGCCCTTCGAAGAAGTAACGATGTGTGTCGGCACCGGTTCTGGTGAGGCGAAGCATCTGCGCAAGAATGCCCGGATGAGAGCAGGCCTCGGTCACGTCGCGTAAGTCCCAATCTTCCGGCGTCTGTTGCATCAAACCAAGGACGATGTCGAGGAGTGTTTGATTGGAGGCGTTCACCCAGAAGTCGGGATTGTTCTTGTCACGGGTTTCGGGACGGCGGGGAATTAGCGCATCCACGAGCGTCTGCGCATGGCTTGGATCGGTGAAGTCGTCAGAGAGACGCCATGCGGATGACCGGGCATCATAGGGGTGCGTCACGACGATTTGCTCAGCGGGAACACCGACGTGAACGAGGAAGCGATAGAGCTCACGCTTCGGATCGAACACGGCGGCACGATACGAGAGCCCGTAGGCAGCATCGATCAAGAGGGACTTCATGAAGAGTTTGAGCAGCAGCGTCTTTCCGCTCCCGGGCGTGCCGACGAGAACCGAATGTGGAGCAAGGCGTCGGAGCGGGACCGTGCAGCATCCCCAGTGCAGAAGTCGGGACCGAAGCTCTATGCTGTCGGTCGGATGAAGGGATCGCGACGGCGTGGTTAAAGCCGCATGTTGTGGTCGAATGTTTCTCATGTGTGGGACCTTGATTCGCCCTTCAGCCAAAACTCCTGGGCCTCTTCTTGAGTAGTGAGTCCTCTGCCTCGGGTCTCGGGTGGCGCGGGTGTTAGGTTCTTGTGGGCATGCTCCGAGTAAGGAGGCGGGAGACCGTGGTGAACGCCGCGCTTTTCGGCCAGGAGGATCATGAGGCGGAGAGCGAGTACACCAATGGCGGTACAGATCAGGAAATTGCCGAATCCCCATGCGGGCAAGAAGGACGCGGTGATAACGACCGCGATGAACATGAGCGGCGTGCCAATCGCGAGGTAGAACAGATTGATGCGACAGTCGTGTTTCGCCTCTTCACGCCACGTGAGTTGAAACGTGGCACGGCGCGTGCCCTGACCCGGGTCTGGTGGGCGTGGTTGTCCCGACGCGTCGCGCTGGAGGAATGGGCTGATCGCGTCAAAGTCATCGGCCTTCCGGCGTTCATACGCTGCAAAGCAGATTGCCTCGACGAAGAACGGTGCGGAGTGAAACCAGAGCGACTCGTCGGAAATGAAGCGAGGAAGGAGAAGGACTCGAATGGTTGTGATTACCGCCCACAAGAGAAATGGAATCCCGGCCGCAATGGCGAGAAAGCGAAAGCACATCCAACTGAATCGAATCGACATCAAAGGGCTCGCTTAAACTCGTGGGCCATCTGCTTTGTGTGCGACTGTTTCATGAGCTTGGCGAGTTCGGCGATGTCCTCGCCAACCGTGCTCACAGTTCCAAAGATGCGACAATCGTCGCGATGACGGCTCATCTGGACGTAGGCCATTTCGCGGTCCGTCATCCAATCGCCCGCATAGACGAAGGTTCGCTCGATCGTCGCTCCCTGTGCCTTGTGGGTCGTCGCTGCGTAGCCGAGCGAGAAGGCGTCATACTCGGCGACCTTGAAGGTTACGCGCTCCTGCCAGGGAAGTGTGACGCCGAGTCCTTTCTTGGGTCGATCGAGCTTCACCGTGACGGTTCTCAAGCGGCGATTGGAAGCGTGTTGGATCCGTACGATGGTCCCCGCGTCGCCGTTATCAACGCCCAGTTTGCGGGAGTTCTTCGTGAAGAGGACTCGGTCGTTTCGCCAGTAGCGTGTGCCCTCGTGTATGAAGCCTGACCGGCCGAGTTCCTGATTCTCGCGACGCTGAGCTTGTGCGAGCATGTTAAGGAGCGTCGCTTCGCGACGCGTTCCGGCGAGGATGAGGCTCTCTTTCAAGTCGTCCGTGCGGTGATTTCCCCAACTGGCGATTAACGCCTCCATTGCTTCCTGCTCGGAGCGGTGAACCGAAAGCCGATTCTTTGTCGTGTAGAGGGAGAGCGCAGCTTGTGCGTCGCCATTTGCGAATTGTCGCGTCGCTTCGGCGTGCCACTCAATCGGTTGGCGCCAGTTCTTGGTCAGCACCGCGCTTCGATGCCGCGAGAGCAATGTGCCAAAGGGCGCTCCAGCTTCAATCGACGGAAGCTGCTTGTGATCACCGACCAGCACAACCGTGGCACCCGCGCGTTCGGCGTGCGAAAGCAATCGATGCATGTCGCGGGTGCCGACCATGCCCGCCTCGTCGATAACAAGCACGTGCTTGGCGGTGAGCTTGAGGCCCCGGCGGTTTCGGAGTCCACCTTTCGGGAGCAGCGGCTTGTTAAATACCGCCCGCTGGTTCCGCGTGAAGACCGCATCGAGCGAGACACCTTCCTTGACCCCCTTGAGGGACAAATTGTGCTTCATACGCTTGTCCGGCGTGTCCTCCAAGAGCGAAAGGAGCTTCGCCACGGTGTAGCCCTTCATTCCGGAAGCCTCCTGAAGACCACGTGCCGCTTTGGCGGCGAGCGAGACACCGATTGGGCGTAGGCCCGTCTCCTTCCAAACCTCCTTCGCGGCCCGAAGCGTCCTCGTCTTTCCGGTTCCAGCGCCGCCCGCAACAATCTTGATTGAGCCGCGGGAAAGCGTGAGATGCTTGAGTGCGGCCATTTGTTCGCCGTCGAGCTTCGCTCGCTCGGCGGCATCCCGGACCGCTCCTCGATGCACGTCGTCGGTGTTCAGATGAAGTGGCTTCGACCAACCCCGCTCGGCCATAGCGAGAATTTCTTCTTCCAATCGAAGGAGATCGCGCGTGGTGAACAGTTCATGGCCGTTGTGCCTGCCGAGCGATACCAAATCCTCGCCCGCGAGCGATTCTTCAACTGCGTCTTGCATCGCAGTCGGGGAAACCCGCCCGGTCTGAAACCGCACCGCTACGCCGCGGGCTAAGTCGCGCTTGGCAAAGTAGCTCCTCTCTCCCGCAAATTCATCGATGATTTGGCGGACAGCGCCAACGGCGTGCTCTTTTTGCTCGGCTTCCGAAAGCGGCTTGCGTTCCTTGGAGAGAGCATCGGCCATGTCTCGCGAGAAGCCGAGCGCTTCGGCAACGGATCGCCACGTTTGCAGGAGGTCCTCGCGTGCGACGTGCTCTTTTTGGCTTCGGGTCTTGATCGTTGCCTTTGCGGCGGCTTTGGCGCCGTGTGCCTTCATTGCGTCCATCTCTGCTTTGACCTGCTCTCGACGCTTGGAGAATTCCTCGGTCACGGTGTCGGGAACGCCCCCGAGCTCGAACCAGGTGTGAAGTGCTTTTGGGTCGAGGCCGAGTTCATTCCGTAGCTGGTATGCAAGCGCGGCTCGGTACACGGCTCCCGCCGTCATCTTGTGGTCGTAGAAATCCTTGCTTCGGAGCGCGCCGAACGTCTTGTCCTCACGGAGAGCGGCGTTCAGGAACAGGGCGTGAGTGTGAAGCTGCGGGTCCTGTTCGCGACTTGTGCCGTGCTCAAAGCAGGCGACGATGAGTTTAGCAGATTCAAGTTCGGTTCCGCCGTGGCCGCGACGGGTGAGCGCCGCATTCTGTTCAAGATAGCGAACCGCCTCCGCGACAGCCTGCTGGTGGCACTCCTGGATGGCCTGACGTAGCCCAGACGAGGCTAGGCACCAGACGACCGAGACCGACTTCGGCGCAGAGAATGTGAGATCCCAGCCGGATTGGCGATTGAGTTTCCCCGCGTTCTGGACGAGTTCCTGACCGTCGAGAGAGAACCCGAGCATGAGCTTTCGGAGTTGCTCCCGCGTTACGGTTTGTCCGAGGTCGAGTTCAGCGGCCGCCTCCCCGAGCCAAACTCCCAGCGGCTCGCCACCGTTCAGATAGTAGTCCTCGGCCGCGAGGTCGAGGTAGTAGTCCTCGCTCCCGAGCGTCATATGGCGGATCGAAAGCATCAGGCGTCCTCCGGTTCCCTATGTCGCTTGCGAAGGACGTTCGAGACGACTCGCTCGACCTCTTGCTCGGAGATGTTGGCGACGTTCAGAAGAATCAGTTCGAGTACAGTCGCGAGGTCGTTTCGAAGCCGATGCGATTCGGACCGCAACGCCAAGAGGTCCTCGCGGTGCTCCTGAAGCGAGTTCACAATCTGGTCATCGTTCGCACCGTTGACGTGATCGCGAACAAGTGCCGCGACGTATTCGCTACGTGAACAGCCAGCGCGCAGGGCGCGCTCATCGAGCATATCGCGATGCTCGTGCGGAATGCGGGCAGCAAGTGGGATCAGCGTATCGCTTCTTGTTACCTTTCCCATAATTCACGGTTACCGTTACATTCAGCGATCTAATTGCAGGCATTGAATTTGGACGCTGCCTCCTTCGGCGATCTCGGCACGTCATCTTTGCGTACTCTGTGAGCGCGTTGATCGTCGCTCTTCTTGAGCCTTGCGTAGTCGAGGTAATGGAGGATGGCTTGCAGATTGTTTGTATTCGAATGGAGATAGCTCATAAAAAACTCCCGCAAGGTGGCATTTCTGGCAGCAAGCTCCTCGGCAAGCCGCAACAGCACGGCAAGGTCTCGTTCACCTTTTCCCTTCATTCTCAGCCACTGCTCCTGAGCCATTCGAGGGGCATTGTCCCACTCAAGCTTCTTCATTACCTCATCAAGTTGGGTGTTGATCTGTTCACTTGTCCAACCGCTAGTGATTGTGAAGGCGGGTTGATATCGCGTAGGCGAAGCGCACGAAATGAGTGGCACCGAACGCCGGTCATCGTCGTCTTGCATCGCGTTTACTTCATCAAGAAATCCGACGAAACAATCATCCTCATATGCGGCTCTCAAATACGCTTGAAATGGTGGGGTACCATCGCCAAGCAGAAATGTCGCGGGAATGCCCAACCGGCTATGTCGCGGCGGATTGGCGATGTCTCCGGGCAGGAGCAAAGGCCGCGGCGCCAACGTCCATGACTGACTCTCGGCGACGGTGTCGTCGTTTACGAATCGCTCAACGAATCCAGGAACCGCAATCGTCGTTGTGCCACTCTTTCGACTGAGATACTCAGCGGTCGCAGCATCGAGTCCGCCGCCCAAGGCGATTTGCGACTGGAATCCCGCAAGAACCGATTCGGCATGTGCTCCGTAGATTGCATGGATTTGGGGTACCGATTGCACACCCGCAAAGATGCAGAATCCGCGTTCTCGGCAGGTATGCAGGGCGGTCGAAATGCCTGGGATCGGTCCGGCGGCAGCAAGCTCGTCGATGACAATTACTGTCTTGTTGGGAAGTGCCCCAGTGGGCGACACGGAAGCGACTTGCTGAAACGTACTTACCAGGCGGCGGAGTGCGATCGTGCAAAAGGTCTCCAATCGCTCGACATCGTGCTCATCGACCTCAAGAACTAGAATTCCTCCGACCGATGCGAAATCGGTGAGTCTCAGTTCGTTTGCGGAAAGGCATGCTACCGACTCATCGATGAACGCCGTCGCTTCTCCGATGGTCGCGGCGATCGTCCCCCCGTTGTGGTTACCGTTATCGTGATAGCGGGCAAACTTGGCAAGCACGGGAAAGCGCGGATGAGCATCGGCGAAGGCCTTGTAGTTGCCACCGATTACGACCTGTCGAAGTTCGGGGAGCGTCTGTCGCTCGGCGGGAAGGTCGGTACAGATCGCCGCGATTGCGTGTGAAATGAATTCCTGTGCCTGGTTATAGGCCCACGCTCCTTCGCCCGAACGGGAGTTGCGGGCGACTGCGGAAACCATGCAGCGTGCGACTTCGCCAGCCTCTGCAGTGTCTTTGCACCCCTCGATCGCCGTGAACCCAAGTGTTCGACCTGGTTTTCGTGGAGCGAGCAACCTTACTTCATCCTGGCGTCCGCTGGCTTCTGCAAGCTTACGTACAATGCGAGTCTGCCTGTTACCCTTTACGTTCAAATAGACGACGGCATGGCCGCTCGCGATCGCGTCGCCAACTGCCGGGAGCGTGCCCTTCTGCGTCTTGCCTGCACCGCTGCGTCCGATGATCAGGCAATTCGGTGAATCCTGCCCCATGGGAATTGGGAGCGCCTCGCAAGAAACCATCGCGGGATGTGGGTCGTGGCCGACAGCGCAAGCACTGAGCAGCCGAAGAAAGCGCTCAGGCGAACGGCGTTCCCGCTCCATTAGGTTGGCGATTTCGCGCGAACCAGCGAGACGAGCGCGACCGTAAGGCCCGCTTGACATCGGCGCGATGCCTGGCGACGCGATTGGGTCATCGCCGGGGGGTTGCAGAGTGCTCCAGCCAATGCGCGAAGCGCCGTTCAGTCCAATTTCGACACCGCTCTTTGGCGGGGGGCCGATCCGGTACACTTTTTCGTGCTCGGCTTCGGTCTTGCTCATGTCGTCCTCCTTCCGTGGGCGCAGCAACGTTCGCGTTTCGAGCCGCGATTGCCGACACATAACGTCTCGCCCCCCAAGGGTATCGCCGACGATACCCGAAGTCAAGCGGTGCCCTCGGTGGTGCGCTGTCAGTTCTCTAAGCACCTTGGCCAACGTAAGTTACGGGAACGCGGACGATCTGGATGGGACAGTCTTTGAAGCCACGCGGGGCATCCTGCTTTCGCGGAACGCGAAACTGAATGAACCCCTGCCCCGTTTTTCCGGGAGCGACGTAGAGCCGCACCAGGACACCGTTTTCTAGTTGAATCCGGGCATTGGCCGCATCGAGGAAGCGGTTCACTCGGCGCACGAAGGCTTCCTTGTCGGCGGGTGGGTGCTTTTGGGCAAGCTTGATGATCTGCTCAGCACGCTTGATTTGACGGTCGGTAATCTCCGGGCAAGTTGCCGCCACAAGTTCTTCCATCGCAGTGTCGGGAGACTCCTGGATCTTCTGTGAGGAGGCTTCTCTGCCCTTGGCTCCGGGTTTGACTGGCATCCGGTCAGGATGCCACAGGACAGTTGCGAATGTCACGATCTTGGTGGCGGGCGATTGAATCACGCGGATCGGATCACCTGTGACCAGCCTGTCGAATTCACGGCCGAGATCGGCCGTGCGGCTGCTTGCGTCTTCGAAGGCCATGTCACCGCAAACAACGAGCATGCCCGCCGGTAAGGCAGCAACGATCTGTGCCAATCGGGGTTGCAGGTCGGGATTGGCCCCGAGGACGTTATTGATCTCGGTCGCGAAGTCAACCGAAAGCGGGCCGCCAGTCGGTAAGACTAGGAGTCGGCCGTCATGGGCGGTGATGATGACGAGCCCCCAGCGTGAGGTATCCAGCGGGATCGTCCGGCGTGTAGAGTCCCGTTCAAGATGGTTCGGGGGTCGAGGCATCGTCAGATCCGTGACCTGAGCCAGCGGCCAACGGGACTGATCGCGAAGTTCTGTTCATCCGTGTTGTGAGCGAAACGATGTCGGGAAGCTGACAGTGAAACGAGGCAACCAGTTCGGTCAAGGGCGATAGCGATCTCTTCGTTGAGCACGTGGCGCTGCCCTGGGCGAGACTGTTCGCGGATAAACCGGACAAGCCGGAGAACAAACACATCGAGGACGCCCGCCCATAGACGGGAATCTGGGCAGGGCAAGGACGGTTGGATTGCTAAGTGGCCCTCTTCGGTCCTCGAAACCTGGTACGTCTTACCCGCGAGAATCGGCTGAATTCCCGCCTGGTGCCACGATGCAAATTCGGGCGAGGGGGGTGCGGCTCCGATCTGTTCTCGGTAGGTGCCGGAGTAGATCCGGTTTCCGTGGAGAACGCATCCGTGCTCGGAGAGCTTGCAAAGGCCGTGTCGGTACGGGGCGACCCCGTCGGGCGACGCCCATTTGAAGCTGTCAGGGCGAATGATGAGGTCGCTAGAGCGGGGGCGAGCGGCGAATTGAAGGCGGACCGGATCGCTAAACGGTAAGGAGGTAATCACCTGAATAGGATCAAGGTTTAGAGTGTGTGCATGAATGTGCATCAAGCAAGCGTCAGTCCAGGTCTCGTAGTGAAGCGTGAACTCGACCGGAACGTCCTGACGGTTGCCGTGAAAATGTCCGGCGATGCGACTAAGCGCGCGTGCTTGCTCCGCCCAAGCGGCGACATCAAAGTCCGGGATAAGGGTCCGGCGCCATTCGGCGAGGATGTCGGGCCAGTGGATGCCAAGCTGCTTGCCACTCCCGACGAAGCTAACGAAGGAGGGCAGATCTGGGCGGTTTCGCAGGGGCCGGACGAGCGAGACAAGGTCGATGCGACCGTCGCCGACCAGCGGCTCCGGAAAGGCATCAACGTCAACTCGTGGAACAGCGGGAAAAAGCTCGAGCGGCGTTAACTCCATCACATCTCTCGGCTGGCCGTGAACTCTTGGCGACTTTGCTCGCTGGCCACTGGTACGAGCAAGCTTGCGGCAGTCTTCCGCATTATACGCGCGTAACAATCGGATACGAACGCGACTTCCGCCTGCGTCTGAGAACGTCTACGGCGTACACGAAGCCATCGAGCGGTTTTCTGGTCCGGCACGGCACTCGTCCAAGGCCGGTTCGACGGGCTCGTACACGGGGCGTATCTCTCAAGAACAGCCTTCGCGCTGTCTTGAGAGGCGATTTCGGTCCGCCGCGTGTACGCACCGCGGTGCATCAGGTGTGGTTCTTTTGTCAACCCTTGGGAGTCAGAAAAGCCGTGTCCTGGTCCTTCCAAGGGCATCACGCAAGGCCTGCAAGGTCGGGATGGACCAGTCCGGAGAGTGGCTGCCCGTCCCTCCGGGCAAGCCGTCTCTCCTCCCACGCGATTACGTCCGTAAGCCGGGCGTAGCGGATTCGGCCCCGCTGCTCGAAGGGAAGCTCGCCGGATAGCATCGCGTCAAGGATGGCTTCGCGTCGCATCCTCTGCATCTTACGGATTTGTTCGACCGTGAGCCACCGGGGCAACGTCTCCCCAGTGGCTTGAGAGCAGGGCCGTTCGGGAACTCTACCGGCTGCTGCTGCCGGGAACATCGGCGTATCGAGGGAAACGGGGGCCGTCTCTTGAGTCGCTCGCTTCGCCTCAGGCTTCATCACCCCCTTCCCCGATTACGTCCGTCCAAGGCAGCCCTTCGAGCCACCAACGCACCCAGCAAAGGACCGGGAAGATGTGGCCACTTGTGGCGGGCAGGTCGGCGTCAAAATGGTTTCCCTCGTCCCGCCAGAGATAGGCAATCACGGCTCGAATCGCCATCCGAAGGCCGAGCGGGAGCGGCGGCGGGTGAACGACGAGTCGAGCCGGGTCCACCCGAAGGTGGGAATCGAGAAACGCCTCGATCGCTGGGTCATGGAGCGGTTCCGGAAGCCTGCCTGCGTCAAAGCTCTGGCTCGGTCGCCACTTCAGCCGATGATCACTGCACACGAGCCACGGCCCGCCGCCGCAATCGAAACAGCCGGATTCACCTCCGCACAACGGGCAGAAGTCTGCCCCCGTGTCCGCGTTCGTTGCTCCGTCCGAGGAATTATCGTCCCTATCCACCGAGCGAAACTCGCGAAGGTAATACCGATAGCGTTCCTCATCCTCGGGCTTGAGCCGCATGTCCGGTTCGTTGCTGAGCACACTCCAACGTAGCCGATGCTTTGTGCAGACTGACAAGAAGCCGCCATCGAAAACCACGTAATCATCGCATTCCCTGCAGACCGGACAAAAGTGGTAAATGAGTTCGTCGATCATGGCTTCCTCCCCGAACATTCACAGCCGTTCCTGCGTCTCCGCCAGATCGCATATCGCATATGCGTCAGTAGCCCTTGAAGGCGGCGCGGAAGCAGCGGATACGACCTGGCCCACGGTCCGAGTGGGCCGTGGGTCACCGGCTCATATAGCTCCATGTGCCCGCAGGTCCCGCATCGCCAGAACAGTTTCCAATCGCATTCGTCATCTGTTTTCCGTGGCATCGTCCCCTCCCGCCCGTTCCATTCGTTAGCTGCCTCCATCACCGAAAAACTCGTCCTTCCAGGTCTGAACGGCCTGTCGAAGTTGAAGCTCAAACTCGTCACCACGCCAGCATTGATTGAGGTCGTCAAGGTCGAGAACGGCGACGTGATTGATTCTCTCAAAGACGACGCCGAGCATTCGCGGCCTGGCTGGGTCGGGCGACTCCGCTAACTCGAATTGCACAACCCAAAAGTACCCCGCCCCAACACCATTCCGATGGGCCTTCACGGATTTCACCGATAGATCGAGCTCAAGGTCTGACACTTCTACGTTCATGCTGCCCCCCGTGAATTCTCGGGCGTCGCTTCGGCAGACTCTTCCGCGGTTGCGACGCTCTCGCTAGTCCCGTTCAAAGCGGATTGAAAGCCTTCGCTCTCCATCCATCTCACGGCTTCGTCGATGACTTCACGTAACGCCTGGCCGTCGCGTGCTCGAAAAGTCGTCGCGTACTTGAACGCCTCCCCGTTTCGGAACGTCCGGCTGAGCGTAAACTCAGCGTACTTGCCCCGCTTTCCTTCGCGTGCCCAAACACTCGCGGCAATCATTCCACTTCTGAAGACCTTCAAAGGTCTTGTTTTCTCGGTCATATGCACCTCCATCCAAGGGCTTCATTGCCCAGGGCATTGAGGATGCATCAGGTGTGAATCACGCTCGGCTGTACCGCGGCCGAATGGTGGTGCGATTGGACTCAACGACCGAACCGCAAGTCACGGATCAGCCGGTAGCAACCGCGTTGAATCGTGAAGCGATAGCCGCGTCAGGCGGCTTGATCGAACGTGATGTCCCGGACGGGCTTTCGACGCGAGAATAGTAGGCGGATCACCCCGTCAGCGTTGACAAGTTCCACAAACCAGCGTCGCTTGTAGTGAATGGTCTCATCGACAAAGCCGTAGCCGCGAATCTCGTCCTTATTTCCAGCGACGCCATTCAGCACAAGCTCGATCACGCTCTCGCCGGATACGATTGAACGCGTAAGCCGCCAGCCGTTATCAAGCTCGATGACGGAACCTGCGTGAAGCAAGGCGAGAATCTCATCCGCTCCGGCCTCAGCAAGGGCGTTTCCGATCCCGAGCCGTTGCTTAACCGGAGCGATGTCCTTCCGGCTCAAGCTGAACCCGACCAGAGCTTCGCCTCTTTCGAGAATCGCACGGGCGACTCGCGTGTTGTCGATCCCTTGCCCGCCCATGATCTTGTCGTAGATGGGAATGATGGCGCCGCTAAGCAGGTAGAACTTCTCCGTCGCCGTGGCGGGCGTCTTGGCAAAAGCCGCGTTCCACCATTCACGGGCGGCATCGACTGTCACCTTCGCGTACTTCTCGGCGAGTTCGTGCCGCTCGACAACAAACCGGCTCGACCGCTTAAGGCTCATCAAGACCGCTTCTTGGAGTGAATTATCGTGGTGGGCCGAAACGGCGTAGATGGTTCCGCCTCGTTTGTTTCGGTAGAAGCCTTCACCGGCATAGCGACGCTGGGCCGCGTCGAACTCAACCCGCTCAACGTCAACCTCACCTTCCAGTTCATGAAGCACGGTCCGTGCTCCCGACGATTCGTCTACGTGAAGCGTCTGGGGCGGGCGGGCGTTTCTGAGGTTCCGTGCCCGAATCTCAGACACGCCGAAGTCGAAGGCTCCGCGATGTTTCGCGGCATCGACGGCTTCGATGTAACGTTCATAGAAGCGTTCGAAGATGGCGTTTTGTTTCGCAACCGGAAGCACCATGATGCGATTCAGGAAGTGGTTGACCCTGCCGAGAAAGCTCTCCCGGACGGCTGACTTGTCTTTGTCGAGGACGCCCATCCGCTCAAGCTCTCGCATATCGAGTTCCCCGTCCTTGTGGTCGTTTCGCGTGATCTCCTGGTAAAGGCGAGCCAGAGCAGCGGCCCCATACTGGTCGGTAACGTCCTCGGGCCGGAAAAGTTCGCCGCCGAGCGATTGCCGCTCGCCCTTCGTGAGTGCTCCTAGGGCTGCCAAGCGCTTCGATACGGCGTTCACCTGCCGCTTCTGTCCGGCGAGATCAAGCAGCACAAGCCGGATGATCGGAGCTGACACCTGGTGCGAGCGATGAACCCGGCCAAACACCTGCATCTGCTGGTCGGCGGACCACGAAAGCTGAAACGCGTAAAACACTCGCCGCTCGTGGTTCCTTGCGTCCACGTCAGCATGAAGGCTGATCCCGGTCGATCCCGCACCGGATACGATGGCGAGCCGCTTCTTTCCGTCTTGGAATTGTCGCGTCTCGTGCTCGTTCAATCGCTTCGCTCCAACGCCGGTCGCCTTCCGCCGCACGTACTTCCCGCGTTCAAAGCGGTGCGAGCGTCCGGTGATCTCGGCCACGTTCTCCGGGCCGAAGTGATTGAGGAGCGTATCGATCGGGTTCTGCGGAAAGTCGAGGTCGGCGACCTTATCGAGCAAGGCTTCCCGCTTCGCAAGATTCTCGCGGTTGATTTCCGGGTTCCCGTGCTCGTCCTCAACGCGAACGGACTTCACCTTGCCCGTCCTGGGGTCGGTCTCCTCTCGGTACTGGTAGATCGGAAACTGCTTTTCGATAAGTTGGACAATCATCTCTCGGGGCGTTGCGTCAAGCTCCGAGAGGTCCAGTCCATCGGCGAGTGCCCGGTTCACCTTCCGTTCCGTCTGGGCCTCATTCGTGTTGAAAAGGCTAACGACAACGGAGCGTCCTTCGGCCAAGTCGCGTTCAATGGCCGGTACCACGTCGGGAAGCTCGTACGCCATCATGAGTTGAAGAAAGAACCGCTGCTGCGTTGCGTAGAACTGGGAATACCGAAACGGATTCCGGTCTTGCCCTGCGGTCTGCTCTGCCTGCTCAAACGCAACAAGCAGTTCGGACCAAAGGTCAGCGATTTCGTCGTACTGGCTGCGTTCCGATTCGGTCATGTTGTGCTGGAGCGGTCCGTATTCGACGGCGGAATCGGGAACGATTGTTCCGTCCTCGTTTCGGCTTGGGCCGTAGCTGATGGTGCGGGAGAGATACGAGCCTACGGCCTTCAAGTCGCGGCAGAGCATTTCCATCGCGGCCACTCCACCCCGTTCCATCGCGAGCACAAACGACGGAAAATCAGGAAACGGTGCTCCCGGCCCCCAGAGTCCAAGCCGTTCGTAAGCCGCCATGTGCCGGACCTCGGTCGCTCCGGTCGCACTGAAGTAGCGGACGCGGGCCTTTGGGAATATCCGCTGAAGCTCAATTCCCATGTTCCCCCGCTGAGTGCCGGAGTCGGTGCTCGCCTTTCCGCCGAAGGGGGTGGCGGCCGCGTTTTTCATCAAGTGCGATTCGTCAAAGGCGATCACGCCGTCAAACTCCGGTCCAAGCCAATCGGCAAGCTGGTTGAACCGTGGCCGGTCCTTCGTGAAGTCCTGGGCGAGCATGGTGTAGGTGGTGAAGAACACGCCCTGCGAAGCGGTCACAACGCCTGTCGGTTTGAGCTTCGCCTGATGGATGATGGGAAGCGGCAAGCCCACGGCGTCGCGGTCTCGCTCTGCGTCTGCGACAAGCTGATGGGACGCCGATACGTGAACGTGCTTCCTTCGGCCATGCTGGAACTGGTCGTAGATGAAAGCGTAAATCTCTCTCCCCTTTCCTATCCCGGTCCCGTCGCCGTTCCAGTGTCCGCGGCGGTTTCCGTCGGGAAGCTTCGTCTCGGTGGCCTGTCCCGCGTAGATGGTGTCCTCGATCTGGAGGTCCGACACGCGGCCCTCGATGATTAGCTCTGCCGGGAGGCTGTGCTTGTACGTGATATCCGGCGGCTCAACGCTTGCCATCGTGGTCGATTCAACAACGTTCGCCGGGTGCTTCTCGGCTCCGCGAACGGTGGCCTTCCGCACTTGGTAGCGGGAGAACACTGTACCCGTCTCGACGTGGGCGACAGGCGCCGCGGTGCTCAGAACGATTTCACCGATACCGCTCTGAGTCTCGGTGATTGGCGTTTCGCGGCGTGCCTTGTTGTTCCCCTCTGGCTTCCGTCCTACCCGTTCGATGCGGTCCGGAATGTTCTCCTCGGCAAGCTCGCGAATGAGTTCATACGCTTCGTGCGGCGAAAGCCCAGAGCCGGTGATTACTTCCTGTTCGTTTGCGGTGGGGCCGTTGTTGTCGATGACGATGATCTGATTGCCGAACGATGTGCCGAACTTCCCGTAGCCGTTACCGTCCATGCCGATGTTGGCCCGGACCCGGTAACGCTTCTCGATCTTCTCCCACCAATCGCGAAAGCCCACGCGGTCAAGGGCCATGCCCTGGCTGACAACGGCGACAAGCCGTCCGCCCGGTTTCAAGCGGAGCAATGCCTGCTCGACGTGCCTGGCGCCGAACCTCGTGCTATGGCCGTTCACCCGTCCGCCCGTCGCTGAAAACGGCGGGTTCATCACGACGGCGTCAAAATGCTTCTCCGGATCAAGCAGGTTGTCGAGCCGTTCCGCGTCGTGCGTCGATACCGGAAAGCCGAGCACGGCGAGCAATTCAGCCCGGCGGGCGTCGATCTCGTTCGTCTCAACCGCACCCCCGGCCATTCGAGCGAGCACCGCAAGATTCCCCGTCCCCGCACTCGGCTCAAGGACCGTCATTCCGGGCTGAATCGCTGCTGCCGAAACGATAACAAACGCCTGGGCGGGCGGCGTGCTGAACTGCTGAAACTCAACTTGCCGCTCGTCACGGCGTGACTGCCGGGGCATTCGCTCGGTGAGAGCAAGCAATCGGTCAATCGCTTCCCGGCCGTTCTGAAAGTCGATCGCAAGCTCGCCGATGTAGGCGTTCATCCCGGCTTCCGCTGCGTCGTAGGCGTCGCGTGCGTGCCCGACTGCCGTCCCGAACACCTCGCGTGTGAGCGTGTCGAGCAGCGGGTTATCGATCTGAGTCTTTGGCTCGGCCTGGAGAAGTGACCTCACCCTCTCCGCAAGCAGCCTGACAGACGAAACGTCCGCGTTTGGACCTTCGTCCTCTCGCTGTCTGCCGTATAAAGCCGTCGTCGTCGGGTTCTCACTGGCCATGGGACCCGACGATGACGGCGTAGGCAGACGGTGCGGCCTCGCCTCCCCCGCTGCCGGTAATGCCTGAGTCCGAGGGTTCTCGGCAATCGCACTATCGAACAACGCAAAGAGCGTGAGCTGTTCGCTCTGCGTCGTCTTCGCTTGTCTGACTTGCTTTGCATTCATAGACCGTCCTCGCGAAACAAGGGGTGATCGGTGTTTCCTCACCGGTCCGTGGGAAACCCGATCACCCCTCGCGAGGACTGCGGAGGGACGGACGGCTACAGGTCGAAGCGCAGAGCAGGCGGAGTGACAGGCCGCATTGAGAGGGAGAGGTGAATCGGAAGGACTCCCGCGACGGCACGATCAGCCGCCTGGCGATTCGCCTGCCGCTTCGACCGGGAGCTTGCTCGTAGCCGTCCGGCCCGGAGCACGAGAGCGCAAGGCAAGTCACAGCATGTCGAAGCAGGCGGAAAGCGGCGACGCTTGCGGCGTCAACGCGATGAGCATGAAAGACGGATTAGCGGCGGTCGCAGTTCAGCGATGGGATGTACGGGCTTGCAGGCGTCAATCGGATGATGTGTCGCGGCAGCCTTTCGCGGCGAGCACGGACAATGCCCTGGCCGGGCGAGACAGTTTGCATTCGATCCCCGCGCAGTGTGACTCACTCTTTAGGGTTCGAGCGGGCCTTAAGCGAGTTGTTTAGGTCGTCAAGTGAGCGGGCTGCTGCTAATGTGCGTTCGTGCTCGGCGCCGAGAGATTCTAGAAGTATGTCGTGCGCCTCCTCAAGAGCGCGTTTGGCGTCCTCAAATTTCGTGGTCGCCACGAGACACTGGCCTCGCGCTAACTGAAACGCACCAATGTACCAATGACGGTCCCCTAGTACGATGCGCGCTTTGGTGATCGCATCTGAGAACAAAGCCTCCGCTTGCTCAAAGCGTTGCAAATCTTGAAGGGTAGCGGCAAGATTGGCGGTGCAACCGATTGTACGGGGGTCATTGTCGCCTAGCGAGCCCTTGTACGATTGCAGGCACTTTCGAAATATCACCTCGGCGTCTTCAAACTTTTTCATCGAACGAAGAACAACGGCGAGGTTATTAGCACACAGGACGGTGTCAGCATGGTCAGGCCCGAGAATCTCCTCATAACGCGTGGATAGCTCGCGATAAACCGCCTCAGCGCGATCGAGTTGTCCAAGGCCTGAGTAGATTCCGGCCAAGTTGTTCAAAGCGTGCAGTGTATCCGGGTGGCGCTCCCCGAGCGTGCGACGGCGAGAATCGAGCACTCGCTCACCGAAATGTCGTGCGTCGTCGTATCGTCCTTGCTGAAACCGTAGCGCGGCCATCTTGCTAAGAGTCTCCAGGAGCTCCGGGTCGTCAGGATTCTCGGTCTCCTCCCTAGTTGCGATGACAAGCTGATACAGCGTCTCGGCGTCCTCAAATCGACTCAACATGCGATACGAATAAGCTAAGTTCTCGATTACGTCGAGCGTCAAGGCCTGCTTCGCTCTCCCCTGGGTCTCCTGAACATGCCGGGCTTCCTTTAGGATTGCTATCGCCTCGTCGTATTTGCCGATTTCGTTCAGTACCACAGCGCGATCATTTAGCGAATCTATTGTGTCGACATGTTGCGGGCCAAGGTTTTGCTGACGAAGTTCGAGTGCTCGCGAGATGTGAGCTAGAGCAGGGTCGTAGCAGCCGAGTGCGAGGTATGCGCGACCAATAGTCGATTGGATGCCTGCCTCCACGAGCGGTTTGTCAGTGAATCGATTCGGGATTAGCGATGCGGCACGGTCAAGGACCTGTCGCACGGTGATTGTCTCGCCTTGGGCAATGGATGGATGTGCGGCCCCCAAGAGGTCGTTGTTCAAAAAAGCATTTACTTCCTTGGCAATTGCCGTCTGTCGCTGAGCAGCCTCCAATGCGTTCTCAGCTACTTGACGAAGCCGAGATTCATTGATGGCCGCGACGCTAGCGACAAGGAGCAGTGTGAAACTCCCGGCCATAAGCCAGGGGTGCCGCTGAACGAAACGACGAGCGACGTAGGTGGGCGTCCGAGGACGCGCATCAATCGGAAGGCAACGGATGTAGCGCTCGATGTCGTCAGCAAGGCTATCGGCGGACCGGTAACGGTTTTCTGGCTCCGTCGCGCGCGCCTTCGCTGAAACACAGCCAAGATCGCCTTTTGGCGTACGTTCCAGCCAGGAGTGATCGTCGGGGGCCTGTTGGACGAGGATTTGATGAAGGAGTACCCCTAGTGCGTAGACGTCAGCCTTTGTGGTCACGGTGTCGCCGCGTAACGCTTCTGGGCTCATGTACGGAGGTGTGCCGTAGAGCTGTTCGTCAGATGTGCCGGACGCTGGGTCGAATAAGCTCGCAATCCCAAAGTCAATCACTTTTGGGACGCCAGCCGACGAAATGAGAATGTTGTTCGGGGATAGATCTCGGTGAAGAATCCGATGAGCATGAGCATCTTCAACTGCACGGCAGACGCTCGCGAAGAGCGTTAGACGTTTCTGGAGGGAAAGCTGATGCTGATGGATGTAATCCGTGATAGAAACTCCATCGACGTACTCCATCGAGATAAAAGGATGTTCGGAGCCAGTTTGGGATGGGAAGGTCCCGATCCCGTAAACGGTGGCGATATGCGGATTACGGAGCTTTGCGAGTATTTGAGCTTCCCGCAGGAGCCGGTCCTCGTGTAGGTGGGCAAGCGCGGTATGTTTGAGAACCTTTAGGGCAACCGTGCGGTCGAGCTGGATGTCATGTGCTTCGTAGACAACGCCCATCCCACCTTCACCAAGGCGCCTTAGTACTTTGAATCCTCTAGCGGAGAAAGGGGGATCAGGGAACGGCACGTGCTGCGAAATGTCGTGGCTGAAGTCGCGTGGCAGCGTCTGTGAGTCGTGCTTTAGCATCATCAGGACGCATGCGCAAATGGTGGTGTCACTGATGTTCAATTCCTCAACGAAGGTGATCGGGTCGGCCTGGGCACGAGCTTCGTGAAATACGCGGACGGCCTCCTCGTACTGGTTAGGATTCATTCGGACGCCCCGTAGAAAGCACTCCAATGAGCCATGCCCGCGCCGCTGCCCAGTCATTGACGACGGTGTCCCGGTTGACGTTGAGGACTTGAGCGATTTCGGCTCCCGGCATTCCAGCGAAAAAACGCAATTCAACAACACGCGCTTGGCGCGGATGGAGTAGCGCTAACTGGGCTAGTGCCTCATCTAATTCGATGATCCTCTCAGAGGCAGGGTGTGGACCTAGGAGTCCATCGGGATCATCGAGATGCACGCGGCGATCTGCACGGCGGGCCTTTCGCTTGCGGGCGTGGTCGACCAGAACGTGTCGGATGGCTTGCGCTGCTGCGGCAAAGAAGTGGCTTCGCCCTCGCCACTCGACGGTTGAGGATGCTAGCCGCAGGAAGGCCTCGTGAACGAGTGCAGTCGGCTGGAGCGTGTGGCCAGGTGGCTGCCCACGCATATGGGCTGCGGCGATAGTGCGTAGGGTTTCGTAGAGTTGTCGTGTAAGAAGCTCATGGGCCGAGTTAGGCTGCTTGGCCGCGGGGCTTGTTCCGTCCGAGTTGTGCGAGCCACCGGCGGGTGAAGGGTGATCATTGTGTTGCCGTGTCGCCATGCTGAGCCTCTTTGCGAAAGAAGCGCGGGCCACGAGATTTATCCGGCGCAATCCGGCTCTGCCACGTGTACTAAGATGAACGGCCGTTGTGAATCAGTCAAACCCAAGCTCAAGGAGACCGGCAATGAACGAAGAGATGGAGATCGGAACCCCGTTCAACTCGTGGGATGGCGGCGCATCGTTCAAGGGCGTAGGTGACTCCGAGGTGGAGAGCCACTTCACCTTCGTCGAGGGGGAAGGTTACCACGCGTCGACGTACTTGGACCTCGGCTTCCCCGAGGGGAAATCCAAGGTGGATCAGTACGACATCGACGGGTGATCGTCGCGCCGCCGGGACGGTGGGAAGAAGCTCGAAGCGTAGATCGGAATCACCTCGGCGTCGGATTTCTTCCGACGCCGGGGTGGCACTATGGAAGACGGATGTCATCGCAGCGCGATGGTAGGAGCGTTTGGGCATTGTGGAACGGTTTCCGCTGAACGTCCGCTCTACTTAAGCGGTCGATCCTGCTCTACGTAGGGCGATTTTCCGGCCTAGATCGACCATGACGAGATTCAACGTAAGTCTCTGCGAGATAGTCACTTACGCGCCATTTTGCGCCCTTCAACAAGCCCCGATTCGTATTTTGGGAAGCTGGCATTCTACCACTGAATTACGCCCGC
>CAZRFP010000021.1:0-36237 GCA_964599535.1 uncultured Planctomycetaceae bacterium
TTTGAATTAACCGGGGGACGAATGCAATGGTCGCACCTTTGGTCTCCAAGATTTTCTTTTTTTATCACTTGCGACTAATTCGTCATGTAGTACAATTACAATATCAACGTAGTCGTCATGGCGGCGCACGGAGTCTAATGATGCCGATTCAGGGGACGGTCATACTCAACGGCGAATTGATCGAGCGACAAATGCTCGGACGCGGGTGGTATCGCAGTGACCTGATTGCCAAGGCGGGGCTTGTCTACGCGACGATCGCAAGGGCGCTCGGCGGTAAGCCGGTCAGTGTTGGCACGGCCCGCGCCATCGCCGACGCGCTTCGCCTTCCGGTCCGCAAAATCATCCGTGAGACACACGGCCGGGCCGGCACGCCGATTCTGGCCGGGCTGGCGTTTGAAGACTTCAACCAGGGCGCACGGCGGCTCGCAAAGCTCGTGTCCGGCGAGGGCATCGAGAAAAGCAACGCGCTGCGCCGGGCGATTGTAGCCGCCGCTTCGGGCGAGTCCGACAGCGCGCTCATGCGCGTGATTAAACAGGCGAATGCCGGCCGGGGTGTGGATGCCGGCGAGCCTTGCGAAAGTGACATTCCGGCCCGCTCGCCGGCTCGTGCCGGCGATGCGGATTCTTGACGGCCGTTTTGATGCTCGCGCGGCGGGCGACGGCTGAAAGCAGCGGTTTTACAGCGTTTTTTGGAGGTCTGACACTATATGAAACGCAAACGAACCACGCGAAGCGTGCCACGCGGACGGCACGAAACGGCGAATTCCGCGAGCGCGAACGGCGCGGCGAGCAGCGCGGCGAGCAGCTCGCCGGCGACGCCGGCCGAATTACCAGAGCGTCGGCCCGGATTTCAAGGCCGAGAGGCTATCCGTCTGATTCTAGAACTCACTCTGCGCGGGGCGTGGTCGGAAGACAAGGCCGTGCCATTGGCGCAGCTTTGTGCGGCGACACAGTTGGACGCTGACTCGGTTGAATGGCTGGGACGCACGTTTACATCCAGTTATTTCGCCATCGTGGAGGCCCGGACTGACAACGTGAATTCTCCGGTCTCGACGCGCCGGTCACTCGGGTACTACATCGCCGTCTCGCCTTCCAGGCTTTGGAAGGTGGCGGCGGACCTGCGCTTCCGGGCTGAGCAATTGCTCGGAAGGGCTGATGATCTCGACGCGGCCGCCACGACGATCGATCGCTGTACAACGCCCTGGAACGGGCGGCGGATCATGATGGGTCGGAAGGCGGAAGCCGGCGCGATCTAGCGGGATTAGTTTTCGCGCGCGGGGCGCGCGACACGATAACGGCGGGGCCGGGTTTGGGGGTTTGACCCATGCCGGGGTTAGCTGTAGCAGCCCGGCCCCGCTCTTTTTTGAGTGCGAGTTTTTGAATGGGCGTCGAAACGTCAAAAGGCAAGTCGAAGCGGCGCGGACGTCAGCCTATCGGCATCGTGATAGCCGATTTGCCGCCCGCGCGGCGCGAGGAGCTAAGGCGGCTGGCGCTTTCTACGGGCATGAGCGTCGGCGAGATCGATAAGGCGCTTCGGCTGGGTGAATCAGGTGTCGGCTTGTCGGCATTACGAAAACACGTTCGCGCGCTTCGTCGCCAAGCCGGCCTGGAAGTGCCAGGGCGACGCGGGCCAGCGTCGATCAATTGGCGCGTGGCGCAGATCGCGGCGGCGGAATTAAACGCGCTGATCGCGTCACATCCGCCCGAAAGGGTCGAGGCAATTGTGCGGCAAATGATGACTCGTTTGTCGGTCAATCCGGATGAAGTCGCGGGGCTGGCGGACAAGCCGGAGAGTGTGACGTGAGCCTTGCGATCAGCCTACAGCCCGGCCCCGCTTCGGCGCTCGACTGGATCGGCGTCGACGCGGCCGCATTGCTGATGGGCGTGAAGACGCGGCGGATTCAACTGTTATGCGCTGACGAGTGGGCACCGCGAGCGCTGGCGCGCAAAGTCGACGGCGTCTGGCTGATCCATCGCGACGCGCACGTGAGTTTCGCGCCGCCGGTGAATCTGAGGCAGCGCGATCTTGAGCAGCTTTCGGAAGCGGCCCGATCGGGAGCGCCGAAGGATGTTATTCAAACGGCAAAATGGCGGCACGCCTTTGTTCAAGCGTTTGCGGCCTTCAACTTCAGCGGCGACGTGCGGTCGCGGTTCGGGCGATTTTTGAATGATCCGCGCACGCAAGACCTTCTACGCGCGGCGGGGCTTCGTCGCGTGTCGCTCGCGACGGCGTATAACTGGAAGCACGCCTACGATGCGGACGGCATGACGGGGCTTTTGCCGAAGTATGATCGGCGCGGGCGCGGCGGCGTCGAGGCGATCGGCGAGAAGGCCCTGGAGCACTTGAGCGCGCTAGTGCTCTGCGGGAATCGACCGCCGATTGCGAAGGCTCGATTTGAGACGATCGGATACGCGACGCGCAAGGGCTACATCGGCCGCGAGGATCGGCCGGATGATCCGGAATGGCATATTCCATCGCTCGCAAAATGCTATCAAGTCCTTCGCGAGCGCGTGCCGGAAATCGCACGGCGTGCGGCGTCGAAGGGGCGCTATGCCGCGCTGGCGGCATCGGTGCCGAAAGTGGAGCGCGATTACGATTCCATCGCCGCAAATGATGAATGGGTGGGCGACGAGCGCACGTTGGATATCTGGTGTCGCGTGCTCACGGCGCGGGGTTGGAAGCCGGTTCGGCCGAAGATGACGACATGGCTGGATCAGCGCTCGCGCGTCGTTGTTTCGTTTCTGATCGCGCCGCACGCGGACAGCAATACCATCTTGGCATCGATCAAGCGCGGCATCGCCGACTACGGCAAGCCGCTGATTCTGCGCACTGATTGGGGCGAAGACTATCGCGCCGCGACGCGGCATCCGAAATATCGCGCCTTTGATGGTTCGCGCATCGGAAGCGTGCTTGAGGAACTCGGCATCGACGTTCGGCGTGTAGCGCCCTACGCGCCCTGGGCGAAGCATATCGAGCGATTTTTTGACACGTTCAAGGATATTTGCGATCGGGCCTTTGCGGGTTTCATCGGCGGCTCGCCGGACGAGCGGCATGAGGATCGCAACGACTGGATCAAGGCCAATCTGGAGAAGTTGCCGACTATCGACACGATCGAGCAGGCGGCGGCGGAAGCCATCGCGGCCTATCACGGCACGCCGCATAGCTCGGCCGACATGTACGGCAAAACGCCGCTGGAGGCGCTTACTGCCTTTCGATCGCGGCCGATCGAGCGCGAGAGTGACGCGGTCTTGTCACACCTATTTCAGCGATTCATCGGTCCGAAGCTGGTTCGCCGCGACGGCATTCGGCATATGAGCCGGTGGTACGGCAACGGCGATGCCCGGCTGGTGAATCTGCAAGGCCGGAAGGTTTTGCTCGCGGTCGACGTGGATGACATGTCGAAGGCGATGGTCTGCGAACTCGATCGCAAGCCGCTCTTTGAAATCGTGTGTCACGGGGCGGCGGGCTTGACCGATCGAGATCTGAAAGAGCGAATCAAGGCTCAAAAGACGCTGCTCAAGCCGTTCATGGAGCAAGCGAAGGCGGCTCGAAAGCTCTTCGAGTCGCGGCCGGCGATCGAGCATATTCGCGACTATCGGGCGGGCATCGAGGCGGTTCATGGGAAGCGCGGCGCGGCCAGTGCCGACGCTCCGGCATCGCTTCGCGTGCGGCCGGAACTTGAGGAAGCCATAGACCAGGCGAAGGCCAAGCCGGTCGGCGAAGACGCGCATTTGGTCCGCACGGGCACGAGCGATTGCGATGAAATCAGCGTGATGGACATGCTCGCCGGCGACGGGCCGGACACGCGGCCGGCGCTGGGTATCGAGCGATTGCCGGACGGCGACGCGATCGATTTCTTCGGGCTGGAATCGGATGAACTTGATGAACTTGACGACTTGGATCGGGAGGCGGTGCCGTGAGCGAGTCACTTCCGAAGAATGGACCAGGCGAATCGGGCGAATCGGCCGAGCCGGTTGAGGCACTCGGGTTGAGCGGCCCGGACATGGGCGCGGACGCCGGCACGGCGGGCGATAGATGCGCGCCGCCGAACTCGATAGACGCGGTGGATGAAGCATATGGCACGGAGGCCAGAGTTATGCTCAAGAGCGTTAGATTGCCCGAGGACGGGCCGCTTGAGGCGGACCAGGTGCGCGAGGTTGTCGGCATCGTTCGCGGACATAT
Organism: uncultured Planctomycetaceae bacterium; assembly: GCA_964599535.1. Classification (GTDB taxonomy): domain Bacteria; phylum Planctomycetota; class Phycisphaerae; order UBA1845; family UTPLA1; genus JADJRI01. The sequence goes on from CAZRFP010000021.1 coordinate 4,184, forward strand.
CAAGGCGCATCGAATCACGTTGACGACGATTTCGCACGCGATCGGCGTTTCCGAGAGTGCCGTCAGCGAGACACTTCGCTCCAAGTACAAAGGTGACCGCGAATCGATCATCCGAAAACTCAATTCGTGGGTGGACGATGATGAGCGCCGGCGCAAGCGGACCGCTCCGATCGGGATTTATGAGACGGGCGTGCTCATCAGTGTGCGCGACGCGGCGGCGATCGCCAAGAAAAACGCCCGCACGGCCGCATCGAAGTCGATTCACGGCGGCGGCGAGCGGATCGTTATGGCGATCGGTCCGAGCGGCATCGGCAAGTCGGCTGCGGCCGAAGCACTGGCGGCGGCTGATCCGAACGCAATTCTCGTGCGCATCGCGGAACATGCCCGCACTGGCGCGGCCCTGTTTGACGGCATCATCGCATCGGCAGGGTGGCGAGTGACCGGCCCGCGCCGAAGCCGGGCTGAATATGTCGTCGATCGCCTGAACAACTCCGGGCGGCTCCTGATTGTAGACGAATTCCACCGAGCAAAGCAATCAGCCTATGACCAGGTGCGCGACCTTGCGGAAGTGTGCGGCATTCCGGTCTTGCTCCTTGGCACAAGCCGCATGGCGCGTCGCGTGGATGAACCGCGAAGCGGCGTCGGGCGTGGGCTGCTCGATGAACAGTTCAGTCGCCGCGTGGCCTACGTCGTTGACCTGCTTCGCGGGTCAGACGGACAAGGCGGCGTGCGCCGCCCGTTCTTTTCCATCGATGAAATCGTGGCGATTTTCAAGGCCGATAAGGTGCGGCTGACACACGACGGCGCGGAGTATCTCGCGGCTGTCGCGTGCTGTATCGGCGTGGGAATGCTCGGCCAGGCGTCGAATATTTTTGAAAAAGCTGCCTTCGCGGCTCGCCGCCGAAACGGCTTGATCGACGCGCCGCTTCTTCGCATGGCGACGGAAAAGGTGCTCATGCCGGTTGGCGTTCGCAATGACGAGATCATGCGTCAGATTGACACGACGCTGGCTGGCAACCGGAAGTTGATCGCGGCGGCGGGCTGAGCGGACTTTGGGAATGCCATGACAACGGCACGATGCAATCAGGGACTTTTGACCGAGGCGGGCGCGCATGCCCGTCACGGAGCGACGTGCTCGCCGGTGCCGAGGCCGGCGGGCGTGGCGCGCGGGCGATTCGTAGTATCACCGGATCGTCCGTTTTTTCAGTCTGCCTTGCGAATCATCCACGCGGGGCGGGTCCATGACAGCGGCCGATTTCGCTTATCCGAGGCGGGCGGATCGGCCGCGAGTCTCCGCGATCGGCGCGCGGGTCAGAACGCGCGCCGGTCGTTTTTTGATTGTTTTCGGCGCGGGCGCGTCGCCCGGGCCGTGCGGATATAGGCGGCTTTGAAGGCGGCTCGATGCCGCTTTGAAGGGAGATCGATCATGGGAATTTTTGCGAAGGCCGCGCCGAAGGCGGCGGTTTCGTCCGACACGCTGGCCGATCGGATCGGCAAGCTTGAAGCGGAGTTGAATAAGCACGGGCTGGCGCTGGACGCGGCCGAGGCCGCAATGGTGAACGCGGCCGGCGACGATGTCGCTTACGCGGCGGCGTCTGCCGAGGCCGGTCGGATACGGTCCGATGTTGCCGGGCGGGAGTCGATTCTGGCGAAGATGCGCGAGGCGCACGCGGCGGCGATCGCCGCCGAGCGTGACGATCTACTGAGTCGCCTTGCCGCGAAGCGGGAGAAGTTGCTGGCGGAAAAGGGCGACGGCACTGCGAAGCTGCGCGAGGATCGCGAACAGGAAGAGCGCCGACACGCTGAGGCCGTGAAGGCACTGGACGCCCGCTCGGATGAGCTGCTCGCCTGGACGGCGACCATTGACAATGAGATCAAGCTGGCCGAGGCGGGCATTCGCGAGTCGGCGATAAACGAGATCACGCGGCTTCGCGCCCGTCGAAAGCAGGTTGCGCGTCAGATTCCGGCCGGGCCGCGCGATGCTCACACTCAGGCGCTTCGCGAGCTTGAACACGCGCGGTTCGCGCACGAAAGCAGCCCGTCAACTTCGCCTCAGTCGGTGGTTGAATCGGCGGAAAAGAAATTCACGGCGGCGGACGCGGAATGGCGGAAGTTCAAGCCGCTGATCGACGAGCTCAAGCAACTTGATAAAGCGATCCAGACGCTGGGAGGATGACGGGAAAGGCGCGGCGGCGTGAGAGAGAGCGACGCGACGCCGACACTGAAGGGATGAGCGCGATGAAGGACGACAAGGCGGGACGATGGATCACGAACTCGGATCGGCGCGGCTGCGAGCTTTGCATCGGGCCAAGCGTTCCGCTGGCCCGCTCGCCCGCCGCCGCGATTCGGAACACGACAAACACGGTGAAAAGTAATCGGAGCGTTATGAACATGGACCGACTGAAAGAGGCGGAGCGTCAGAAAAAGGTGGTTGACGAAGCCGCGGAGCGGCGGATTTCGATCATTGTGGACGCGGCGGCGGAGTACGATCAAAACGAGCCGGCGCTGAGGGGACTCACGACCCGGCAGGCGTGGATCGATGATGCGCTTCGGCAGGCGTTTCAAGAGGAAATGTCCTACGAAGAGAGCGCGGCGCTGGAGCGCGGAGAGCTTGGCCAAGTCACGGCCAATAGTGCGCGGGAGTCGGTCATTGCGAACTCATCGCGCGAATTCGACGCCAGCCCCATGATTCAGAAACTCACGAATAAGGCGGCTCTGATTGGCCTTGCACTTCGCGACAAGGGGCACGCGCCGCTGAGCGAATCGGAGCGGCGGCTCTACGTATAGGGCGTGACACGCGGCCGACACCGCGCGGACAAACGGGACTGGGAACATGCGGGCGCAATCACTGGATCAGCGAATCGAGGCGGCGCGAAAGCGGGCCAAAATGCACACGTCGGAAGTGCGCGACCTGGTGGAGCATCTAATCGAGGTCCGCGACGTGGCCCGGATGGCCGGCCTTCCCTACGAGATCGTGGCCGGACTTCCGCCCGAGCTTTACGAGGCGATCAAGGGCATGGCGGCATGGGCGTTTGACACGACGCCGGGCCGGGCCGAGACGGACGACGAAAAGCGGAGATCGGCGAAATGAGTCAGCTTGCTTTTGGCATCAATATCAGCGCGACGGATAACACTCAGTCCGCGCTGTCGCGCGCGGCCGGCGGCATCAGCTCGCTCGCGCGCTTTGCCGCAAAGCCGATCACGATCCCCTTCAAGGTCGCTCAGTCCGGTCTCGGATTCCTTCGCGACGTGCAACTCGGCCTACGCCCGCTATTGGCCGGCATCGAGGGATTGGTTGACCGCGGCGCGCGGCTCGGCACGATCGAGAAGACCTTTAGTGCGCTCACGAAGACCGTTGGCGATGACACTCAGCAAATGGCGCAAAGTCTGGTTGATGCGTCCAACGGCACACTGACATTGCAACGCGCGATGGAGTTGGCGAACGATTCGATGGAGCGTGGCGTCAACGTCACGCGCGAGTTGCCAACGATACTCGACTTCGCGAGTAAGAAGGCCATTGCGACCGGCGTCTCTTTTGACTCGGCGGCGGAGCAAATCGTGAAGGGCATTTCACGGCAGTCAACAGCCCTGCTTGAAAACTTCGGACTCATGCGCGGAGGGACGGAAGGCATCGCGGAGGCGTTCGACAAGATACACGGCGAAGGCGCGTTTGCAGTGCTTGCGCCAGCCGCGAAGCGCGCCGAGTTTATTCGGCAGGCCATGGAGCAGATTCGCGCGAGCATGGGGCGGATGGGGCTGCACGGGAAGGAGGTCGCCTTCACCTATGCGGCGGCGAAGTCGCGGCTGTCGGATATGGTCGACAAGCTGGCGGCAGCGATTGCGGGGAGCGAGGCGTTTTCGGAAGCCATGAAGGGCGTCGAGTCGATCCTGTCAGGCATTACACAGCACTTCGAGCGCGGCGGGTCATTCTTTGAAATCATGTTCGGCAAGGGCGACAGTCTGGGGTTGATGGGCATCTTCGCGGGCGTCTTCGAGGACATCGCCGACATGATGGCGGACAAGCTTTTTGAAGCGCTCCGGAAGGTGCCGTCAATACTTGCGAAGGCGATGGGCGCTTTATTGAGCGGCGGCGGCGGCGGCGATGATGCCGGTGACGGACCGGGCGCCGGCGGCGACGGACTCTTCCGTCGCATCATAGGCTTGTGGCAGCGCGGCAATGATGAAATGTTCGGCGGCGTCGACGCGGGCGGCGGCGGGAGTTTCCTGAGTCGCGTTCCGAGCTTGTGGCGACGCGGCATGGACGACATGTATGGACCGTCCGCGCCGCCGTTTTTCGGCGCGGGATTTGGAATGGGCCTGGGCTTCCCTAATGCGCCGCCCGCGCCGCCGGATCGCAACGGGTATTTCTCAATCACGCGGGCACGCATCAGGGCCTTTGAGCGGGTATTCGGCAATCCGGACGTCGACGCACAAGGCCGCGCCATTCCGCCGACGATCATCGACCGCATGCGCGAAGCGCCGCTGACCGAGCGAGGCGAGGCGATGCGTCGCGGCGAGCGCACGCTACTGGAGCGGGAGATTCGTAAACAGGAAGCGCACGCCGCGCGCGATGCAAAACGGCAGGTGGCTTCACTTGTGCGCGAGGCGCGACGCAAGGGCATTGATCTCGATTTCGAGTTTACCGAGCAGCAAACACGCGAAGCGCTGATCGGCGAGCGGACGGCCAAGCAGCGACGCCGAATCGAAGAGATCAATGCGGAAATTGAGCGCACCGAAGAGATCAAACGCCGGCGCGACGCCGCGAACACCAAATTACGGGGGGCGGATCAGGATGCCATCCGGGAGAATGCCGAACAGGGAAAACTTTTAGTGAGTGCATGGAACGCGGCCTTCAAGGACAGCTTAGACGGGAGCGCTCGGCGTATTGAGTCATTGATCACGGAACTGATTTCCGCGGGCAATGGAATTCTATCCGTGCTTGGCGTCGGCGAGCGGGAACTCGCGGTAATCGGCGGACGAAGAAACTGACGGCCGGCGGCGGTCCGAAGATTCCGGATCGCTTGAAGCCGGATCGTGAAGACGTGGACTTGTACATGGCTCCCGAGCAACCGGGAACTCAACAGGAGACAATCGATGAAGTTGGACATCATGAATCATCCGCCCCAGATTGACATCGATCTTGGCGCGGACGGCGTTATCGGTTTCGGGACGCGATATATGACGGCATCGGAACGGATGCAGGCGATCAGACTGCTTGCCGTGAACATGGCCGAGTCGATGACTTATTGCTTTTCGAAAATCCACCACTGGACCGGCATCGAGTCGGCCACGAACGGCGCGCCGATCAACATCGCCACGGAGTACGTCCTTGTGACCGGCGAAAAGGTCTCGGCCGTCGAAATGGTTCTCGGGCGCATCCCGTTCGCAAGGCAGATTGAACTCTGGGCGCACATTCTGTTCATGAATGGCATTCAGCACAATCATATCACGCTCATGCTGGCCGAGTTTCTCGACGCCAAGGAAGTCGATCGCATCAAGGGAGCGGCCGACCGTTTTTTAGCAGGGTCCGGAGCGAAGCCGGCGATCAGCTCCGTGACTGGATCATCCTTAGAAACGTCTGCCACTTGACGGGTGTCGCGTCGGCGTCATTGGACCCGGCGCAAATGCCCGCGATCGTCTATGACATGCTGGTCGAAGGCGTGAGTCGGCGAGACCCGCAATTCATAGCTCATAAGGTGTAGGGCACGGTGATGAATCGCACGAATGACATTGAGCCGATCCGCGACACACAGCGCCGAGCGATCTTCGCGGCGGCGCGGGCGCGCGGGCTGTCGATTGACGACGTGCGGGACTTATGCCCGGGCGGGTCCATCTCGGCACTGACGCGCGTCCAGGCGGGCGACGTGCTTCGGCGGTTGAACGCCGGCACGGGCTATGAGCATCCACGACCGGCCGTTCGCGGCCCGCGACGGCCGAAGGGCGTCTATCGGCTGGCGACACCGGCTCAGCGTGGCAAGATTGAAGCCTTGCGGATCGAACTGGACTGGACGCCCGAGAAACTCGCCCAATGGCTGTCAGAGCGACGGCACGGCGACGGCCGACTCATGAGTCGGATCGATTCGTCCAGCGACGCCTCAGCGGTCATAGAGCTTCTGAAGGGTGTCACGATTCGCGATCAGCAATGCCGGCGACGGCGCGAAGCCCAGGCGACGACCGGCATGGCGGCGGGAAGATAAAAGGCGGATCGAAGGCCCGTCGATCGGGCTTCGATCAGGGGCACGGGGGCAGTAACAGGCATCGTCTAGCCCGGTCTAAAAAGCCGGGCTTGTTTAGCGCGCACGATTTCCATTCCAAAGGGGTGAACGGGATTCCAAAATTGAAAAGCGCGCAACACCCGCACCCCGATCCGCTTGCCAAATTCGCAGCCCGTGGCAGGTCAGTTTGACAGGCCCGGCGGCGAATCGCCTGAATTGCCTTGCTTGCAACCCATTGTAAATCAATGCTTTACGCGGCTGCTGGTCCGTCGGCTCCGTCTTGGCACGCGATTTGTTATATCTCCATGTGGACGCGCTGCGGTGGTCGCGGCGAACGAACAGCAAATGAACTTCGACATGGGAGGATACGCACATGTTACTCGGAAGAATCTCACCGCTGGCATCGTTTGGTCAGGTCGGCCGCGAGATGGAGCGGCTCTTCAACGACTTCTGGCCTGAGGTCGATGTCTCCGTCATGCGCTCGCGGGCCTTTCCGCCGCTCAACGTCTGGGAAGACGGCGACGTGTTCTATGTCGAGGCCGAACTGCCGGGCATGAAGATGGAAAACATCGATGTGGAAGTGCTCGGCAACGAAGTCACGCTGAAGGGCTGCCGCGAAAAGCCCGCGCAAGACAACGTGACGTACCATCGGCACGAGCGCGGCCACGGCGAATTCACGCGGCTGCTCACGCTGCCGGCCGACATCGACGTAAACAAGGTCGAGGCCTCGCTGCGCGATGGCGTGTTAACGATCAGGCTGCCGAAGGCCGAAGCGGCCAAGGCGCGCAAGATTCAGGTCAAGTCGCTGGAGTAAGCAGTCCGTTGCAGTGTTGGCGCACGTTTTGGAATGAGAACAACAAGGCATTGAACGCAAATCGACGGGAGGATGCAGACATGACCGCAAAAGCGATTGAAAAAACGAATGGTAGCAATCGACCCATTGAAAGCCGCGAGGCGACGGTCGTCCGAAAGTTTACGCCGGCCGTGGACATCTTCGAGCGGCCGGACGAACTGGTGATTGTCGCGGACGTGCCCGGCGCGACGGCCGACGGCGTGAACATTCAGTTCGAGCGCGGCCGGCTGAGCGTCGAGGCGGCGGTACGGCCGCGCCGGGATGAGGGCCGAACAAACTATCTGGCCCGCGAATACGGCGTGGGCTGCTACCAGCGCAGCTTCGAGGTGAACGAGCAGATCGACGCGGACAAGATATCGGCGAAGATTGAGAACGGCGTCCTTACGATCACACTGCCGAAGGCGGAAGCCGTCCGCCCGCGCAAGATCGCCGTCAAGGGCGCCTGATGCGTGGACGGACATGCAGGATGAATCGAAGTGACGCCTTGTCGTACTTTTCATCAAGAAAGGAAGGTGCATGACGATGAATCTGATTCCCTGGAAATCCAAGCGAGAAGAGCGAGGTCTGGCGCGGCCTGAGTTCTCCATGAGCCGGCTGCGCAGCGAGATGGACCGCCTGTTCGATCGGTTCATGGGCGAGCCGTTGGGCTTCCCCTGGAGCGATGATGTAAATACGGCATTGGCCTGGGGACCGCAGATCGACTTGTCCGAGACGGAGAAGGACGTCACCGTTCGGGCAGAGCTGGCGGGCGTGGACCCGAAAGACGTCGAGATCAACGTTGCGGGCAATGTCCTCACGCTTCGCGGCGAAAAGCGCCAGGAGCACGAGGAAAAGAAGCGCGACTACCACTACGTCGAGCGACAGTACGGCAGCTTCCATCGAAGCATTCCGCTGCCGAGCTATGTCAACGCCGACCAGGTCGAGGCCAACTTCCGCAATGGCGTGCTGACGGTCACGCTGGCAAAGCGCCCCGAAGCACAGGCCAAGCGCATCGAGATCAAGCAGGGCTGATCCCGCGTCTCGCCTGATTGCATGGTTCGTGAGTCAATGCGGCGGCAGGGTTCTCGGATTGGTGCGATGCGTGTCAAGTCGATTCACGCGATCGAGAGAACCGTGCCGCCCGTGCACGGTGTGACGGCACAGTCACGCGGCGATTGCGAAGTCCGGAAACTCGCGTACGCGGTTCCTTCATGCGCAACACGTCTGTAACGCAATCGTGTGATGAATAGAAGATCGCTCGACCGAGCGCCGGCCGCGGGTGTCGCGCATGGCGCATGGCGAAGGGCAGTCGCATGTCGTTTCGGTATCGCAACGTGCAACCGTTGCGACGCGAATCCAACCCTGAATCTAAGACTCATTCGCACGTCATAGGGTCACCGCTCACTTACGGTCGCGGCTCTGATTGCGCGGCTCTGATCGCGCGGCTTGGCCCGTGTCTCGGATCGGGAAAGTGCGTTTGCCCCGGCACTTGTGGGATGCTGTCGGGCGTACCGTTGCATTCGCAGTTGTCACTGCCTAGACTAGATGTCATGTATTCGCGGTTTCGAGTTGCGATATGGGCGATGGTATTGCTCGCGCCGCCGGTCTTGTGCCGGGGGGGCGTGCTGCTTCATGCCTGCGAGCCGCCGTGCTGCGATCGCAGTTCAAACTGTGAATCCGAGGAGCCGCAGGGCTGTGCTCATGAATCGGACTGCGCAACGGATCCCTGCGAAAACCTGATCAATCGCACCGGAAAGCAGTTGCAAGTCGACGATGGGTCAGGCGTCCTCGTTGTTAGCCTCTATGCCGCTTCGATTGCACCGCCGACGGGCGGCGATTGCCGATCGACCGCCGCGCCGCAAGGCCGCCCACCTGGCGCGGGTCCGCCGCGCGCCGAATTCCGCATGCCCCTTCTGATTTGATTCTCATACGTCAAGCATAGCTGTCACGGCAGCGGTGACGCGCGCATGGCCGTTTGCGCGCCGACGCCGGCGATGTGTGTCGCACATGTGACGTTTTCGCGTTCGCGTAGATCAGCATCACCGCAACGCGGGATTCGTTCCTGGCGCGAAATTCCGACCTGAACGACGAGCTTGATGGATGAAAAATCCGAGACGAGTCATCACTTGCATTTTCCTTGGCGCGGCCTGCCTCGGTCCGGGCGTATTCGGCTGTGTTTCGCTGAATCCGGCGGGCGATTATCAGCGCGCCGCGGGGCACATGGTCGATGCCGTCGGCGCATTTGAAACCTTCGATCCGCTGCGAGAGGCCGAATATGACCGTCGCATCGATGAGATCGTCGCCGACGGGTTGTCGATCGATGAGGCGGTTCAGATCGCGTTGCTCAACAATCCGCCGCTGCGTGCGGCCTACGCGCGCGTCGGAATGGCCCGAGCCGACGTGGCCCAGTCGCGGTTGCCGTCAAACCCCGTTCTGGGCTTCTCGCTGATGTTTCCCGATGGCGGCGGGCGCAGCAACTTACAGGCGAGCATCGCGCAGAGCATTGTCGAAATATGGCAGATTCCGATCCGCGCCCGCGCGGCCGAGCGCGATCTTGATGCGGCCATTCTTCGATTGGCTTCGGACGCCGCGCGAACGGCCATCGACGCAAAGTCGGCGTACTATCGCGCGGTCGGCGCGGATGCCGCACTTGAGATTGCGCGGCAGAATCGCGACCTGGCACAGCGACTCGTCGATGTGGCCGTCTCGCGCCGTGAGGCCGGCGCTGTGGGCGAATTGGACGTAAACCTCGCTCGCGGAACGCTGCTGGCCGCGGAGCTCGATGTGACCCAGGCGCGGTTGGAAGCGGCGACGGAGCGTCGCCAATTGGCCGTGCTGCTCGGTCTCACACTGCCGATTGAGGGCGTCATGCTTCTGACATCGCTGGATCAGGCGGCACAGGTGTCGATCGATCCGCAGGCTGTCGTCCGCGCGGCATTGCATCGGCGGCTGGACCTTCGCGCCGCGGAGCAGGCTATGCATGCGGCGGCGGCCCGCATTGAGCTTGAACAGGCCAGCGTCTTTCCCTCGGTGTCGCTCGGCGCTCAGATCGAGCGAAACGAGCGTCTGTCCGGCGGCCGCGGCGGGGGCGATGAGATCGACGCGATCACCGGACCATCGCTTTCGATCGAGCTGCCGATCTTCGATCAGAATCAGGCCCGCATCGCGCGGGCGATACATGCGCACGCTGAAGCGGCCCGCGTTCATGAGTCAATCCGCCGGTCGATCATCCAGGAAGCGCGGCAGGCGGCGGACAATGCCGCCACCGCGCGTGAGATCGTGACGTTCTACGATGAAGCGTTGCTGCCGCAGACCGAGCAGAGCCTTGAACTGTCGCGGGCGACCTATCAGGCCGGCCGCACGTCGCTGGTGACCGTACTCGAGGCGCAGCAAGCGCTGCTGACGGCGCGTCGCGCGGCTGTCGCGGCCCGGCGTACGGCGGCAGTCACATCGGCCGAACTGGAGCGCGTGGCCGGCGCGCCGCTGGAGCGCATCGCAGTCGATTCAATCACTCCAGCGCTGGAGACTCACTCAGCGGAACAGGAGCAGAGACATGTGCGGGAAAATTAATCGTGCAGTGACTTCCATCGGCGTCGGCCTGGCATGCACTGGCTTGCTCATCGCGGCATCATGCGATCGATCGAGCGATACGCACGCTCCGCCGCCGTCGTCGTCGACAGGGACCACGTGCGCAGAGCACCTTCTGCCGGCCGACCGTTGTCCGTTCTGCGATGCTGACCTGATTCCGCGGGAAGGACCGTGCCGCGAACATGGCGTGCCCGAGGCGCTGTGCTGGATTTGCCGGCCGCAACTGGTCCGTGTGTTCGAGAAGCTGAACGACTGGTGCGGCGGTCATGATCGGCCGGAGAGCCTTTGCTTTATATGCAACCCCGAGCGCGAGGCGATCTATGCGGCCATCATGATCGTCGGCGGCGGGCCTCGACATGACGACGCGCCGAGGGATTTCATCGTGGAGTCGGTCGATGCCGCCGAAACGCCACGTTCGCAGCGAGCGCCGTCGGTCACATGCACCACGAGTGACACGCGCGTCAGGCTGGCGTCGCCCGATACGGCCCACAAGGCCGGGTTTGAATACGCAGCCGTCGCGCGCCGGGAGATATCACGGACACTTCAATGCAACACTGACATTGCCTACGACGCCAATCACTACGCCCGGGTCGCATCGCGCGTCTCTGGCGTCATTCAGGCCGTCAAGCGCGATCTCGGCGAAGTCGTCCGCGCCGGAGACGTGCTGGCTGTTGTGGACTCCGCACAGCTTGCATCGGCCAAGGCTGAATATCTGCAAGCCGTCGAACATCGAATGCTCTGGGAAAAGAACCATCACGCCGTGCATGAACTCGTCGAGCGCGGCATCGCCGGAAAGCAGGAAGACCTCGCCGCCGAAAACAAGCTGGCCGAGGCGGATATCGAGGTGTCCAAGGCGCGGCAGCATCTGAGAGTGCTGGGTTTGAGCGATACGCAGATCGAAGGCGTCGTCGGCGCGAAGGACATCAGTCCGCTGCTTTCGCTGACCGCGCCGTTCGACGGCGAAATCGTCGAGCGGCTGGCCGTCGTCGGAGAGACGGTCGACTCGTCCCGGCCGCTATTCGCCATCGCCGATACCGGCGTGATGTGGGCCATGCTCGACGTATATGAGCGCGACATCGCCCTCGTTCGAGTCGGCCAGCCTGTCGTCGTGACGGTCGACGGTCTGCGCGGCGAGACGTTTGCCGGTCGCGTGATGTGGATCAGCCGCCAGATCGATCCGCGCACGCGCACGCTCCATGCTCGCGCCGAACTCGACAACTCGGCGGGCGTTCTGCGGGCCAACATGTTCGGCCGCGCCGAGATCACGATCCACGATCGCGAGCCGCTGGTGGTGGTACCGCGCTCCGCGGTGCAGTGGGACGGTTGCTGCAATATCGCATTTGTGCGGCAGACGGAAACGCTGTTCGAGCCGCGCAAGTTGCGACTGGGCATCGAAAGCGGCGATCTGATCGAAGTGCGCGAGGGGCTGGCCGAAGGCGAGACGATCGTCACGCAGGGCAGCTTTCTGCTCAAGACCGAGATCATGAAGGGCAGCATCGGCGCCGGCTGCTGCGAACCGGTGCACTGAACCCCGCGGCAGAACCGAGGCTCCGCATATGCTCGAATGGATCATTCATTGGTCGCTGAACAACCGCTTCCTTGTCATCGTCGCGGCGGTCGTTCTTGTCGTTCTCGGCGGCTGGTCCGCCGTGAATCTGCCGATTGACGCCTTTCCAGACACGACGCCGGTACAGGTGCAAATTAACACCATGGCGCCGGCACTCTCGCCCGTGGAGATTGAGCAGCAGATTACGTTTCCCGTCGAGCAGTCGCTCGGCGGACTGCCGGGGTTAGAGTCGATTCGATCGCTTTCCAAGTTCGGGCTCTCGCAGGTCACGGTCGTATTCAAAGACGGCGTCGATCTCTATCTCGCACGCCAGTTCGTCAGTGAACGCATTGCGACGGTGGAGCTGCCGACGGGCATTGAGCGGCCGCAAATGGGTCCGGTGACAACGGGCCTCGGCGAGATCATTCATTATGTCGTGTCGTCGAAGACGCTCACGCTCGAAGAACTGACGACGCTGCACGACTGGGAGATCAAACCTCGCCTGCGCAAAGTCCCCGGCATCGCCGAGGTCAACACCTGGGGCGGGCACAAGAAGCAGTTTCATGCGCTGGTCGATCCGGCGAGGCTGATGAAGCACGACTTGACGATGGACGACGTCTTTGACGCTCTGAGCCGCAACAATATGAACGTCGGCGGCGGTCACATCGTCGAGGCCGGCGAGCTTCAACTGGTCCACGGCATCGGTCTGACGACAAACATCCGTGAGATCGGCAACATCGTCATCGCGGCGCACGAAGGCGTGCCGATCCACATTCACGACGTGGCGGAAGTGAAGATCGGACATGAAATCCGCCGCGGCGCCGCGACGGCCAACGCCCGCGGCGAAGTCGTTCTCGGGCTGGTCTTCATGCTGATGGGCGAGAACAGCCATGACATCGCACGCCGTGTCGAACAGGCGATTGAGGAGATTCGCGGGAGTCTTACGCCGGAAGTGGAGATCGCGCTCGTCTATTCGCGCACCGAACTGGTCGAGCATGTGCTTCAGACCGTCAAGACCAATCTCTTCGAAGGCGCGCTGCTCGTCGTCGCCGTTCTGTTCATTTTTCTCGGCAATCTGCGGTCAGGACTCATCGTCGCATCGGCCATTCCGCTCTCGATGCTGTTCGCCGCCGATTCGATGCTGCGTTTTGGAATCGCCGGAAGCCTCATGAGCCTCGGCGCGATCGACTTCGGACTCATCGTCGATAGCAGCGTCATCATGGTCGAGAACAGCCTGCGGCGCGTCGCGGAAGATGGCGGCCGTCGGCGCCTGCTCGATGTTGTGCGCGAAGCATCGATCGAAGTTCGAAAGCCGACACTCTTCGGCGAACTCATCATCATGATCGTCTACCTGCCGATCCTCACGCTGGAGGGCGTCGAGGGCAAGCTCTTTCGGCCGATGGCGCTGACGGTTGTCTTCGCGTTGACGGGATCCATGATCCTCTCGATGACGCTGATGCCGGTTCTTGCGAGTCTGCTGCTGCCGAGGCGCATGCGTCACGGAGACAACTGGCTGATTCGTTCGCTCAAGCGGCTCTACCGGCCGATCGTCGAACTGGCGGTGCGCACGCGCGTGGCCGTCATGATCGGCGCGGTCGCGCTGCTGGTACTGGGCGTGTGGTTGTCGTTGCGAACAGGCGCGGAATTCGTACCGCGGCTTTCCGAGGAGGCGATCGCCATCAACACGATCCGTTTGTCGGGCGTTTCGCTCGATGAGTCGGTGCGCATCGGCACCGTGCTTGAGGAGGTGATTCTCGAAAAGTACCCCGATGAAGTACGCGACATCTGGACGCGCACCGGCACGGCCGAAATCGCGACGGATCCGATGGGCATCGAGGTTTCGGACGTGTTCATCACGCTGTCGCCGCGCTCGCAGTGGAAACGCGCCGCGACACAGGAGCAGCTCGAGCGCGCCATGAGTGAGGAACTTGAAGGTCTGCCCGGCATGCGCATCGTCTTCAGCCAACCGATCGAGATGCGCCTGAATGAGATGATCGCCGGCATCCGGAGCGATGTGGGCATTCGCATCTTCGGCGACGATCTCGACGAGTTGATACGCGGTGCGGGCGACGTCGCGCGCGTGGTCGAATCGACGCCCGGTGCGGTGGACGTCTACGCCGAACAGATCACCGGGCAGCCGGTCCTGGAGATTCGCATCGATCAGGACGCCATCGCGCGATACGGCGTGCCGGCCGATCATGTGCTGGAAGTCGTCGAAGCGATCGGCGGACGCAAGGTCGGCGAGATCCGCGAGAATCAGCGGCGGTTCGATCTGATCGTGAAGCTCGACGAGACGATCGCGCGCGACGTTTCGAGCATCAGCCGCATTCTCATCACGACCGCGCGCGGCGAGCGCATACCGCTCTCGCGGCTGACGCACATCCGCCAGACCGAAGGTCCGGCCACGATCATGCGCGAATGGCAGAAGCGATGCATCGTTGTTACGTGCAACGTGGTCGACAGAGATGTCGCGAGCTTTGTGAATGAAATTCGTCGCCGCATCGATTCCGAAGTGACTTTGTCGCCCGGCTATTACTACGAACTGGGCGGGCAGTTTGAGCACTTCGAGCGCGCGAGCCGCCGGCTCATGATCGTCGTTCCGCTCGCGCTTGCGGCTATTTTCGTGCTGCTCTACATGACGTATCGGCGCGTGCTGGACGTGCTGCGTATCTTCATGACGCTGCCGCTGGCGGCCGTCGGCGGGCTGGTCGCGCTGCATCTGCGCGACATGCCGTTCAGCATCTCGGCGGGCATCGGCTTTGTGGCGATGTTCGGCGTGTCGGTGCTGGGCGACATGGTGTTTGTCTCGCACCTGCGAAACATGCTGGACCGCGGCGCTGATTTGCACGAGGCCATCGTGACGACCGCCCTGACGCGCCTGAGGCCGGTGCTGATGACCGGCCTGGTGGCGAGTCTCGGTTTTGTGCCGATGGCATTCAACACGGGGATCGGCGCCGAAGTGCAGCGGCCGCTGGCAACGGTGGTGATCGGCGGTGTTGTGACCAGCACCCTTCTCACGCTTGTCGTACTTCCGGGCATCTATGCATTCGTGGGCCGAGGCCATCGGAGCCGCAACAATCAGAGCCGCGACCGTTAGGAAGCGGTGGGCGTGTCTCGGAATTGAGCGCATGAAGGCGCATGCGTATCCTATGTACGCTGCAATGTTCGCTGAAACTTTCCGGCCGATCGTCGCCGGAGAAACGCAGGTCAGTGGATTCGCGCTCATGCACATTGTCTCACTCAACATCGGTCGTCCGCAGCTCATCACCCGCGACGGACGCACGTTCAGTTCGTCAATCAATCGCCGACCGGTCCACGAATCGGTCAATCTGACCCTCGAGGGTTTTGTCGGCGATCGGCCGTCGAATCAGGAAGTTCACGGCGGTGTCGACAAGGCGGTCTGCTGCTATCCACACGAGCATTATGCCCATTGGCGCGAGGTGCTGGGCGGCGCGGTAGATGTTCCGGCGTTCGGCGAGAATCTGACGACGATGGGCGCGCTGGAGACGGAGGTTTGCGTTGGGGATGTCTTTCGGATCGGCGGCGCGACGGTGCAGGTCAGCCAGCCGCGCCAGCCGTGCGGGACGCTGGCGATGCGAAACAACTGTTCGATGCTGCCGAAATGGGTGAACGAGGCGGGCTATACGGGTTTCTACGTGCGCGTGGTGGAGCTTGGCGAAGTGCGCGCGGGCGATGCGGTCATGCTGATTGAGCGACCGCGATTTGGTGTCACGATATTGTCATTAACACGCCTGATGCTGGACAAGGAAGCGCCGGTGGAAAAACTGGAAGCCGCGGCGTCGATCGTCGAACTGTCGCAATCGTGGCGGACGAAATTGACGGCGCGCGCCAGGATCCTGCGCGGCGAGGCGGTGGAGGACGGTTCGTAAAGCGCTTGTGGCACAGCCGTCTCGACTCTACGCCCCGGCGAGACGCCCGCGCCGCAAAGCCGGTCGCGTCCGGCGCCTCTGCCGGGCACCGAACGTGAAGTCTGCGCCGACAAAAATAACTGCGCGGATAAAGTATCGGTTCAAGCCAGCTTCAGACCGTCCACCGACAGCGCCTCCACAACAACATCGCGCTCAGCCGGCAAATGCAACCGCGCACCGCGCGTCAGCCAGCCTGTGTTGCGGAGTGTCACGGCCGCGTACGGCATGATCCACGACAGGCACGCGATCGAAAACAACTGATAGATCAGCAGCCAGACCCAATCCGCGTCGCGCTCGTTGAGGTAATAGATCGCCGCGAGAATGCCCGAATAGAACATGGCCGCTGCCGCGTATCGTAGCACGAACCCGTCGCTGACAAACATCAGCCCGAGACTGTGGCCGATGAAGATCGGCGTGAGCACGAGCGACAACAGCACTAGCGCCATGTTGAATCGAAACGCCGCCAGCGAACCTTCGCGAAACCGCGTCAGCAGGAAACGCCACAGCACGATCGTCTCGCGAATGTTGCTGCGCGCCCAGCGAAGGAACATCTTCGACATGTCGCCGTAGGTCTCCGGCGCGCGGCTCCAGACGACAGCGCTCTGCTGATAGGCCGTCATGCCGCCTTCTCTTAGTAGCAGATTCGTCATCGCGCGATCTTCACCGGTGGCGCATGGCACGCCGAGAAACGCCTGACCGATCCACTCATCGAGCACCGGCCGCGTCGCCGACGCGCGATAGACACTCAGTGCGCCCGGCGCGCAGAAGACGCCGCGAAAGCCGTCCTGATAGGCACGGACGAATTTGAACGACAGGCTGTAATAGCACTTCATGAATCGCGTAAACAGATTGACGCCCGCGTTCAGCGCCTGCACGCAGCCGGAGACGCAGTTGACCCGGCCGTCGCGGACGATCGGCGCAACGGCATTCCGAAGGGCGTCGCGATCAAGCAGGCTGTCGGAATCCGTCGTGGCCCAGACTTCCCCTTGAGCGCGTAGAAAGCCCGAATGCAGCGCTTGCCGCTTGCCGCGATTTGTCTCGTGTCGAACTGTTGTGATGCGAACGCGGTCGCCCGCCTCTCGAACGGCCGCCAGAATGTGCCGCCCTGTGTCGTCGGTGCTGCCGTCGTCGATCACGATGATCTCGAATCGATCCGCCGGATACCGGCTTGCCGCCGCGGCGCGAATGCAATGGCCGACAAGTTTGCCTTCGTTGAATGCGGGAATGACCAGGCTGAGATGGGGCAGTTGCTCATCGGCGACGGCCGCAACCGGGCGATATCTTCTCCACAGTCGAACGCGCCACACCAGCGCGGCGAACAGGACGAGACCATATGCCGAGATCAGCAGCCGAGGCAGATTGCCAGGCTCCCAGCGAATCGAGCCGGAAAACACGCTGGCCGAGAACAATCGCGAAATCGCGATGGGAGCGAGGGCGATGGCGATCACGACAATCAAAAGCCTGACCCACGGCTCAAAGATATGCCAAAACGAACGGTCGTCTGAATCTGCGCGAAGGATCGGGACTGTCGACAGGGTCGGGGCGATCGTGATGGATCGGCGTCCGCGCGGAGCTTTTAGCGTGGGCGATTCTTGAAGTGTCACGGAAGCGGTCGGTTTCATGGCTGACGGTCGATTCTAAGAGGCTCCACGCGGGGCTTCAAACTCCAATGACGCGCCGATCGTCGGTCCGCAGTGTCTCGGCGGCCGCGAGCAAGCGGACGGCTCGGCGATTGGACGCTCCTCCATAAGATACTAGACCAATGCCGCCGGTCTCCGTTAGGAGATGAGAAAATCCCCGATGTCCGAAAAATAATGGGAAACTTCTGCTTGCCACAAGAATTCGGTTTTTGTACGATGCCGCGCCGTCATGGCCATCGCACCACAAAGCACTTATGAAAGTGGACCGCCCACGACTCGCCGTCCGGAGAACCACCACAACGAGCGAATACTTGAGGTCGTACGCGGATATTGGGGCTACGACAGCCTGCGGCCGCTCCAGTTCGAGGCCATCCGCGCCGGCATCGATCGGCGCGATTCGCTCGTGGTCATGCCCACCGGCGGCGGAAAATCCCTCTGCTATCAGGTGCCGCCCGTACTTGAAAAGCGGACGGATATCGTCGTTTCGCCCCTCATCTCACTTATGAAGGACCAGGTCGATGGCCTGAAGGCCTGCGGCTATCCCGCAGTTGCGCTTTATTCCGGCCTGTCCGAGGCGGAGCGCAGCGCGATCTACCGCGACGCGACGGCCGGTCAATATCGACTTATTTTCGCCGCTCCGGAACGGATCGTCACCGAGGGGTTCCTTCGTTGGATCGGGCAACTCAACGTGCGTTCGATCGCCATTGACGAGGCCCACTGCATCAGCCATTGGGGCCACGACTTTCGCCCGGAGTATCGCCGACTTGTCGAAATAAAACACCGCTTCCCCGCCGCGAGTTTCCATGCCTACACCGCGACGGCCACCGAGCGCGTGCGGCATGACATTATTCAGCAGCTTCGGCTCGTCGATCCGACGGTGCTCGTCGGCAATTTCGACCGGCCGAACCTGACGTATCGCGTCATCCTGCGCGACGATGTTCAGGGCCAGACGCTCGAAGTTATCCGTCGTCATAGGGACGAGGCCGTCATCGTTTATTGCATTTCACGAAAAGACACGGAGTCGATGGCGAACTACCTCCAATCCGAGGGCGTCAAGGCGGCGTACTATCATGCCGGCATGTCGCCGCTCGCGCGGCGCAAGGCGCAGGATGCCTTCGCGAACGAGGAAGTCGACGTCGTCGTGGCAACGGTGGCCTTCGGAATGGGCATCGATCGAAGCAACGTGCGCTGCGTCATCCATGCCGCCATGCCCAAATCAATCGAGCATTATCAGCAGGAGACCGGCCGCGCCGGGCGCGATGGTCTGGACGCCGAGTGCGTCATGCTCTATTCGCCGGGAGACCTGCACAAGTGGAAGCGGCTATTGTCCGACGACACGTCGACGCCGGAAGGGCAGCGAAACTACGAATCCCAGATCGAGCTGCTTCACCACTTGCAGGCCTATTGCCAGCCGTTCGACTGTCGGCATCGCCGGCTGGTGGAGTATTTCGGGCAGGTCTATCGTGCATCCGACTGCGGGGCGTGCGACGTTTGCCTGCACGAGGCGGGCGACACGGAGGATGTCACGATCTTGGCGCAGAAGATTCTCTCTTGCGTGGCGCGTACGAAGGAGAGGTTCGGTGCTCGTCACGTCGCCTCGGTTCTGCGCGGCTCGGACAATGAGATGATCCGCAAGTGGAATCATGAGTCGCTGAGCACTTTCGGCCTCGTACAGGATATGACGATTCGCCAGTTGACGGCGACGATCAATCAAATGGCCGATCTGGGCCTGCTGACGAGATCGAACGACAGCTATGCCACGTTGAAGCTGAACGAAGAGTCTTGGCGCGTGATGCGCGGCGAGCGCTCGGTGCGGCTGCCGATAGCGCATCTGCCGGTCACGCGCGACGAGAAGCGCGAGGCATCGTGGATCGGCGTGGATCGCGGCTTGTTCGATGCGCTGCGCGCGCTGCGCAAGCAGATCGCCGACGAGCGGAGCGCGCCTCCGTTTGTCATCTTCAGCGATGCCAGCTTGCGCGACATGGCCCGGCGAAGGCCGAAGTCGATCGATGAGTTCGGCAGCATAAACGGCGTCGGCAAGACCAAGCTGGACGATTTCGGCGATCGGTTTCTTGATTGCATCACGAAATACTGCCAGTCAAACAAGCTGGCATCGAACATGTCGGCGCCGCCGCCGGCGGTTCACTCGGTGAAGGCCCGGGCGTTAACGCCCGTCGTACTCAAGGCGCGAGAGTTGTTCAGAACCGGCGTGTCGGTCGATCATGTGGCGGACGAAGTAGCGCGCTCGCGCGGCACCGTCGTGAATTACCTGATGGACTTCATTGAAGCGGAACGACCGGCAACGATCACCGCATGGATCAGCGAGACCGACTATGAACGGATCGCCGCCGTCGTTGGCGAACTGGGCACCGAGCGGCTCCGCCCGGTGTTCGAGGCACTCGGCGGAACGGTCAGCTACGACGACATCCGCATCGTCGGCGCGCATATCAGCGCGCTGGCCGATGCCGAATCGGGCGAGTGAGTTGCGGCCCGGTGAGATCATGACATTTCAAGAACCAAACTGCATCTGATCCGCGCCAATCGGTACGAACTCACCCGTTGGCGTTTCAATTCCGCCGTTGCATCGCGGGGCGCATCGCCCTAAAGTTCGCGCCAAGGCATAAACGAATGTCCATCGACATTGCCAGGGAGACGCCATGAACAACATTCGCCGAAATGGCCGCAAGCATCGTCGGACTCGCGTCAAGAAGGCCGCCTTGGCCGCGCTGGTCATGGGCACCTGCCCGCAACTGGGCCTGGGCTGCCTGCAGCAGCTTTTTGCCATTATCGGCGTGACGTTCTTCTAATCGATAAAGCGCCTTTTCCGATCAGATTTGACGCCGCCGTCTCGGCGGTGCGGAAACGCGAGACGCCTTTACCATGCCGTAAATGGAATCAGGCTACTTGCCGGTTCGCGCAATGGCGCGCCGCGCCTGAACGCGCCGAGCGAACCGACCCTGTCACAGCACGAAGTCGGCGTCGTCGCGCTGCGGGTCATACGCCGGCGGCGGCGCGGCGGGGCGCTTTGGAAATGAGAGAATCATCACCATCCCCGCGATGAAGCCGCCGATGTGCGCCCAGTACGCCACGTTCGTTTCGCTGCCGCGAAAGACCGGGAAAAAGTTCTGCATGACGATGTAGAAGCCGAGATAGATCCACGCCGGAAGGCTGAACGTGGCCGGATACCAGCCGATCGGCACGATCGCCAGCACACGCGCGTGAGGGTAGAGAATCAGATACCCGCCCATTACGGCGCTGATCGCTCCGCTCGCGCCGACCAGCGGAACAAAGCCCGGCTGAAAATAGGTGTGCAGCAAATTTCCAGCCACGCCGCCCGCCAGATAGAAGATCGCGAACAACCACGTACCGAGTCTGTCCTCGACGTTGTTGCCGAAGATCCAGAGAAACAGCATGTTGCCGATCAGGTGCATCCAGCCGCCGTGCAGAAACATACACGTAAAGATGTTCAGCCCGGCCGGCATCGCCCCTGCCGCCTCGAATGATCGAACATCCGGCACAAAGGCCGGCCGACCGGTGAAGCGGTTCACAAGCTGCCGGCCTTCACGATCGGTCAGCGGCATGGTGGGCGGGTTCTCGCGCAGCCCGTCGCGAAAGTCATCGGCTGAATAGATCAACTGGGCCGGCACAAAGCCGTATTTCCAGGTGAACTCCCGGAATCCCTCTTCCCCGCGCGTGACCTGAAAGAGAAAGATGGCGACGTTGGCGAGGATCAGCCCGATGGTGACATAGGGCCGCGTTCGCGTGGGGATGTTGTCGCGAATGGGAAACATGAAAGGATATTGGGCGCTCGAAGGCTGTTATTGACGAGTCACCTCACATCGCGGCGCATGAGTCCGCAAATGTGCGGATCATCGTCGCTCGTCGCGATTGGCCTCCGCCTGACAGTCGACTTTCTGTTTTTCCAACACCTGCAAGACGTGCTTGATCGCGGGCGAGAGCAGTTCGAGGCAATCCATCACGCCGCGCGGGCTGCCGGGCAGCATGAGAATCAGCGTCCCGCCCGTGACGCCCGCGCCGCCGCGCGAAATGACCGACAGCGGCGTCTTTGCGAATGTCCCGCCGCGCATGATCTCGCCGAAACCGGGCAGGGGTTTCTCGATCAGCGGCTCGATCGCTTCGGGCGTCACATCGCGATCCGCCACGCCGGTCCCGCCGGTTGTGACGATCAACCGGACTCGTCCGATGAACGATTCCACCGCAGCGCGAATTTCGTCTATTTCATCGGGGATGATCCGGCGTTCTGCAATCGTGCAGCCGATGGCGACGAGCGCGGCTTCAACGGCCGGACCGCCGAGATCTTCGGCCGCCCCCAGCGCGCGTGAGTCCGAGATAGTGAATATGGCGGCGTTGGGCATGTATCACTCGGATCGAAGCATCAGCCTTCGACCAGCCCCAGCGTGACAGCCAGGCTTTGGAGGAACGGCCCGAGTATGTTCGTGGCGAATGCGCCGACGATTGCGGAGAAGAATGACGCCGAGACCGTGCCGATAAGATTGATCATGACGGCAAAAAACTGATCGCCGAAGCTGTTAACAAAGGGTGGAAACACGCGGGACCGCCTCCTTATTCGGGAACGCGCTTGATATCAGCGCCCAATGCGTTGAGCCGCAGTTCGATGCGGTCGTAACCTCGATCGATGTGATAGACACGCGAGACGGTCGTCTTGCCTTTGGCGACAAGACCGGCCAGCACGAGGGCCGCCGACGCGCGAAGATCGCTCGCCATGACCGGCGCGCCGATCAACTGCTTCACGCCCTCGACAATGACGGTCGGGCCTTCCTTTTGCAGAATGGCGCCCATGCGGTTCAGCTCGGCGACGTGGACAAATCGATCGGGGTATATCTTCTCCGTAATGATGCTGTTGCCGTCGGCCAGACAGAGCAGCGTCATCATCTGGGCCTGCAGGTCAGTCGGAAAGCCCGGATACGGCTGCGTCGTG
This sequence comes from uncultured Planctomycetaceae bacterium, assembly GCA_964599535.1. Taxonomy (GTDB): domain Bacteria; phylum Planctomycetota; class Phycisphaerae; order UBA1845; family UTPLA1; genus JADJRI01. The sequence goes on from CAZRFP010000021.1 coordinate 26,894, forward strand.
ATCTGCACCGGCTCCAGCCGACGCGCCGAGGAAACCTGCACATAGCCTTCCGGCGAGCGCTCGACATGAACGCCGATCGCCTTGAGCCGATCCACCACGGCCAGAAGATGATCCAGCCGGCAATTTGTGAGCTTCACATCGCCATTTGTGATGGCCGCGGCGACAAGGAATGTGCCGGCCTCGATGCGGTCGGGAATGACGGTGTGCTCGCAGCCTTTGAGTTCGCTGACGCCTTCGATCGTGATGCGCGGCGTGCCGTGGCCGGTGATGCGCGCGCCGCAGGCGTTGAGATAATTTGCTAAGTCGACGACTTCAGGCTCACACGCGGCGCACTCGATGACGGAAGTCCCATCTGCGAGGCATGCGGCCATCATCACGTTGGCCGTGCCTAAGACGGTCGAGCCGAAAGGTCCGCCGAGGAAAATCTCCGCGCCCTTGAGCTTTTTCGCTCTGACGTGAATATCGCCGCCGGTCAGTTCGACCGTCGCGCCGAGCGCTTCAAGCCCCTGCAAGTGCAAGTTGATCGGACGATAGCCGATGTTGCATCCGCCGGGCAGGCTGACCTGCGCTCGGCCGCGCTTGGCGAGCAAAGGGCCCATGACGCAGACGCTGGCGCGCATCTGGCGGACCAACTCATACTCCGCGTGGCAGTTCATCTCATCTTCGACGCGCAGGCTGATGTTGCCGTTGTCGGCGTGGAAGACTTTGACGCCCAGCTTTTCCAGAAGATATGACAGCGAGCGAATGTCGGTCAGATCGGGGATGCCTTTGAGGACGGTTTCCCCTTCCGTCAGAATCGACGCAGCCATGATGGGCAGCGCCGCATTCTTGGAGCCGCTGATGGCCACCGTGCCTTTGAGCCGCTTGCCGCCATTGATGACAAAACAATCCACGGTCACTACCCCCGTCAAGGTTCCACAGACATCCTGTCTCTTCCCACCTCATCGGCGGAAATCACCTCGAATTATAAGACCCTCTACGATAATGAAAAGCCTTGGCGTGCGGCTCCCGTGGCCGGCGAAGGCTCGGCGACCGTTTCCGCGGCAACCGTTGCGAGAGCGGCGCTGGACGCTACCCTACGGCGATGGATCGCGATGATTCACCCACACGCCTACCGGAACGGGAGAAGCGATGAGCTACCGCAATTTCATACACAACAGAGCCGTTGAACTCGGAAAAGACGTCCTGCGAATGACGACGGCGGCCGGCTCGGGCCACCCCACGAGCGCCCTGTCGATCATGCATCTTATCGTCGTGCTGATGTACGACGTGATGCGACACGATCCGGCCGATCCCTGGCATCCCGGCAATGATCGCCTCGTGTTGTCGGAAGGCCATGCCGTGCCGGCAGTCTATGCCGCATGGGCCGATCTGGGCGGCAGCGTCGGTCGCGATCGGGCCGACGCGCGGAAACTGACGCGCGAAGACCTCGCGACGCTGCGCGAAACGAACAGCCCGCTCGACGGCCATCCCAATCCAGCCGAGGGATTCCCCTTTTTCGACGCCGCGACCGGTTCGCTCGGTCAAGGCCTCAGCGTCGCGGCGGGGCTGGCGATGGCCGCCCGACAACGCGGAATCGATAAGCGAGTCTATACGATCATCGGTGACGGCGAATCGCGCGAAGGGCAGATCTGGGAGGCCATGGACTTCATCGTCGATCACAAGCTGCACAACGTCGTCGCCATCTTCAACTGCAACGGCCAAGGTCAGGCCGATTACGTGTCGCCGCAGCAGTCGGCTGCGGCGCTGGCCGCCAAAGCGGCGGCTTTCGGTTGGCAGTCGATCACGATCGACGGCCACGATCCGGATGCGATTCGCGGCGCGGTGGTGCCGTCAGAAGGGCACTCAAAACCGCTGGCGATCATTGCAAATACGATGAAGGGTTGGGGCTGCCCTTCCATTCTCGACCGGTCGAACCACGGCAAGCCTGTTCCGGCTGAGCAGTTGGAGAAAGCCTGCGCGGAACTGGACGCGACCGGACAGTCGCTGGGCATCGGCGATGTCGGCGGCGTGAAGATCGAATCCAGGTCGCCGATCGAGGCCGATCCTTTCGAGCGCAAAGTGGTCAGAGGCCCCGGCTTTGCCGAAGCCATGAAGGCGGCCGGCCTAGAGGGCGTCGCCGCCAAGGGCAAGATGGCGACGCGGCGTGCCTACGGCGCGGCACTGCTCGCGATCGCCCGGAGCGATCCGCGTATCGTCGCGCTCGACGGCGATGTCAGCAACTCGACATTTTCCGAAGTTCTCGGCAAGCAGCACCCGGAGCGCTTCGTCGAGTGTAAAATTGCCGAGCAGAACATGATCTCGGTCGCGGCGGGCATGGCCGCGGCGGGGTTCATTCCGTTTGCCAGTACTTTCGCTAAATTCGTCGCGCGGGCGTATGACCAGATCGAGATGGCCCAGATCACGCGGGCGAACATCAAGATCGTCGGCTCTCATGCCGGCATCTCCCTAGCCGCAGACGGTCCGAGCCAGATGAGCCTTCACGACGTCACGTATTTCCGCTGCGCCGCCGATGTCGACAACGGCTACGGCAGGCCGGCCTGCGTTTCGCTTCAACCGGCCGACGCCGTTGCGGCGTATCATCTGACCGTGTTGATGGCCAACCATGAGGGCATGTGCTACATGCGGACGCATCGGCCGGATGTCGAAATGCTCTATGCGCCGGATACGAAATTTGAGCTGGGCGGATCGCATGTGCTAGCGCAGGGCGACGCGCTGACGATCGTCTCGTCCGGATACATGCTCCACGTCTGCAAGGATGCGATCGGTCGACTGGCGAAGGCCGGGCTGAATTGCACGCTGATCGATGCGTACAGTTTTCCGCTCAATGCCGAACCGATCCTTGCGGCGGCAAAGAAGAGCGGCGGCCGCATGCTCTGCGTTGAGGATAATTACGCCGGGGGGCTTTCAGGTGCGATGGCCGAGGCGGCGGCGAAGGCGGGTGGCATCCGCGTCGAATGCATGGTCTGCAACAAGATTCCCAAGAGCGCCAAGTCTCCGGAAGACATCCTGTTCTATACCGGCTTGTCCGCCTCGCACATCGAGGCCGCGGCTCGGGCGATGATCAAGTAACCTGGCCGCCGTGCGCGGCATCATACATGCGACGGGAGGCAAACCGCGCATGTATCGAATCCAGTGCTCCGAAATCTGGGGCGGCATCAAAGACGAGGAACTCGATGTCTGCGCGCCGGGCCTCAGCGCCAGCCTGTACGCCGGCGCGTGCGATGGCGGGCGCGGCGGCGACGCTTACTACTTCTCCGTCTGCGGAAGCGATCGGCTCACGCGGCTGGTTCTGGCCGATGTGTGCGGGCACGGCGATCAGGTCGCTGCCGTCAGCCAGTGGATGTATGATCAGATCAAGTGTCACATGAGCGACACGGACCAACCGTCCATCATGCGCGGATTGAACCAGTGCGCTGCCGATCACGGCTTTCGCGCGCTCACGACGGCTGTCGTCATCTCCTATTACACCGCGACCGGCAGGCTCTATTACAGCAACGCCGGCCATCCGCCGATGCTCGCGCGCCGCGACGGTGCATGGTCGCAGGTTCAGTTAACGGCAGTAGACGGACCGCGAAATCTGCCGCTGGGCGTTATGGCCGGCGCGGCGTTCGACATGGCCGAGTGGCCGTTCCGGCGAGGCGACATGCTGCTTCTGTACACCGACGGCGTGATTGAAGCGCCGGGCGACGATGGTGAACTGTTCGGCATCGAGCGGCTGATCGCTGCGGCAAACGAAGCAGGCACCGCGCCGCCGATGGAATTGAAGTCCCATATTCTCCGGCGGCTGCGGCGGTGGAGCGGCGGACGGCTCGCGCATGATGATGTCACGCTCGTGGCGATTCAGTTAGAATGATGGCTTCGTACTCGATTGAATCTTGTAAACCGCGCGAGGTGACGTGTGGCCTGGATCAAGATGATTTCCGATGATGAAGCCGACGGTCCGATCGGCGAACAGTTCGACGCCGCTCGCCGGCGCGCGGGTCGCGTTTACAATATCGTCCGCTCCATGTCGCTCAATCCGGCCGCGCTGCGCGAATCCATGGCGCTCTATCGAGCGCTGATGTTCGGCGCGTCGCCTCTGCCGCGATACACGCGCGAGATGATCGCCACGGTCGTCAGCCGGACGAACGAGTGCTTTTACTGAGTGCAGTCGCACGCCACGGACCTCCGTGCCGAGGTCCACGATCGCAGCCCCGCCGAAGCCGACACATTTGTCCATGCGATTGTGCGCGACTGGCAGTCGGCCGGCGTCGCGCCGCGCGATGCGGCACTGCTGGAATACGCCGAAAAATTGACGCGCGAACCGTCGAGCATGGCGGAAGATGATGTGCGGCGGCTGCGCGACGCCGGTTGGGACGATACGGCCATTCATGACGCCGTGCAGATCATCGCATATTTCAATTACATCAATCGAATCGCCGACGCGCTGGGCGTACAACTAGATGAAGGCGCGCCGATCTGGGGGCAGTAGCCCGCGCGAGTAAAGGCGCGCGGTCAATTCGCGTCAATCAGGCGGGTCGTTGCGCGGCGGTGGCGCCCGTTGGCGGCGCTGTGGCTGACGCGCGTAACAGGATGGCGCCCTGCACGAAGCACAGTACCAGCCCCCAACAGAACACGCCGCCATCCAATAGCCGCTCGGCCAGTCGATCCGGCAGTATGCCCTCGCTCAGAAGAAGCAGCAGCACGAGTTGCACTGAAAGACCGGCTACAAACCACGCACGGAAGCGGTCGGTGTGCGGCCGGCAGACCAATGCGTACCAAACGGCGACGAAGACGATCGGCAGTGTCGTTGCGTGATGCTTCCAGGTGCGCTCGCTGAGCAGCAGCATGGCGAGCAGGACCAGGCCGAACTCCAGCAGCAGACGCGGATCACGCCGGTCAGTGCCGCGAACGCGGCATACATATGCCAGCGCCGCGAGCACCGGCAGCGAGACCGCCGGCTTCAGCATCCGGCCGAGTATCGTGGCCGGGCGGGACATGTCTTCCATGCCGCTCTGAAACGCGAGATCGGTCGGCATGACCTCAAGCTTGAGAACGCCCGCATTGCCCAGCAGGCGCATCACGACACCGAAAAGCGACTGATTGGCCGGCTCGTGGGCCGCATATCCGTGAAACGCGAATGGCGCGACGAGCATCTCAAACCACGAATGTAGATAAGCCCAGTTCGTATCAAAGCCCAGCGTAATCCCGGGCAGCACAATGAAGAACATGACCAGTCCGACGGCCGCGCCCATCAGCACGCGCCACTCGCGCTTGTACGCGAAATAGATGATCGCCAGCGCCGGCGTCAGTTTGGTTGCGACGGCCAGCGCAAGAAACACGCCGGACCAGACGTCGTGCCGGCGCACGTACAGCCCCCATGCGATGGCCAGCCAGACCATCATGAAGATGTTGAGATTGCCGTGCGTGATGTCCGAGACGATCGGTCGGATCGAATACACCGCTGCTGCCAACATGACGCCGATCGGCACGGCGAACGATTTACGTCCAAGACCTCGGACGATCAGGACCATCGCCAGCAAGAAGCCCGCGATTTTCAGTGCCGCCCACACGACGGCCGCGCCGACATAGCCCAGTTTCGCCAGCGGCGCGAGGCAGACCAGCACGAGCGGCGGCGTGGGGAACCAGTGGCCATAGCCGTAGGGGTTCTTCGTGTTCTCGGCGTCGTTCAGCAGCGCGGCCGTGGGAAGCCAGCGGCCCAGCGCGGTTCGATGGCGCTCGCCGGACTCTCGAAAGAGACTCGTGTCTTTTTGCTGAATCTTGACGATGAACTGAATCGACGGCACCACCAATGCGGCGACGAGCACGACGGCCAGCCCGATCGCAACCGGCTTTCGCGCAAGTAATCGTTCGTCGACCTGGCCAAGCAGTGTTTGACGATAGGAGGCCAACTCGGGTTGGGTGTTGAGATCGTCGGCCGAATGCCGGGCATAAGCTGAAATCGACGAAGCGGAATTACCGTCGCCGGAAGGAGGGAGAGCGGTGTTCTCTTTGTTCATGGGCTATGGATCATGCGACCAGTCGCCGCGCGCGTCAATGCATGGCTGGAGTAAGCGAAACCACGCTGGTCTCACACGCGGACAAGCTCGCGCTTGCATTCGGGGAGACCGATTGAATTGAACGCCATCGCGATCAGGCCTGCGCAGGCACCCTCATGTACAACAGCACATCCCCGACATCTGCGAAGCCCAACTTGCGATAGACCGAGTGCCCCGCCGGTGACGACTGCAAGACACCGACGCGATAGCCAAGTTCGCGAACCATCCGCAGTGGCTCGGCCGTCAAGTGTGCGCCCAGCCCCTGGCCGCGGTCCTCCGCGAGCGTCGCAACGCAGTAGATGCCGGCCACGCCGTCCGCGAGATAGGCCAGCGACGTGCCCACCATCCGCCCGCCCTTGCGGATCGCGAAATACTGGATGGGTGCATCGGCGGCCGTTGTCGCTTGGATCACATTCGGCGAGAAGGACCGTCCGATGCCGCGCGGGAGTTCATATCCGTCTGAGAAAACATCGGCCCATTCGTCCCCCTCATCGCCGCTGCCGACGCGCGCGAGGGAATAGCCCGCCGGCAGGCTCGTTTCGGGCATCGAGTCGATCTCAACGGCCATGGCCGGCATGACGCCGTGCGGCTCGAAACCCGCATTCCTTAGAAGTTCGCGAACGCTCGTGCTGGCCGTGCCAACAATAAGCACGGCTGCCGGCGCGCCGCATCCGCACAATGGTTCGATCGCCTCTCTTGTGGTCGCGTCATCAGCCGGATTGGAGAAAATAGCGAGGTTGCCGAACGGATGCGGCTCGCCCGTAATCAATCGAACAAAGCTGCGTTCCGCCGTCACAAGCGGCCCTCGCAGGATGTGACGAAATGCGCGGTCGATGTGCCCGGCCGCGATGCCGTAGATGTCCTGGCCGATCTCAGCGATCGACGCGAATGTCGTTGTTCGACTCATCGCGAACCCCCTCTACCCAGGAGCAAATAGCTCCATTCATGGATCGCACATCTTGACGACGGTGGGACCATCCGCGCCAGGCTGCGCAAGTGTACGGCCGCAGGCTTCGACGTGTCCATCGCTCGACGAACGGGCAGCTTGCCAAGCGCCAAGAGCGTACATAAAGTAGGTGCATCGGTAGATGAGACGCCGCCGAAGAGTGCCGCAGACGTGCGGCATAACGGCTTGTGGCAAAACTCGTGAAACGAACCTCAAGCGCGTGCTTTCATCGCCGAGTCGGCGGTGCCGCAGAGGGTCGCCCGACCTTTGCCTTAGATTGATAGTCGTAGGGTAATCGTCAAGAGACGATAATCCGCGCACGCCGCGCGGCCCATGATGTGCCCGAGTTTCATCCGCCGAAACAGGGAGCGTAGCTCAGTCGGTAGAGCAGCGGCCTTTTAAGCCGTTGGTCCTGGGTTCGAGTCCCAGCGCTCCCAGTAACTCATTTTCTGACAATGACTTACGTTAAATACTTAGGGCGATATTAGCGCTCTCTGTTAGTTCGAGTCTCACCCGGTGTATACGTCGTTGACTATCGGGAAGCTGCACGCTCAGGTGATCGCAATGCCCCACAGATGTCTGCGTGGCCTGCGCGTTATGCATGGTTGCACCGTTGTCTATTTGGGTTCGTGGACGATCGCCCTACATCGCTTAAAGACCCGAGTGGACTAACATGTGGCGACGGTTGGAGAGACGGCATCGTCCCCGACAACCCGATGGGTTGTCCATTTTCACAATTTTGTCAAGTTCACGACGATTGCTATGACACTTGCGGTGTTGCAAAGTCGTTTTGCGACCTGCTATTTCAGCAGTGCCTGATTCGCGCGGGGAACGATGGTGCCGGATGCTGCCTCCCTCTTGCCGCTGCGTATTTCGTGGCAGTCGATGAGCATGGCCAAGATGCGTACGAAGAGGCACAATATCTGGCGTGCAATACACCTATTTTTGCCGACCCTCCAATGGAGATACCGCCAGATATATTGCCACCTATCGTTATTCCACCGCTTGACACATTCGAGCCAAAGCTACCACCGTCCCCGTTTGATCCCTGGGAACCTCAGCCTGATTTCCCTACTTGGCCACAACCAAGAAAACGAGGGAAACCGTGGCCATGATTGAGAGCAGTATCCGATGGGAATCAGCATCTTCGTAGGGATCTCGATCGTCGTCGCGCTCGGAATGAGTTACATTTTGAGGTGGCTGAGCATTCGCGTTGCGGCGTCGCCATCTGTGAACGCCGCGCTGTTTGTGTCGGCCGTTCTTGCCTCATCTGCTGTTTCAGTTGGAATTTCTGACTATGCTGAATGCGTAGACTATCTCGATCCGTATTGGGTGATCTTACTTGTCGTCAAACTTGCATTTTTCTTCCCAACCTCTTTGGTTTGCGGACTAGCGGTGTTCTTGCTTTTCAAGAAGCGCCGTTTTCCAATAGGTCACTGTCAAAAATGTGGTTACGATCTAAGAACCCTAACGCACGGACGGTGTCCGGAATGCGGATTGCACTTCGACGCGAGTTCAGAGAAATAGCCCGACAAGTCACAAGCGACCAGGGTGGTGTGGCGCTGTTCACTTCGAATCGCTCCCGCGGTCCCACTGCTCTGCGAGCAGGGTTTTCGTCGCGAGTGCCGGCTCAAGTTCACCCGGGTCGCGCAGGGGCCATTCGGGCCGTGGAGACTCTCATACCAGATGGTTCAGATTTTGGGGAGCAGGCCAGGCACAGCAACCGCACGAAATGGACCGCAAGGTGTCGTAAGACAACAATGGGGAAATCAAAAACCCCGCAAATTGCGGGGCTTTTCAAGGGGTTGCGACTGGATGCGACAACCCTAACAAATACCTACTGGGCGTTACAGGACTCGAACCTGTGACCTCGTGGATGTCGACCACGCGCTCTAGCCAACTGAGCTAAACGCCCGGTGTTGTCAGAGGAGCACCCTTGCGGTGTCGGCCTCCGAGCGATACCGGCCATCGGGCAACCGATGGAACGCTGCATCATCGGAAAAAGCGGTTTGCCTGTCAACAAGGACGGCGGACTGCAAAACTGAGCAGGCAGGGCAATCGCATGTTCCCAATCAGAACCGCGACCGTCAGGAAGCGGTGGCTGTTGATGCGCGAATCAATCTTGAAATAAGGGGTAGCGTCGCGTTGCAAGGGTTGCACGCTCCTATTTCGAAGGAAGATGCGATTGCCCTGACCGAGCAGGATCGTCAGCCGTCGAGTGACACGTTCGGGCGCGCGGACCGCTCGATTTGTCGGCGATCGCGGGGCACGCAATCCGCCCGCTAAGACACACATGCACGGTGTCAGCGGCCGCCGGCGGTGACGGTCGAGCGCGGGGCCTGAATCGCGTTGGTCGC
>CAZRFP010000022.1:0-34824 GCA_964599535.1 uncultured Planctomycetaceae bacterium
CGGGCGGTTGTGTTATCTCGTAACATGAAGCGCGGCTATGCAGGCCGCGTTTCAATTTGCGCAGCGATCATCGCCGGCATTGATCGTGTCGAGCGTCCACAGCCGCGGTAGGGTTCGGGTCTTGTATCGCCGAGGGCCGTACGCGTGAGCTTCTTTCGTCGAAGCGTCGGGCAGTCTGGAGAGGCCGTGGCGGCGAAGCACCTCAAATCGCTCGGCTATCGCATCATCCAGAGAAACTTCAACTGCGGATTCGGCGAGATCGACATCATCTGCCGCGATGGGGAGTGTCTCGTCTTTGTCGAAGTGAAGGCGCTCACCAGCGACGCGGCGGCTGATCCGGAAAATCACGTGATGCCCGCCAAGATGCGACAGATCGAGCGTGCCACGAAAGCCTGGCTGCATGCGCGCGGCAATCCTGAATGTCCGTGCCGCTTTGATGTCATCAGCGTTGTCATGCCACCCAAGGGCAAGCCGATCGTGCGGCACATCATTGAGGCGTTCCAGCCGACGCGCTGGTGCAGGTGAAACGCCGAAGGCGCGCATCTAATCAAATATCCGGCTACAATGTCATCAAATCGCGCCGGCTTTGGGTCCGGAGGAACCTTGGCGCCCATGCTGATCGATTCGCATTGCCATCTCACTTCGCCCGGATTGTTTGAACGGGTTGACGGCGTGATCAGCCGCGCGGTCGCCGCCGGAGTCGCCGAGTACGTGACGATCGCCGTTGATCTTGCCGACGCCCGCCGTGCGCTTGAATTAAGCGCCGAGTACCGCGGCGTTCACGTCGTCGCCGGCATCCATCCTCACGAAGCCGCAAAGGTCGCCGACGGTTGGGATGCCGAACTGCAAGCGATCGTCGCGAGGCCGGATGTTTACGCGGTCGGTGAAATGGGGCTGGACTATCACTACGATTTTTCGGATCGTCCCTCGCAGGCCCATGTCTTTCGGCGCCAGTTGGAAATCGCCTCGATGGTGGAAAAGCCGGTGGTCATTCACTGCCGCGAGGCGCATGCCGATGTGATGGCCATGCTGCGCGCGTTTCCGGCACTGGCGGGCGTCGTTTTTCACTGCTTCACGGGCACGGTCGATGAGGCGCGGGAGATTCTTGACGCCGGTTACTGGCTTTCGCTGACGGGCGTCGTGACGTTCAAGAAGTCAGCAGCGCTGCGCGAGGTGGCGCGGCTGCTTCCCGCGGATCGAATCATGATCGAGACCGACTCGCCGTATCTCTCGCCTGAGCCGGTTCGCAACATGCGCCCGAACGAACCGGCCAATGTTGTCCATGTCGCAGCGTGCATTGCCCGCGAGCGTGGTCTTTCGGCGCAGGCGCTGGCGGACCTCGCCACGTCCAACACGCGGCGTTTTTTCAATCTGCCGGCGTCGTGATGGTTCAGCCCGCATTGCTTGCGGCGAAGATACTCGATCGGGTGCCACGCCGACGGCCGTTTGCCCGGGCATGGTATGCCGCGCGTACGGCACTTACTCCTCGTCCAGGCCCTCCTGCAAGTGCTGCTTGCAGATTTCGCCGAGAATCAGTGTTGCATAACAACCGGCCGCGAGCGTGAAGCGCAGCTCGACGAAGGGTCCGTACTCGTCTCGATCGGCGCTGATGTCGAGATCGGCAGGGCGAAAGCGCAACGGGCGGCGCGCTCCATGAATCTTCATTCTCGCCAATCCACGAAAATCGTTCGGACTGAGCTGCTGATCCGTCAGCACGGTCGACTCGATCGCGCCCGGCTCGCCCGTCGGCTCGGTCATTTTGTAACCGAAAATCGGACCGGTCGGTGAGATTTCGAACGCCCTGGCACGTGCGTTTTCGATATCGGCGTTTTCGACGTGGAAAACCGCGCCATTTTCATGCTTGTAGGCCAGATCGCCGTTCATCACGCGATCGATCGCTGCAATGCGCTGCGCGAGAACGAGATTGAACAAGTATGACTGGAACGCGTTCACATAAAACTTCTTCATACGCATGTCGACGGCATGAATCGCACGCGCGTGCTTGCCGTGCGTGCGCGCCAGTTCGCGGCACATGCGCACGTTGTCGCGAAATCCGTAAGGCCATGCCTTCGCCGCGGCCTCATAGTCGCCCGCTTCGTAGAGCCGCCGCGCGCGAAGAACATCGCCGGTGTCGAGCGGACCAGGCCGGCCGAGAATCAGATCGACAGCGGTCTTCGCATCGTTGGCCAGCACGGCGCGGCCGATCTGCCAGGTGTCGCCGCGCGAGCCGAATCGCTGGCGGCCGAAGTAGTTGGGGACGCCACGGTCGACCAGCGTCGCGCAAACATCGTGAATGTCAGCGAGCCGATCACCCGCGATTTCGCGTAGACGAATGCGGAATCGATTGCCGCGCAGGTGGCCGATCTTTAGCTTGTTGGTATGCCGCGAGACTTCGAGAATGTTGATGCGGGGAATGCGAAGCTGCCGGACCACATCGGGGTCGACATGCTCGATGCTGAGGGTCTGCACCGTGACGGCGCGGGCATCTTTCAGCCCTGCAAGCCCGATATTCTTTGACGGCACGCCGAGTGCGCGGGCGATATCGTTGATCGCCCGCATCGTGGCCAGGCCGCGTTTTTCGATCTTGAAATAGGTGTGATCGCCGCTTCCACAAGGCTCGTACGCGGGAATCTCCTCGACGCAAAAGTCCTCATATCGGCGCTTGATCGCGGCTGGGACGGGCGGGATGTCTGCTGTAAGAAACGGGAGATGGTCGAAATGGGCGGCTTCCTGTTGAGATTCGGCGGCAGGCGTCTGATTGAGTTGACTCATGATTTGGACGATATTATAGTGAAATCGGCGTCGGGTATATGCGGCGCGTCTGACGTGCCGGCCCTTCGCGCGGGCTTATGCCGAAAACCGCTTGCCTTGCATCGCTGAGCGGCTTTCGCCATCCGCCCGGATATTCTTTCCAAGGGACAGGTCTACATCATGCGCGACGAAGCGCTGGCCCGCTGTCAGGCGGCGATCGGTGTCCGATTCAAGAAACCGGAATTGCTGGCGGCGGCGCTGACGCACGCCTCCATTGCCGACAACCGGCTTCAAAGCAACGAGCGGCTTGAGTTTCTCGGCGACGCCGTGCTCGGGATGGTCGTCTGCAAGTATCTTTACGATCAGTATCCGGACTATCTCGAAGGCGAATTGACCAAGATCAAATCGACGGTCGTCTCCGGCAAGATATGCGCGCTGATTTCGGAAGAGTTGGGCATGTCGGAGCATCTGTTTCTCGGCAACGGCATCTCGGTGCGCTCGAAGCTTCCGACATCGGTGATGGCGGCGGTTTTCGAGTCGTTGATTGCGGCGATCTATTTAGACTCCGGTCTGGATGCGGCGCGGCGGTTTATTCTCCGGCACGTCAAGCCGCATATCGATCGCGTCGCGACGAGCGAGCATCATCAGAACTTCAAGTCCCAGCTCCAGCAGCACGCCCAACGCGACATGGCATCGACGCCGATCTATGAACTGCTCGACGAAAAAGGCCCGGACCACAGCAAATGCTTTGAAGTGGCCGTGTGCATCAGCGGACGGCGCTTTCCCAGCGCGTGGGGTCCGAGCAAGAAGGAAGCTGAACAGAAAGCGGCTTTTAACGCGCTGCTGGAGATGAATCTCGTTCGAGACGAAGCTTCGTCGAACTGACGCAGTCGCGACACTACTCTGCGCCCGGCAGGCGCAGGTCTTTGCCCGTCAGAATCGCCGCGAACTCATAGCCCGCCGCCCGGATATTCTCGGCCGCGCCTTCGCCGCGATCGACCACGGCCACGATGCGCTGCACCTTGGCGCCGGATTGCTCCAGCACCTTTGCAGCTTCCAGCACTTGACCACCGGTGGTCGCGATGTCTTCGACGAGCAGCACACGATCGCCTTGTTCGAGGCGGCCTTCGTACATTCGGCTCGTCCCGTAGTCCTTTTTCGCATTTCGCACAATGACAAACGGCAGGCCTCGCGCCATGGCTGCGGCCGCGGCCAATGCGACGCCGCCAAGTTCCGCGCCCGCGATGCGTGTGGTCGAGCTGTCGGCGTGGTCTCCGAGCAGTCGGCCGACTTCGCTCAAGATGTCCGGCTGAGTTTCGAAGAGATACTTGTCGACATAGAACGTCGACCGGCGGCCGGAGCGCAAGACGAAATCACCCTCGATATAGGCCGCGGCGCGGATGCGCTCGGCAAGCTCCTGCTTGGTCATACGTTGATCTCCGGTTCGCGGCGCGGCGTGGCGCGATGCCGCCGAAGCAGCGGCTTGACGATGTTTCGCAGAAAGGCGTCGACCTGCTCGGCCGCGCGGCCGGTAAACGCCTCCGGCCGCAGGACGCGCTCGACGCGCACGCCGGCGAATGCCTCATCAGCATTGAGGCGCTGGATCAGATCGTTCGGCCGGCCGTGCAGCTTGACGGCCATGGCGGCGGCGTGTGAATGAATGCGTATGCGCTCATGCAGCGCCTGCCGGTCGCGACCCTTTGCGGTCGCCTCCATCAGGATGTTTTCGGTTGCCATGAACGGCAGTTCCGCGTCGATCCGGGCGCGGATGACCTGCGGATAGACGACGAAGCCGCGCGCGACATGGACGATAATTTGCAGGATGCCGTCGGTCGCGAGAAATGCCTCGGGCACGAGCAGGCGCTTGTTGCTGGAATCGTCGAGCGTCCGCTCGAGCCACTGTTCGGCGGCGTTCTGAAAGCCGGACTGGGCGAGCGAGATCACGAATCGTGCCAGACCTGTGGCACGCTCGCAGAGCATCGGGTTTCGTTTGTACGCCATCGCCGAGCTGCCAATCTGCGCACGGCCGAACGGCTCTTCGATTTCCTTCAGATTCGCCAGCAGGCGGATGTCGTTGGCCATCTTGTGAGCGCCGGCGGCGATGTTTGCCAGGGCAGAGATGATCTGGGCGTCGATCTTGCGTGAGTAGGTTTGGCCGACGACGGCTTCGCACTCGGTGAAACCGAGCTTCGCGGCGACGCGTCGTTCGAGACGGTCGACCTTTGCGGCATCGCCGTTGAAGAGCGCCAGAAAGCTGGCCTGCGTGCCTGTCGCGCCGCGGATGCCGCGAAACTTCAACTCCGCGATTCGTCGGTCCATCTCGTCCAGATCGCGCACAAAGTCGGCGCACCAGAGCGAAACGCGTTTGCCGACGGTCGTCAATTGCGCCGGCTGATAGTGCGTGAAGCCGAGGCACGGGAGCTTTCGCAGTTCGTTCGCGCGAGCGGCAAGTGCATCGACCGCCGATACGAGCCATTCGCGGATGATCTGCATGGCCTCGCGCAGGATGATGAGGTCGGCGTTGTCGACGATGTCCATGCTCGTCGCGCCCATGTGCAGGATGCCGCGAGCGCTCGGCGCGACATCGCCGTAGGCATGTAGATGGGCCATCACGTCATGTCGGAGGCGTTTTTCGTGCTCGCGCGCGGCGGCGAGATCGAGGCGCTCGATGTTGGCGCGCATTTCGCGTAGTTGCTTTTTCGAAATAGGCAGGCCCAGTTCGTGCTGCGATTCAGCCAGGGCCAGCCAAATGCGCCTCCAGGTGAGCGCTCGGCGCCGCGCGGAAAAAAGCTCGGCCATCTCGCGCGAGGCGTTGCGGCCGACGAGGGGACTTTGAAAGACGTCGTCGGGCGTCGAAAGCGATCTGGTGGTTTTCCTGCGCGAAGCCATGAACGGGAAGTTAACGCCGGACGGAGGTCAGGACAATGCAGCGGCGCAATCAGAGCCACGCTCGTCTGGAAGCGATGGCAACCCCGGCGGCAGAAAATCGCTTATTCGCCTAATCTCAGCTCATCCCCACAATATCAGCCCCGTGTCGAACTTATGCACGAGATCAGCGTGCTTGGGAATCACGCGCACCGCGAATCCATGCTGGCCGCTGCGATGGCAGGGGATATGCCCTTGAAACTGATATGAGCCGTTCTCTCCGCGCTCCGCGATCTGCATCGTCTCGCTATGGCCTTCGACCAGGCGGCCATAGGCATCAACGCGGCCGTGATACAGTTCGACAGCCACATCGTCCGGCCGGACGTTCCCGAGGTGCACATTGGCGCGGACGTTGACTTGCGCGCCGACCGGCAGTTCCTTTTCATCGTTGGCCGTGACTTCATCAATGCGCACGCCGCTCCACTGTTGCGTGAGGTCTCGTTTCCAGTGAGAAAGTGCCTTGGCCGGCGCGAAGCCATTGACGGCTAACTTTCGTTCGTGCCGCGCGGCCGGAACATAGAGCAGCGTCGAGTATTCCTTCAACATGCGTGTCGTGCTGAACATCGGCGTGATGCTTCGCATGGAGGCCTTCATTCGGTCGACCCAGAGCCTCGGTACGCCGTCGGCGCTGCGATTGTAATAGAGGGGAATGATCTCTTTCTCCAGCAGTTCGTACACCGCTTGTGACTCGATATGGTCGCGGTCGTCGGCGTCTTCGTAGATGTGGCCTTCGTCGATTGCCCAGCCGCTTTCGCCGTCATAGGCTTCGGGCCACCAGCCGTCGAGAATAGAGAAGTTCAGCCCGCCGTTGGGGGCAACCTTCATGCCGCTGGTGCCGGAGGCCTCGCGTGGCTTGATCGGATTATTCAACCACAGATCGACGCCCTGCACGAGCATTCGCGCGACCGACATATCGTAGTTTTCGATGAAGACGAAGTGTCTTCGGAACTGCGGCGCGCGGATGAAGCGCATGATCTCCTTGATGATCTCCTTGCCATTGTCGTCGCGCGGATGGGCCTTGCCGGCGAAGATGAACTGCACCGGCCGTTCGCGGTTCTGCACCATGCGCATCAGCCGATCCGCATCGCGGAAAATCAGGTCCCCGCGCTTGTAGGGCGCGAAGCGGCGGGCAAAGCCGATGGTCAGCGCTTCGGGATCGAGAAACTCCTCTGCCGCCATGACTTCGCTCGGCGGCGCGCCCCGCTTGCGGAGCTGGTCTCGCACGCGGCGGCGGGCATACGCCACAAGCGCGAAACGGCGCTGCTCATGCGCGCGCCACAGTTCAATCGGCGGAATCTCGTTGACGCGACGCCAGGCTTCCTGATCCTCGGGGGTGTGGGTGCGCTGCGGGCCGACGTATTGGTCGAGCAGGTGCGACATTTCCGGCGAAATCCACGTTTCAGTGTGGATACCATTGGTGATTGACGTGATGGGTACTTCATTCCGCGGCGCGCCCGGCCAGACGTTGTACCACATGTTGCGCGATACATGCCCATGCAGGGCGCTCACGCCGTTGGCGCTGCCGGAGAGGCGCAGCGCCATGACCGCCATGCAGAACAACTCGTCAGGGTCGGCGGCGTTGATCTTTCCGAGGGCTTCGAATTCGCCAAGCGAGAGGCGCATTTCATCCAGATGCGACGTCAGGTACTCGGCCAGCAGCTTTCGGCTGAAATGGTCGATGCCCGCGGGTATGGGCGTATGAGTCGTGAAGACGTGGCTCGGCGCGACGGCCTCGCGCGCCTCGCCGAAGTCCAGCCCCTGACGCGTCATGCACTGCCGGATGCGCTCGATCGCGAGAAAGGCGGCGTGGCCTTCGTTCATATGACAGACATCCGGCACGATGCCGAGGGCGTCGAGCATGCGCACGCCGCCGATGCCGAGCAGCACTTCCTGCCGGATGCGCATTTCATCGTTGCCGCCGTAGAGGCGCTGCGTGATTTCGCGATCTTCCTGCGCGTTCTCGACCATGTCGGTGTCGAGCAGGTAAAGCGGAACGCGTCCGACTTGCGCCAGCCAGCACTGGCATCGCACGTCGCGCTTGCCGATTCGGACGGTAATCGTAATCGGCGCTCCGTCCGGCTGCTTCATGGGCGTGACGGGCATCTGGAAGAAGTCGAGCGATGGATACTCTTCCAACTGCCAACCGTCGGAGGCCAGCCGCTGCTGAAAATAGCCTTGCCGATAGAGCAATCCGATGCCCGCAAGCGGGACGCCGAGATCGCTCGCGCTTTTGAGATGATCGCCCGCAAGGACGCCGAGTCCGCCCGAATAGACCGGCAGGCTCTCATGAATGCCGAACTCCATTGAGAAGTAGGCGATTTTCGTGTCGGTTAAATCAGCGTGTTTGTCATGGAACCAGCCGCGACGGCTCATATAGGAATCGAACTTCGTCAGGACGCGGTTCAGTTCCGCCAGATAGGCGGAGTCGGAGCCGGCCTGGTCCAGCCTTTTTTGCGAGACATGGCTGAGAAACAGCACGGGGTTTCCGCCGACCTCATCCCACAGGCTGGAATCGAGCCGGCGAAACAACTCGCGGCAGTCGCTGTTCCATGTCCACCACAGGTTGTAGGCCAGATCGCGCAGTCGAATCAGCGTGTCCGGCAGGGCGGGCACGACGGTAAAGGTGCGAAGTCGGAACATGCCTGACAACCCCTGATGATCTTACGCGAGGCCAAGCATGCGCTTTGCCGTCGCGAATTGGACAGTTTATCCGGCGGCCCGCCGATCAGCGATGGGCCGCGTACCAATCGATCGTGCGTTTCAGACCTTCGGCGAATGACACGACCGGCGTGTATCCGATGACGCGCCGCGCCAATGCGATGTCGGCCCACGAGTGCTTGATATCGCCGGGCCGCGGCGCGACATGGTTGGCTCGCACGCTTTTGTCGAGGCTTTCATTGATGCGCTTGATAATCTGGTTCACCGTGACGTGCTCGCCGCAAGCCACGTTAATGACTTCGCCGCTGGTGCGCGGCGCTTCCATTGCCAGGATATTCGCGGCCACGACATTGTCGATGTAGGTGAAGTCGCGCGTTTGCTCGCCGTCGCCATAAATCGTCGGCGGTTCGTCGCGGAGGATCGCCGCAATGAACGCCGGAATCGCCGCGGCGTACTGGCTCTTTGGATCTTGCCGCGGGCCGAACACGTTGAAGTATCGCATCGAGAGCGTTTCAAGTCCGTAACAACCGGCAAAAACGCGGCAGTAGTTTTCACCCGCCAGCTTCTGAACCGCATAGGGGCTGAGCGGACTCGACGGCATCGTTTCGATTTTCGGCAGCGTCTCGCTTTCACCATACGCCGAGCTGCTCGCGGCATAAACGAAGCGTCGGACCTTCGCGTCGCGCGCGGCCATCAGAAGTTGAAACGTCGCATTGATGTTCGAACGATGGCTCGTCACCGGATCATGGATCGACTTGGGCACCGACGGCACGGCCGCCTGATGCAGAACGATTTCAACGCCATTACAGGCGCGCGCACAAGTCTCGGGGTCCGCTGCGTCGCCCACCACGAGCTCCACCGGGCGGCCGGTGATCGGGCGCCCGTTGTCATCAAAAACCGGCGAACCGTTCTCGTCTCGCAGGGCGGCAAGATTTGCCGGTTTGCCTGTGCTGAAGTTGTCCAGCACGCGAACGCGGTGGCCCCGTCGAATCAAACCCTCGACCAGGTGGGAACCGATAAAACCGCCTCCGCCGGTTACCAATACGAACATGTATGACTGACCTCCCGCCGATGTACGGCCGGTGAATGTTCAACCCATCATCGGATCGACACCGCAATCCTATCGAATCGAAGTGTCGATTTCCGCACAACTTATCGTACAAGAAACCGTAGGGCTTACAAATCGTGATTGAGCAGCGGAAGTTGCCCATCCTCTGGCTGTGAGGATGTGCTCAGATGGGCGAATCATCCTTTCGGCTTTGCCTGGCGAGCAGATTCGACGGCTGAACGGGCTTCATCGATCGTAAATGCACGCGGGCACGTCCGAAATGAATCGACCAGAATTTCCATCGAAAGGACTCCGCCGTCGTACCCGCCGGTACTCCGTCATGGCGGGGTCAGTTCCTTTCGGTCGCGTAGTTGATGAAGGGCGCCGTAGGCCCAGCGTTGATCATCCTCACGGTCGCTGTTTTCAATGATCTCGCGCAATATCCGCGCGGCCTCTTCGGGGCGATAGTAGGGCGTTCCCTTCCACTTCGGGTTCATGTAAAAGCGAGCAAGCCAGTAGTTGGGGACATGCCGACCGTATTCATACGACTCTTGCACCGCGGCCTTCAGGGCGGCTTCGGACCGTTCTGGTTCGTCCAGCGCGTCATGGCATCGGCTGATCTCGATGTAGTTTCGCACGAACGACTTACGCGTTGGAATGGCCAAGACGCGTTTGTGGAGAATCAATGCGCCGCGCGGATCGCCTGCCGTTCGTAGCCGGGCAGCTTTATCGGTGTAATAGCCAGCCGCGCCCTGTGTCAACGGCACCACGAGCAGGGGTAAAGTCGGGACAATACTCCAAAGCATCTTTAGACTGTATCGGCGTCGTCGGCAAAGGCCGACATGCAGCACTGAAAGCGCGTAGATCGGCCCCCAGAATCCTATCCAGCGCGTGGCAGCAGCCGTCACCGACAGGCCCGCCAGCACGAGCGCGGCGGCACGACTTTTGGGAGTCGTAGTTGCGTCTCGCGCGCACGAGAATAGCGCGATTTCCACGAAAATCAGCCCATACAGCCAGCATTCAGCGATAATCGAGTCGATCAGCCCCGGCAGGTTAAATTCCGTTGAGTAGCCGTAAGCATCTACCACAAGAGCGCGAACGGATGGTGCGTCGAGCACCAAGTGGCTCAACACGGCCGCTACCATCACCGCATACGCCGTCGGGCTTCTCATACGCGTGATTGCAGCCGTCAACGCGCAGGCCGCCACACTCAACGAAATCGCCAGCCACGGAGCGTGTGTCAGAAAACGCTTGTCGCCGTGTTCGGGCCAAGTGAAGACGACGATCCACTCAATTAGATCAACGGCGTACGCCAGGGCGACGACGAGTCCGATCCAGACGTAAGGCAACGCGTTTCCGCGCGCCTTGGGCGGGCAAAGTTCGCTGAGGGAAAGCCCGACAAGTCCATGTCCAATCGTGGCCATCGGGTTCCTACGTGGCAAAGGCCTGCGGGGTCACGGCGGCACTGTCACCGACCGTCGCGACACTTCCATCGGCATCATCGTCGTGGGGATCGCGACAATTGTAAATTACGCGGGGACGAAACTTTGTCGGCGTTGCGGCGGATGACGATATAGGCACAGAGACCGCGATTTGTCCGCACGTCGCCGATGCGAGGACTGACGGCGTGCCTAATATTATCAGGGGTATCCTCGCAGGGAGGGCGCAGCATGCCCGCAGAAAAGGCAGAACCCGGCGGCGGCCTGAATGACCGTGAAATCAACGCCATCGAGACGTTGTCCAGCAGCCGAAGAGTCATACTTGACGAGTTGGGCAAGGTCATCGTCGGCCAGTCCGATGTCATCGAGCAGCTTCTGATCTGCCTGTTTGCGCGGGGGCATTGCATTCTTGAGGGGGTTCCCGGCCTGGCGAAGACGCGGGCGATCAGTTCGCTCGCGGCGACATTGAGTCTCTCGTTCAGCCGCATTCAATTCACGCCGGACCTCATGCCGAGCGACATCACCGGCACCGAGATCATCGAAGAAAACAAGGCCACCGGCGTTCGATCGCTTCGCTTTGTGCAGGGGCCGATCTTCGCCAATGTGGTGCTCGCCGACGAGATCAACCGCACGCCGCCGAAGACGCAGGCCGCGCTGCTTGAGGCCATGCAGGAAGGGCAAGTAACGGCGGCCGGTTTCACGCACCGACTTCCGCCGCCGTTCTTCGTGCTGGCGACGCAGAACCCGATCGAGCAGGAGGGCACGTATCCGCTGCCTGAGGCGCAGCTTGATCGGTTTATGCTGAAGGTGCTCGTCGATTACCCGTCGGAAGAAGAAGAGCTTCGCATCATCGAGATGACAACGTCCGGAACGGATGCTGAGTTGCAGCGTGTTTTTACGGGCGCGGACATCCTCGCGCTGCAGGGCGTGGTGCAGCGCGTTCCGTGTGCCGATCATGTCATGCGTTATGCCATGAGGCTGGCACGCATTTCGCGTCCGCACGATGAAGACGCGCCGCAGTTCGTGAAAGACTATGTGAGTTGGGGCGCCGGCCCGCGCGCGTCGCAGAATCTGGTGCTGGCGGGCAAGGCGCGGGCGATACTCAAAGGGCGCTATTACGTCGCGACCGAGGACATCCACGCCGTGGCGCATCCCGTATTGCGCCATCGCATCGTCACCAGCTTCAACGCTGAAGTGGACGGAATCGGCCCCGATCGGATCGTTGACATGCTGCTCGACGAGGCCCCGCGCGCCCGGACGCCTGAGCTGGACGCAATCGGCGCGGGCCGCGTGTTGGATCGCGAGTGACGGGGGCGTCTGATGGTTCGCCGGTCGACCGATTATCGAACATATCTTGATCCCGCGGCGCTGGCGCGCATTCGCGGACTTGACTTGCGCGCGCGGCTTGTTGTGCAGGGATTCATGAGCGGCATGCATCATTCACCGCTGCGCGGCGTCGCCGTCGAGTTTGCGGAGTATCGAAAATACTGCCAGGGCGACGATCTGCGCACGATGGACTGGAAGGTCTACGGCCGTACCGACAAGCACTATATCAAGCAGTACGAGCAAGAGACGAATCTGCGCCTGCTGCTGGCGGTGGATTGCTCCGAGTCGATGAGCTATCGCCACGCGTCGTCGCCGATGTCGAAGCGCGAATACGCCACGACGGCAGCCGCGGCCATCGCCTATCTGGCGCTGTCGCAGTCCGACGCCGTCGCGTTGGGCATCTTTGACACGCGCCTCCGGAAGATTACGCGGGCATCCAGCCGGCCGGGCATGTGGCGGCAGGTGGTACAGGAACTGGAATCGGCGGCAGGTTCCGGCCGCACGTCGCTGCGTTCAGTATTGGACGAGACCGCCGAGCGGCTGCATGAGCATCACCTGGTCATCATCTTGAGCGACTTATTCGGTGATCCGGCGGATGTGGTACGCGGCATCAAGCATCTGCGGCACCGCGGCCACGAGCCGATCGTACTTCATATTCTGGACGACGCGGAACTGACATTTCCGTTTGATCGACCGATGCGGTTCGACGGCATGGAAGGCGTCGGCCCGCTGATGACCGAGCCGCGGCTGGTGCGCGAGCGCTATCTGGAAGAGATGCAGTCGTTCATCGCGCAGCTTCGTCGCGGCTGCCACGACCAAGAGGCAGACTATGAGCTATTGAATACGAGCGCGCGCATGAGTGCGGCGTTGAGCACCTATCTGGCGATGCGCGCCAAGCGCGCCCGTCATCGACGTTAAGAGCTTCGGCACGCTCGCGCGTTGGCTCCGTTTCCGCCCGATGGGCTGTGCGTGATTTTTCGGAGGAAGTTGAGGATCGCCTGTGTGGTTCGTGCATCCCGGAATACTGGCCGCCGCCGCGGTGCTGATGACGCTGCCGGTGATCATTCATCTGATCAACCGTCGCCGCTTTCAACGCGAGGCCTGGGCCGCGACGATGTTCCTCGAACGGGCGCATCACCGTTCGCGCCGGCGCATCCGCATGGACCACTGGCTGCTGCTGGTATTGCGCACGTTCGTGCTGGCCATACTTGGCGTCACGCTGGCGCGACCGTATTTGACATCGTCGACCTCGGTGTGGCCGGGCGCTCGATCGACGGTCGATCGCGTACTGATTCTGGACGATTCCCTTTCCATGCACGCCCGCCATGCGGACGGCACGACGTCGTTCGGTTCCGCCCGGTCGGCCGCGATCAAGGTGTTGTCGGCGATGCAGCCGGGCGACGGCGCAGTGGTGCTGACGGCATCGACACCTGTTCGAGCGCTTTCCGAGCGTCCGGTGCATGATGCGTCCGCCTTGATCGCACAAGTCGATGCCCTGGCGTGTGGCTGGAGCCGAGCCGATCTCGCAACAGCGATGACCAAGGCCGGCGAATTGCTCTCGCACGGCCGCGCGACGCCGGGCGGGCGCGAAATCTACATCATCACGGATGTGACGCTTGCTTCGATTCCCGCCGAGCCGATTTTTTCGCGGAGCGGCATCGCCGCCGATCGAATCGTGTTCGTTGACGTAGGACCGGCGCAGCGCGGGAATCTGTCGATTGCATCGCTTCATGCGGATGCGTCCATTATCGGTACGCGCTTCCCGATGCGCGTGCGCGTGGAAGTCTCGAACCACGGCCAGGATACGGTTGATTCCGCCGACGTTCAGATCGTCGTCGACGGCCGCGTCGAGCGAACCCAGGAGACCGGTTCGATTGCGCCTGGCTTGACAGCGACGGTCGCGGCGGACGTGTCATTTGACGATTCCGGCCCGCACGTCGTGACGGCCGTGCTGACCGGCGCGACGAATCCAGACGCGCTTCCGGTGGATGATACACGCCACTTGGCGATTGAAGTTCCCGAGCGCCTTTCGGTGTTGCTGGTTGAGGGCAGCCCGGATGCGGCACTTGCGGATCGGAGCCTGTTCTACCTTCGCGTGGCGCTGGAGACGCTGTCGCGCGGCGATGGCGATGCGTTTGTCCATGTGCGGACGATCACGCCGAACGAGCTGGAGTCTGAACTGCTCAGCGAGCATGGCGTGGTCGTATTGGGCGATGTGCCGGAACTCAGCCATTCGTCCTGGCGACGACTACGCCGGTTCGTGCGAGCGGGCGGCGGACTGGTCATGCTGCTCGGCGAGCAGGCCGATGCGGAACATTACAACCGCTTCGCCTTCAATGCCGACGTGGGCACGCGCGCGTCAGTTGAGGAGTCTGTCACAGATGCGGGGGTGATCGATGCCATAGACGATCAAGTTCCGCTGGCGCACATTCAGTTGGGCGAAACAGTACGCTCCGACGGCGCGGCGGATGGCATCTTGTTCAAGGCTTGGTCTCCGGATCATCCGATGTCGGGCGACTTCGCGGGTCGTGATGACGGCGGCCTTTCGCAGGCGGCGGTTCGACTCCACCGGCGGCTGATTTCAGTGGATGGCGACGCGACAGCTACGCGCAATGTGATTCTGTCGTTTTCAAATGATGAGCCTGCATTAATCGACGAGGCATTCGGCGCGGGGCGAGTGCTCGTTCTGGCGACGGGCTTGAACATGGCGCAGTGCACGCTTCCGTCGAAGCCGGATTTCGTGCCGTTCGTATTTGCGATGACGGGGAGGGCGGCCGGCGATGAGCGTGCGCGTTTGAATGTCGACGTCGGCGAACCCCTTGTCGGCACGTTGCATGGCGGGGGGGCTGATGCAACGAAGGTGGTCGTCGCGCCGGATGGTTCTACGCGCTCGGTCCAAGTGGAGCCGCTGCGTGATATGTTGGCATCGGTGTTTCGCGAGACCCGTGAGCCGGGCGTTTATCGGATGAGAGATTCGGCAGGCCATGAACTGTTTGCGGTGAACGTGCGCGGCGGTGAGGGTAATCTGCGCCGCGCCGATGATCGTGCCGTGCGAACGGCATTTGGATCAAATGCTGTCGTTGTCGACGACGTGTCGGCCGCGCTGGAGCCGCCGGCTCGGCACTTCGCCGAATTCGCAGGCATCTCCGTGTACATGCTGTTTGCACTGCTGATGATGGAGACATGGTTGGCGGCATCGGGACGAGCGCATTGAGAACCATGCTGGAATGGCTTCTGGGTCTGGATCGAATACGGCTGGACGCCGATGCGCCGATCTCGCTGCGCTTCGCGACGGCCCCTGCTGCGTGGATCATGCTGTTTGGCGCTGTTCTTGCGGCCGCGCTCGTTTATCGGGCTTATCGATCGCGGCGCGTGCCGTCGCGATGGCGTTGGGGGATGATGGTACTGCGCTTCGGCGCGATCATGACCGTGCTATTCGTTCTCGGGCGGCCGATGCTGTCGCTTCAGCGCAATGAGGTGGAACCGTCAGTTGTGGTTGTGATGCTCGATTCGTCGGGCAGCATGTCCGCAACGGATGTTGATGGTGAACGCGACCGACGTTCGGTGCGAGGGGATGGTGGAACGATCGATCCCGGCGAATGGGCGGCGCTGGAATCCATGGGACCGACGCGCTGGCATGCGGCGATGCGTTCGCTCTTTCATTCGGCGGACGGGCTGATACCGCTCTTGCTGGATCGTCACGAGGTGGAGCTGTGGACGTTTGACGCCGCGGCCCGCCGTATCGGAACCGCGCGACAGGCCGAAGATTGTGACGGACTGTTCGCACGGTTGGGCGATGTCGAACCGTCGGTCGGCGCGACGGACGCGGCGTCATCGCTGATGTCGGTCTTCGATGCGTTGCGCGGGAGACGGCTGGCCGGCGTCGTCGTCGTGAGCGATGGTCGGCAAACGGCTTTCGGCGGCGTCGATTCGGCCGCTCGCCAGGCCGCATCGCAGTCGGTCGCGATTCATGCCGGCGTTGTCGGTTCGCCCAGAGCGCGTTCGGATGTGGAAATGACCGAAGTTCGCGCCGCGGAAGATGTGTTCTTGCGTGATACGGTGCGGATTCACGGGCGCATGGAGTTTCGCGGACTGCGCGAACAAACAGAAATTGCAGTCGAGCTGCGCGAACGGCAGAGCGGTACGCTGCTTGCTCGCCGAACGGAGTTGATACGCGCCGACGAGAGCGTCCGACGATTCGATCTGGTCTATCGTCCGACCGAGGCCGGCCGGCGACTGCTCACGGTCCGGGCCATGCCTTTGCCGGAGGAGGACAACACGGCGAACAACGCGCTCGATCTGGCGATTCGGGCGCACGACGAGAAGATCGCGGTGCTCTATGTCGAAGGCGATCCGCGCTATGAATATCGCTTTCTGAAGAACCTGCTGCTGCGAGAAGAGACGATCGACAGCTCGTGCCTGTTGCTTAGCGCGACGCCAGGATTCGCACAGGAAGGCACGCGGCCGATCTCGCGCTTTCCCCGAAGCGTGGAAGAGTTGAACAACTACGATGTCGTGATCATCGGCGATGTCGATCCGCGCGGCGACTGGATCAGCCCGGTGCAGACATCGATGCTGTTCGACTTTGTCTCGATTCAAGGCGGCGGCGTCGCTTTCATCGCGGGCGAGCGCCATGTTCCTCAGCGCATGGCGCGCACAAAGCTCGAACCGCTTCTGCCGGTGCGGCCGGCCGTTGGATTGGCGGCGGCACATGTCGGCGATCTGGTGGAAGCATTCGAGCCGAGGCTGACGGTCGAGGGACGAGATCATGCCGCATTTCTAACCGAGGCCGGCGACGCGGCCGATGTGATCGCATCTATGCCCGGTTGGTATTGGTACGCACAGGTTGCCGCTCCGTCGCCGGGCGCTGTCGTACTTGCCGAGCATCCGACGGCTCAAGCCGGCGCGGCCGCCATGCCGCTGATCGTGCTCGGACGTTATGGCGCCGGTCGAACACTTTACATCGGCAGCGATGATCTCTGGCGTTGGCGTCAATATTCGGGCGAGGCCTACTACAGTCATGTGTGGCTTCAGATGATCCGCACGCTGGCTCGCGGCAAGCGCTTCGGCGAGCAGGACGGTTGGCGCATCGAGACAGATCGAAAGCGCTACGAACTGGGGCGCGAGGTGCGCGTCGAATTGACGGCCGGTCTGGCGGGGGCGACTGTTCTGCCGCCCGAGCCAACGATCGTCATAACGGACGAGCAGGGTCATCCGATTCGCCGAGTTGCGCTTCGAAGGCAGGCTTCCGATTCGCACCGCGCTCACGGCGAATTCACCGCGGATCGTGTCGGACGATTCAGCATCGTCGCGGACGCGGCGCTGGTGCCGGCTGGAAAAAGAGCCGTGTCAACGGCCATCAGCGTGGCAGCCGTTGATCGCGAGCGCGAGCGGCCGGAAGCCGATGAGGACTTCATGATCGCGCTGGCCGAATCGACTGGTGGACAGTTTGCGCGTGTGGGGAACGACTGGCGGCCGGTGATCGGCGCGATTCCCGATCGGAGCATGCAGATTCCCGCGGACATCGAAGAATCGATCTGGGATTCGCGACTGGTGCTGCTGTTGTTCACGACGCTGATCGTCGCGGAGTGGATCATGCGGAAGTGGATCGGACTGACATGACGAGCTCACAGGAGGACATTCTCCGGCGACTGCTCACGCTGCGCCGGCGGGTGCGCGCGCTGTTAGTGGTTCATGGCGCGGCGGTGCTCATTGTTCAGATGCTGCCGGCTGTATTGGCATTCGCCATTCTGGATTGGTGGGTTCATTTTCCAAATCTTGTTCGGCTGGCGGCCTTGGCCATCGCGGTCGGATGGACTGCGGCATGGATCGCGCGGCGGATCATCCGTCCGATCATGGCCCCATTGCCCCTTGAGCAGCTTGCGTTGCGTTTGGGAACCCTGTCAGAAACGAACCGCGACGCACTGGCCGGCGCCGTGTCGTTCCTGGACGGGCACGGCAGCGGCTCGGCGGAACTCTGGCAGCGCGTGATCGACGAATCAACGCAAAACGCGCCACGCGAGGCGTGGACGCGCGGACTTCATACGCGAAGCATTCTCGTGGCAGCGCTGCCGGCGACGTTGTTGTTGGCCGGCGTCGGCTGGCTGCACGTGCGTGAGCCTGACATGTGCGAGATCGGCCGTGCGAGGTTGCTCGCGCCGTGGGTCAGCGCCGAATGGCCGCGGCGCGTGCGGATCATGCCTCTGACGACGGATGTGACCGTGGCGCTGGGTGAGAGTGTGACACTGTCGATGCGCGTGGAGCGCGGCGATCATGCCTATCTTCGCGGCTATGTTGACTGGGGTCCGAAGGGCGGCTTGGTACGCCGGTCGCTGATGCAGCGCGAGGCTGACGGCATATTTCGGTTTACGCTGGAGAATGTGCGAGCCACTGCTACATATGCTTTCGCCGCCGGCGACGACGATACGCGCGATAGTCCCTTTCGCGTGACCGTCGTGCGTCGGCCGGAATTGCAGTCAGCGCGGCTGGTGCTTTATCCACCGGTCTACGCGCGAGTCGCGACGTCGCAAACATTCGTGCTCGGGTCGGAGCCTGTGTCGGCGGTGCGCGGGTCGGCGGCGCGCGTTGAAGTGACTGCCCGTGAGAGTGACGGAGAACTCGCGTTGGTCAGCTCGGGTCGTCTGGATTTCACGGACGGATGGACGATAGGGCTGTTGCGCGATGAACAGCGTTCCGGCATTCTGGCGGCCGAGTTTCTCGTGACGCAGAGCGGGCAGTTTCACGTGACGTTAATCGGCGCGGGCGATCTGGAGTCGCGCGGCGATCGCGCATTTGAACTGATCGCTCGTGACGACGCGCCGCCGGTGATTGAAATCGTCAGCCCCCAGGGTGATGTTGATATGACGCCGCGCGGCGTGGTGGAGGTTCGCATTCGCGCCGAGGACGACTTCGGCATTGAGACTCTGCAGATCGTTGCCGGCGCGGACGCATCGATCATGCAGCCCGTCGCCAATGTGCTGCATGGCTCCGTAACGGATGCCGACAGCCCAGGCAGCGAGTCAATGGAGCCGCCGGCCCCCGCGCGACGCGTCGATCAGACCGTTCGGCTTCGCGTGCGATCCATGCATCCGGCGGCCGAGCCGGGCGACACGGTGACGTATGCCGCGCTGTGTGCCGATGTGTTTGAATCAGACGGCACTCGTCGCGATCCGGTTCGATCGACCGTTCGCCGCATACGCATTGTCTCGGAGGCGCAGTTCGCCGAATGGCTCCGTCAGTCGCTGTCGGTCGCCGGCTCGCAGTTGCATCGGCTGGCAGCGGAAATCGACTCGGCGCGATCGGAACTTGCTCGGCTCGATGAAGGCCCGGCAGCCGGCGCACCGCTTGACGACGCGAAGCGCCGGAAGGCTGATCAGATTTCCCGTGATTTACGACAGGCGGAATCGGCCGCTCGCGCCTTGAGCGAACAGTTGCAGGACTTGATCGGCCGTGCCGAGCAGAATCACACGAGCGGCTCCGACGCCGCGCTGCAGGCCGGTCGGCTGGAACGCGGTCTTCGTCGGCTGGCGCGCGAGGAACTACGTGAGGCATCGAATGCCGCGCATGAGGCATCCACGTCGGACGATCCGGCGAAGCAGCATGAATCGCTCGATTTATCGCAAGCGGCAACGGAGCAGGCTGTCGAGGAAATGCGATCAATGCTCGCCTCGCTTGCTCGGTGGAACGAGTTCGCGGATATCGCGCGAAACCTCCGCGAGATGCTTGATCGACAGGAAGACCTCTCGCGCGTCTGCGCGCGACATTTTCGCGATTTCGGCGGGCAGACGCTGGATGAGTTGTCTGAACCCCAGCAGGCGTCGCTCCGCGCCGCGCGCCGCACGCAGGGCAATCTTCTGGGCGATGCCGAGTTGTTGCTCCGGTCCATGGCCGACGCGACAGCCGCGCTGGAATGGACCGATCGCGCGTCGTCGGAAACGCTCCGTCGCGCGTCGGCGATCGCCGGAGAAATGAGCCTGATCGAGCGCATGAGCCACGCTGCAACTGAGATCGACGAGAATCGTCTGCGAGGAGCGATCGCCGCCCAGCAAGAGGCGCTGACGGCGCTGCGTGCCATGATTGCGGCGTTTGAAGCGCGGGCTGATCGCGAACTGGCCATGCTGGCGCGGTCGGCGG
This sequence comes from uncultured Planctomycetaceae bacterium, assembly GCA_964599535.1. Lineage (GTDB taxonomy): Bacteria > Planctomycetota > Phycisphaerae > UBA1845 > UTPLA1 > JADJRI01. The sequence continues at coordinate 20,281 of CAZRFP010000022.1, forward strand.
CGGATTTGGCGGTCTCCGTCGAGAGGCTTATCAGAGCACAGGACGATCTGATCGAGCACACACGAGCCGCATCCGGCGACGAGAGCCGCGCCGATTGGCCGCAATGGGCTGATCGTCAGAAGACGCTGGCGCGCACGGCGGAGGGTGTCGCCGAGAAAGTGCGTGAAGCCGGCCCGGAAGCGTTTTCGGCAATCTTCGCCTTGCTGACGGCCGTCGCCCACATGGAAGCCGCCGCCGATCATTTCGAACAAAGCGCTGCCGACGCGGCCGTCGACGAACAGGAATCGGCCCGCACGATGCTCGTCGAAGCGCTTGAAACGCTGCGCGAAATGCAGGAACAGAGTGAACGGCAGATGGCCGAGCGTTCACTTGAAGCCATCCTCGAAATGCTCGCGGGTCTGCGCGACGCGCAGGCAGGTCTGCGCGGCGAGACCGCGACCGTCATCGAGCAGATCGGCACGTCGGATCGAGTCGGCCGCACCGAAAGCCTGAAGCTGGCGAGTCTGGCGATCCGTCAGGGCGATCTGAAGTCGCCGCTTCACGACGTCACGGAGCGGCTTCAGAGCAGCCTCGTGGTCAAGCATGTCCTTGATCGCGTCGGCGGTCTTGTTGAGAGCGCGTCTGAGAGGCTGACTTTGCGCGAGCCGGTCGCAGCGCTGGTGCTGCAGGGGCGCATTCTCAACGAATTGGAGCGCCTGATTGGCGCGATCGAGAGCCACCCCGGAAAAGATCGTGATCGCTTTGTGCAAGAGACGGAGGGGGGAGGCGGCAGTGCAGGCGAGCCGACCCTGTCGCGGCCGGTTCCGCCGCTGGCGGAGTTGAAGGTGCTGCGCATGTTGCAGGGCGATCTAAATGCTCGCACGCGCGAGTTGGATGCTGCCGCCACGGACCCCATGCGCCGATCAGAGGGGCAGTTGTCTGAGGCCGTGCGTCTTGGTCGCGAACAAGCCGCGCTACGTGAGTTGGCGATTCAGATGATGAGAAAGGCGCAGGACGATGCGGAATAGAAGGATGCGTGAAAAGTCGAATTGGTTGCGAATCCGAATCACTCTTGGATTCGCGGCGATTCTCCTTTTTGTCGGTGCGGCGCGCGCCGTCGATGAGCCGCCGGCCGAGAAGCGTGAGGATGTCAACGAACCGCAGGTCGGCACACAGGACGCTATTGAACCGGTGCGGCCGTCGTCACGGCCTGCGCGGCGTTCGAGCGACGACGTGGTCGACGAAGAACTGGTGCGTGATCTGTTCGGCGGCGGTTCAGGCGCTCGGGACGATGTCGATGAAACGCTGTCGCGCATGAAGCGGTCGGCCGATCGGCTGGCGGACGGCTACGACACCGGTGATGCCACGCAGCGGATTCAGTCGCAGATTTTGGCCGGTCTCGATCGGATGATTGCAGCGGCCGAGAAGTCGGCGACAACGCCAAAGCCTTCACCGTCATCACGTCGAAAAATGGGCCAACCCCGGCGCGGTGAGCCGAAGAAGCAGCGTGCGTCGGAGGATCCCTCAGCCGCCGGCAATGCGAACAGGAAAGGCGGCGGTACGAGCGAAAAGGGCGGCGGCGCTGACAGCAAAAAAAACGGTGATCGTGCCGATCTTGCCCGGCAGTGGGGCTTTCTGCCGGAGCAGGACCGCGAATCCGTCATGCAAGGCATGGATGAGAGTTTCATGCCCCGTTATCGCGAGGAGATCATGCGCTATTATCGCAATCTGCCGATCGAAGCGGCGCGCGAGTGATGCGACGGCTCGTCGAGTTCGCCGCTGGTTCGACCGGCCGGGTCAAGATTCCGATGTCTGACTCTGCATGTCCGACCACTGCAGAAAGATCAGAATCGCGGAGAAGGCGACCGCGCCGATCGGCGTGATCAGCGAAAAGCTCGCCACGAAGGAGCTGAGCATCTGGCCGACCATGTTGCCGCCGTTCATCGCGAGAATCGCCATGGCTCCGATGCAAAGCCAGCCGCCATGTGCTCCGGTGACGATCACATTCGTTTGTCGCGCCATGGTGAGGGCCATCGCCATAATCAGCCCTGCCCCGAGTATGCTGAGCGTGAGCAGGACAAGCGTCGGCAGCTCCGACCGCAACAGCAGAAGCTGCACGCTGACGAATCCCGCAAGGCCGGCCATGCCGACGGCGCCCGCGCGCGGGAAGCGCCATGCCAGTGCCGGCAGACAGAGGAGCATCAAAACGGCGCTGGGCATCGCGGGCAGTGGCGCCACGGCTTGTCCGTCATTCGTCTGAATCCAATAAGCAAACACCGCGGCGACGGCGATGGCGTCGAGCACGACGATCAGCCGCACGATGCGCCATCCAAACAGCCCGAACACCAGTCCGACGACCAGAAACAATGCCGCCGCGCTGACATCCAATGAGCCGAGTTGATTGACAAAAGCTTCCATGGACATCATCCCCCGAATGCTAAACCGCTATCCGTATTTTCTGATGGCGTATGCGCATCATCCCCGGCTCGGGGGCAGCGCATGAAACAGAGATACCATCAACTTACGATTTAGCCGGTTCTTTATCGGCAGGATTTGCGGGCTTCTTCGGGAATCGGGCATCGCGAGCCTGCATCATCAGTCCGAGAAGCCAGAGACCGAGGGCGGCAGCCGCCGGAAACTGGGGATTGGCGAATAGGTCGTTTCGGACGTCGTGCCAGTTTGCGCAGAGAACTGTGGATGCGCCGATAACCGCGATGTGCGCACCAATGAAGCCGAGCCAGACAACGGCAAAAGCGCGCAGCGCCCAGTAGGCCAGCGCGCCGCCGATGATGGCCGCGCAGACGGGCAGCAGCCAGCCGCTGAGGCCGAACTTTCGCATCTCCTCGGCGACGCGCTCGCCCATGACCTTGAGGTGGTCCCGCCAGTCATTGCGATTGTTGCGGAGCTGCTGTTCAGGCGTCGGCAGGGTGATCGTGTTGCCTTGGATCGTTCCGGAGATTTGTTCGGTCGTGGGTAGGTAGCGGTACAGATCGCCCCGGCCTAGCTGGAACGTGACGGCGATGCCGAAGAGCACAAACACTGAACCCGCCGCCAGCCACATGCGATAGGTCTTAAAGGCGACGGTGGCGAGCGCCACGCCGGCAATTGCGATTGTGAACGGCTCGGGCAGATCGAGAAATGTCGCGATGCGCTCGCCGATCCATCCGCCGAGTACAAGGCCGAATGCGGTCACGACGATTCGCTCGAAGCGGCCGCCGCGAAAGACCAGAATCAGCCCTGCGATGATCGCCAGGAGCCCGCCGACATTGACGGCCGGCGTGCTATCAAGCGGCGGCACGTAGTACTCGAGGACCTGCCGAAACTTCTCAATCCAGGCGGCCTGATTGATTTCAGCGAGCATGGTCATGGCAATCGTTGCGAGTCTCGTCGCCGTCAGTTCTCACTTTAACTGAAGCCTACATCCTCAGCGCTGTAGGGAAAGCCACATCGCGCCTTACATGGCTTCAATGATGAGACAACGTAAGCATAGCCTGAAAATCACGGGTAAACCAGCACCGGCTTTCGACCTCTGTGGCATTTCCCGGGGCCTTGTTCATTACAAATTGCAAATGCGCTTCCAGCATGAATATGTATCGGCTTTCAGGCGCGCTGGTCTCGTCGCGCAGGGCGTGGCCTGAGCGCGCGAAGCCCGGCGCAAGTTGTTTGATCAGGATGGTTTGTGCGTCCGAGCGATTGAGACGGAATTGGGATGCGTGCGAATGTCGACATACGAGCGATCGAGATCGATCCGGCCGTATTCATGGAAAAGCCAATCGAGCAGCGCCAGCTTTTGACCGACGGTCGTTTCCGTGCCATCTTCGAGATTCGGCGGTTGGCCCCACCAGACGCGCGAACCGGGCCGATCGGTGGCCAGCTCGATCTGCGGGCGTTTTCGATCGATACGCCCTTCGTAGTTGGCGACGATGATGCGATCGACCTGGTTTCGGAAGGTGCGGTCGGCAATGAGACCGGCGAGACGAAGGCCCGAGCGAAGATCGTCGCCGCCCCAGGGCAATCCGACGGGCGGAGGCGGCTGCTGCACGCCGGCAATCAGCAGCAGCTTGCTCGTGGCGCAATCCTCGGGTCGATACCAGCCGGGCAATAGAACGCCATCGGGATCGACCAGGTAGCAGGCGTCGCCGTGCTGAACATAGGCGGCCGGCTCACGGAAGGTGCAACGAACGGTGATGACGCCGTCAGGGCGGATCGTCACGCGATCGACGGATTTAACCCAGCCGATCGACGGATCGCTCAGGGATCGGCCGACGCGCGCGGCCAGATCGGGATCGAGGATGCGATCGGTCGGCTGTAGTTGAATTCGATTTTTGATGGAATCGAGTATGTGGCGATTGTCCGGCCGGCGAAGCAGTTCGGGCAAGTTCAGCCATTCGATGGCGAGGACGTGCTTGTCATACTTCGGCAGGCCGTGTACATGGGCCTCCAGCCCGGCAAGTCCCTTCGCCGCAAGCACAAGCACGAGAACGACAAGCCCCGATGCGGCCGTCCACCGCGCGACGCGCGGATGCTTCAGCCATTGGGGCGAGCGGACCCACTCCGGCAGCCTCCATTCGCTCCACGCATTCTGATGTTTGGTCGACTTCTTGGCCAAGATGTTTCAAGTACCCGTGCGGGTCAATCACGCCATCGCACCGACATTCCGCAATCTAATCCGCGTCGGCGATCGGTTTTTTTCTACTCATCACCCCGCGCCCGTCAAAAGCATACGATGTCGTACGCCGTTACTTTTCTGAATAGCGCCGCCGGATGGCCATATCGACAATCGTCCGGCAGAGCGACGGCATATCATGCCCGACGCGCGACGCGGCCTTTGGCAGCAGCGAATGCGAAGTCAGGCCGGGAATGACATTGATCTCCAATAGCCACGCCGTCTGATCCTTCGGGTTAACGCGCCAGTCGACGCGGGAAAAATCGCGGCAGTCCAGCGCTCGATGCGCACGCAGGCTCATCTCCCGAATGGCCGCCAGCAGCGGTTCGGGGAGCTTAATATCGAACATATACTCAGTGTCTTCATCGACATATTTGGCCGCGTAGTCGTAGAAATCGCGCCGTGTCCGGATCTCGATCGGCGGCAGGGCCTCATCGCCCAGGATCGAGACGGTCAGTTCCAGGCCGGGGATGTACTCCTCGATCAGCGCATCGCCATACTTCTCAATCACCAGGTCAAGTGCCGGCCGAAATTGCGTGTAGTCGCGAATGATGTAGCAAGCGAGACTGCTGCCTTCCTTGACCGGTTTTACGACCACCGGCAGCCCCCACGCGGCCATCGCCTCGCGAAGGTTTTCGTTCGTTGCAACCGTGAATCGCGGCGTTGGAAGGCCGGCTTCGAGGAAGCGCTGCTTGGCCGTGACTTTGTTCATCGCGCGTTCGCAGGCATCGGGACCCGAACCGCAGTAGGCCAGTCCGCGATGTTCGAGAATGCGCTGCACGTCGCCGTCCTCGCCAAACGTGCCATGCAGCGCGACGAAGACGCAATCGACATCGCGAGCCAGCGCTGACAGATTCTCCGGATTGATGTCTTCGAGGTGGACGGTATAGCCGCACGCCTTCAGCGCCTCGGCGACGCAACGGCCGCTCTCAAGGCTGACGTCGCGCTCGCCGCTTAGTCCGCCGGCCAACACGGTTACGGCGAGCTTTTGCTGCGCCTGACGGCGAAAGATGTTCTTGAGATTGAAAAGTTGCTTCGTGATGGCCACGTTCGACCTCCTGTCGGTGTTGGGGCGATCGTTCGAATCCTTTCGATCGGCCATCCGGCGGCGTTGCCGCATCGGGAGATTACCAAATCTTCACTTCCGGTTCCAGACGAATGCCGGAATGATCCGCCACGCGCTCGATGATCGTATCGATGAGCCTGCGAACATCGGCCGCGCGGCCGCCGCGATCGGCCATTGCAAAGTTCGCATGGCGATCAGACACAAAGGCGCTGCCGATGCGAAAGCCCTTCAAACCGGCGCGATCGATCAATTGCCCGGCGGAGTGGCCTGCGGGGTTTCGGAAGATGCAGCCGGCGCTGGGCGCGGCGAGCGGCGGCTGCGTCGAATGCTTGTAGTCCCAGATTTCGCGAAAGCGATCGTGAAGCGCGGTGGGGTCCGTATCAGCGAGATTGAATCGCACGCCGAGAACGATGTCGTTGCCCAGCATGGAATAGCGATAGCTGAAATGAAGATCGGCGGCGCGTCGTTCGCGAATATTGCCGTCTGGCGACATGACGCGCACGACATCGACCGCCGAGCCGATCTCGCCGTACTTACCTCCGCAGTTCATCGCGATACCGCCGCCGACGGTTCCAGGGATGCCCGCCAACTGTTCCAGACCGGCCAGCCCGCGTTTGACGCACACCTTGACAAGCCGCGTCATGTCATAGCCGCCGCCTGCCATGACGTCTGAACCGTCGAATCGCAGGTCGATAAACGCGCCGCTCGTTAGCCGCACGACACAGCCACGCACGCCCTCATCGGGCACGAGCAGATTTGCGCCGAGTCCAAGCACATGCAGCGACGTGTTGCTGTCTCGACAGCGGCGCAGAACCTCGGCCAGTTGGTCCTCAGTTTGCGGCTCAATGAGATAATCGGCCGGTCCGCCAAGTTGAAACCACGTGAGCGGTCCGAGCGGAACGTTTTTTCTGCAGATGTCTTCAGGCCAGTCGCTGAACAAGTTCATCCGCGATCTTCCAGACATCGCCGGCGCCCATGGTGAGCACGACGTCACCGGGTTTGGCGTGCGAGAGAATGTGCTCCACGATCTGTTCATGCTTCGGTAGATAAAGCGCGTCGCCGCCGTTGGCACGAACGCGCTCGACGAGGTGGTCGCTCGATATAGCGTCGCGCATGGCCTGCGAATCGCGAACGAAGTAAATGTCGGGCACGAGGAGATGATCCGCAAGTCCGAAACTTCGGGCAAAGTCGTTCAGCAGAAAGCGCGTCCGCGAATGCTGGTGGGGCTGGAATACGACCCAGAGCCGACGGTCGGGAAAGTGCTCTCGCACGGCGCGAAGCGTAACCTGCACTTCGGTCGGATGGTGGCCGTAGTCGTCGATCAACAGAATGCCGCCGACTTCTCCGCGCCGCGTCATGCGCCGGTCCGCGCCGCGGAACAGGGGCAGTGCGTCTGCGACGGCCTGCGGCGCGACGCCCGCGTGATGCGCCATCGCGACAGCGGCGAGCGCGTTGTATATCTGATGTCGGCCGGGCAGGTTGGCCATATTGGCGTGAATGTGAAACACGCCGTCGCGGAAGATATCGAAGCGATAGTTGCCGAGCATGTGGTCGACGTTGACGGCTCGCCAGAATGCGCCTTCGGATTCGCCGAACGTTTCAACCTTGGCCCGCGCGGCGGAGACGGCGTCCAGGACGATGCGATCCTCACCGTTGGCGATGATCGCGCCATCGGCCGGCACGAGCGAAACGAACGAGCGAAAAGCCTCGCGTATGGCGTCGATGCCATCGAAGCAGTCGAGATGATCTTCTTCGATGTTGGTGATGGCGATGTACTTCGGGGAGAGATTGAGAAACGACCGGTCGAACTCGCAAGCCTCGACGACGAAAGCGTCGCCGTCGCCCACGCCGGAACTGCCTTCTAGCTGGGCGACGTTGGCCCCGACCACATACGTCGGATCGGCCTTGGCCTGCTTCAGGATGAAGGAGACCATCGCGGTCGTGGTACTCTTGCCGTGCGTGCCGGAAATAGCGATTCCGGTGCGGAGCTTCATGACTTGTCCGAGCATTTCCGCGTACTTAAGGCAGCGGATGCCGCGGCGGCGGGCTTCGAGCAGTTCGGGGTTGTCATCCTTGACGGCCGCGGAAAAGACCACAATGTCGCAGTCCGAATGAATGTTCAGAGGGGCCTGGCCGATGGTGATCGTCGCGCCCATCTCCTGGAGGCGTGCTGCGGCCTTGAATTCGACGAGGTCGGATCCGCTGACGATCGCGCCACATCGCAGGAGCACGCCGCCAAGGCTGGTCATGCCGCATCCGCCGATGCCGATCAGGTGAATGCGTTTTGCGGCATAGGGGCTGGACCAATGTTGCTGATGGCGCGAGCGATGGACAATACCCGTTCGCGTGGTCGTCGGGATGATTGTCGTGCCGGGTGAAGGAATCGTTCTGGACATGCGTGGCCCACCTCCGTGTGAAGCCTGCTCGGCGCTGCGCCTTGAGATCGCACGTTGCGATCCACCAAAGCGGTGAGTTCGCAAAAGGGCGATGTCGGCAACGGCCGGCGGGAGAAATTGTCCTCTTGGCGTGTTGTCCGATTGAATCCGTTCCCACCGGTGCGGATGCGAGTTACGTCCCCCGCGCCTGTTGGAATCGGTTAACGCGCCAGTGGAGTCATCCTACTGGTTTACGATGCGCGTTCGCAAGTAGTTCTTTACCCCACCAGTATCGAATAAATGCGGCACGGATGCACTTTGCGCGCGGCGATATCGATGGATATCGGGAACATCGAGCTTTTTTCTTGAGGCGGTCGCGGTCGAGGGAATTCCTCGCGTGCAGAGGCGGAAATTCTCGGCCCCGCACCATTTTCGAAGCCGCAACGAACTTGTGAATTATGCTGACAAGACCGGGTAAGATTGAGACCATCCGGGGTTATTCCGGGTTCTCAAAACCCGCCAACTCCAGAAGCGACTCGGCGATCTTTTGCGCCGCATCATGGCGGCCCATTGCGGCGGCGATCTCGCTCATGCGCACGCGTCGATGCTCGGATTTGAGCAGATCGCCTAGTTCTTTTCGCAGCTTTTTCGCGTTGGCGGCGGGGTTGTTCGAGTCTTCGACGATAATGGCCGCCTGCGCGTCGGCAAGCACCTTGGCGTTGGCAAGCTGATGCTGCTTTCGGTCAAAGGGATAGGGCATGAGCACGGACGGTTTTCCGGTGGCGGTGATCTCCGCCAGCGTTGATGCACCTGCCCGCGAGAGCACGAGATCGGCGGCGGCCATGCACAGCGGCATGTGTTCGGTGAACGCCAGCGTCACGACGTTTAATCCGGCTTCTTTGTACTTTTCGCGACACATCGTCAGGTCGGCCGAACCAGTCAGGTGCACGATCTGCCAGTCGGGAAGCTCGCGCCAGAAGTCAATCAACTCGACGACGGCGGCATTGATCGACCATGCGCCTTGCGAAGCGCCGGTGACCAGGAGCGTCTTCTTCTCCGGATCGAGCTTCAGTGCTCTGATGCCCTGTTCGCGCGACGCCTTGAGAAATTCCGGCCGTACCGGACATCCGGTACAGAAAACGTGCGAAGCGCGGCCGAATCGATCGAACGTATCCCGCCATTGGATGAAAACGCGATCGACTCTGCCGGCGAATCGCCGGTTCGCTACGCCAGGGATGGCATCGGGGTTGAAAATGGCCGTGGGTATCTTCAGTTTCAGCGCGGCCGTGAGAGGCGGGCCGGCGGCGTAACCGCCCAGACCCAGCACGACGGCCGGCGGGCGGTGTTGGAAGTTCTGCTTTGCCGCCTTGACGGAAGCGAACCAGCCTTTGAAGAACGGCCATACCTGCCCGATTTTTCGCGGGATTGCCTGAACCGACTGTTCAACAAGCGGAATCTGGCGGTGATCGGTGAGTTTCTTGTCGATGGGTCGGGTCGTCCCGTAAACGACAAAGTCGAATTCCGGGCGCAACTCACGCACGGCCTCCGTTACGGCCAATCCGGGGTAAAGATGGCCGCCGGTTCCGCCACCGGCAATGACGAGCAGCGGTCTATCGTCGGTCATTGCAGAACCGATGTCGGCCCTCGATTCGTTCCAGTGGTCCGGCTGCCGTGTGAAGCATGATCGTCTGGAAACAGGCGCACGCAGCGAACTCTGCGAGCTACGCCGGCAGCATTTTCGACGGATGCATCGGTGTGCTGGTCCCGCTTTCCACATGCGCCAACTTTGGCGGCGCAGGGGTTGCAATCTCCTCACGATCCGTTGCCCAGCCCGGCTGCCGATGGCGGGCGACGTTGACCAGCATCCCCACCAGAATACTGAAAAAGATGACGCCTGTCCCGCCGGCGGAGACAAAAGGCAGACTGATACCCTTGGTCGGCACCGAAACCGTTACGACGGCGATGTTCATTGCCGCCTGGAATCCAATCGTCAGCGTCGCGCCCAGTGCGAGCAGGCGGCCGAACTCATTCGGCGCGGCCACCATGGCCCGTTTTCCCTGCCAGAGGAGGATGGCGAATAGAGCGATCACGGCGATGCCGCCGATGATGCCCAGTTCCTCGCAGATGACGGCGAAGATGAAGTCGGTGCGGCCTTCCGGCAGATAGCCGTACTTCTGGATGCCCTCGCCCAAGCCGCGGCCCCACCAGTTGCCGGAGGCGATGGTGATGAGCGATTGAATCTGATGATAGCCCGCGCCTTGCGGATCGGCGTATGGATCGAGAAACGACATGAGGCGTGTAACGCGGTACTGCTTGGCCGTGATGAGATAGCCCGCGCCCGCGAGCGCCGGAAGGCTCGTCATGAAGAGGTGCCAGAGTCGTGCCCCCGAAGCCAGAATGATGCCGATGCCGACAACGCCGATCAGCGCGGCTGTTCCGAAATCTTCGATGCCGACCAGAGCGACATAGCCTCCGAGCATCAGCATCACGGGTAGATAACCGGTCCAGAATGCACGCAGCCGTTCTCCCAGCCATGCACAGTACGCCGCGAGAAAAACGACGACCGAGACTTTGGCGATTTCCGACGGTTGAAAGCCCAGCCCAAGAGCGGACGGCCCCAGCGGCAACCAGCGCTGAGCGCCCTTGCGCGTTTCGCCGATGCCGGGCACCAGCACCAGCGCAAGTAGCACGAATGTCATCAACATGAGCACTACGGCCGGCTGCACCCAGCGGCCGCGCCGAATGCGCCACGAATCATACGGACACAATCCGACCATCAGCATTGCGACGAGGGCGACGAAGGTGAACATCGTCTGGCGGACGGAGGGGTTCTTAAAAATGTCCTGCGTGATCGGCGGCGACGTGAGGCTGGCGCTGGCGGAGAAGACCATTACAACGCCCAGCCCGAGCAGAGCCGACGCGGTAATGGTGATGGTCGTACTGCAAGTCGAGGGTCGACTATCGAGACGAATCATCATTTGCCTCCATGCAAATGAGCGAGATCGTTGCGGCCGGTGGGTATCTTACGCATTGCGGCGGTATATGACAGCCCCCCGGAGCGCGGAATTCGCGCGCCGCATCGGCGAAAACCGCGCAATGCATGATTCATCGGCAGATCGTCCGGTGTGGCATGATTGTCGCAGACGCGGGAGCGCCGTGTCGAATGCGAACTTAACGCAGCTTGGTGGTGGCCAGGGCAATGACGGCGAAAAGGGCGGAAAGTATCCAGAAGCGGGCCACGACCTGCGTCTCTTTCCAGCCCTTGAGATGGAAGTGATGGTGGATCGGGGCGATGAGAAACAGCCGCTTTCCGCGCGTCATTTTGAAGTAACCGACCTGTAGAATGACGGATACAGCCTCCATGACAAAGACCCCGCCGACGATGAACAGCAGTAACTCCTGTCGTGTGACGATGGCCACATAGCCAAGAAGCCCGCCGATCGGCAGCGAGCCGGTATCGCCCATAAACACCTGCGCGGGCGCGGCGTTGTACCAGAGGAAGCCGAGACAGGCTCCGGTCAGCGCTCCACAAAGCACGGCTAATTCGCCGGCCTGCGGAACGTGAGCGAATTGCAGGTACGGCGCGACGCGCTCGTCTCCGACGGCGTACGACATCAACATAAAAACGACACAGCACATAATCGTGCAGCCGGAGGCCAGGCCGTCCATGCCGTCGGTCAGATTCACGGCGTTAGACGTGCCAGTGATGACGAGAATCGTCACGAGCATGAAGATGGAGACGGGTAGCAAAATCGGAGCTTCGGGGTCTCCTTTGTAGAACGGAAGGGTGAGCAGTCGATAGGTTTCAACGCCCTCGCCTCCGAAGTTGGCTTGCCCGCGCTCGTAGATGAAGTAGCCCAGGATGACGGCAAGGCCGACCTGAAATAGCAGCTTCTGGTATGACTTCAGTCCGTCGCGGCTGCCTTCGCGGCCCTTGGCCGTGAGTTTCGTCGAGTCATCCCAATAGCCGAGCAGGGCCAGCCAGACAAGGCAGAGGCCTGCCATGTGAATGTAAAAGACGGTCAAATCGGCCAGAAGCAGAACGGCAGTGATGACGGCGAAGAGGATAATGATGCCGCCCATCGTCGGAACGTTCGCCTTGTGTGATGTGAGATCGTTGAGCTGCTTGTGGTCGAAATCGGGGATGTCGCCGCATTTCTTGCGGATGAGTACTCGGATGACCGTCGGTCCCAGCCCCCATACGACAACGAAGGCGACAAGGATGGCGACCGTCCCGCGAAAGAGCGTGTTCTGGTAGCCGTAATAGCCTTCGGTGAACTGGTTCAGCAGATGGTAGATCAAGCGCGTTTTTCCCGATGCGGCGTATAGTTCGGCGGTGGCCGGTTCACGTGGCGACGGCCAGTCCGCACCTTTCAATCACGGGCACGAGGCGTTCGAGCCGCGCGCCGCGAGAGGCCTTGAGCAGGACATTGTCGCCCGGCTCGATCAGGTCGGGCAGTTTGTCCGCCAATGCTTCGATCGTCGGAAAAGGGTAAATCCGTTTACTCGTTCCGGCGGAACTTGTCGCGCCGTCGGCCGTGACCCGGGCCATCGCCCCGACCGTGACGATCACATGGGCCGAAGAAGCGCCGGCTTCGCGCCCGACGCGCTGATGGCAGCGCGTGGTCTGGTCGCCCAACTCACGCATGTCTCCAAGGATCAATACGCGCCGTCCGGGTCGCGGCAAAACGTCGAGCGCGTCCATCGCGGCCTTCATGCTGGTCGGATTGGCGTTGTAAGCGTCGTTGATGAGATAGATGGAGCCGACGACGGCGGCCTGCATTCGCATCTTCGGGCTCTTGAAGCCCGCCAGCGCTTGCGCAATATCCGCGTGTTCAAGCCGAAAGCGGTTTCCGATGGCGACGGCCGCCAGCGCATTCGATACGTTGTGTCGTCCGATCAGGGGTAAGTCATAGTCGAATCGGCCGTTGACGCGGAAAGAAAGCCCGTGTCCGTTCTGCGTTACATCGGTGGCGCGAAGATCGGCCTTCCCGTCGAAGCCGTAGACGATCATCGTCGCCGGATTGCGGCCGTGGAGCTGGCTCGGGGCGTACGACGCGGCCTGATCGCTGACAGCCATGAACGGGCGTCCCTGCATGAAGGCCATGAAGGAAAACTCCTCGGCGGCGACGCCGGCCAAATCGCCGAATCCTTCGAGATGCTCTTCGCCAATGCTGGTGACGACGGCCATGTCGGGCACGGCCATGCGTGCGAGTTGGGCAATTTCGCCGGGATGGTTGGTGCCCATTTCGACGACGACGTATTCGTCGGACGGCTCAACCGAGAGCAGCGTAAGCGGTACGCCCACGTTGTTATTGAAGCTGGCGACGGCCGCCTTTCCGCGCTTTCGTGACGAGAGAACGGCATGGATCATGTCCTTCGTCGTCGTTTTGCCGTTGCTGCCGAAGACGCCAATGACTTGCGCCGGAATCTGCCGGCGATACCACGTCGCGAGACGCCCCAGCGCCATGAGCGGATCGTCGACTTCGACCAGCCGTCCGGATGCGCGCATGCTCTCATCGAATCGTCGGGCGTCGTTCACGACCGCCGCCGTCGCACCGCGGTTGAGCGCGTCCTTGACGAAGTCGTGGCCGTCGAAGTTCTCGCCCTTGAGCGCGAAGTAAAGCGACTCGGCCTGAATCGTTCGCGTATCGGTCGAAACGCTGGTCACGCGGGGGCAGGTGATCTCGCCGTAGACTCGGCCGCCGATGGCCGTGGACATTTCCTGGAGGATTAGGGGTTTCATGGTGTCAGTTCGCTTCCTGCGATGTAGAACCTTGCAATCCGTTGTCGGCGTTCTTGTACGCCTACATTCTGACGTTGGCCTCGCGCGATGCTGATGACCGCGCGGCGCGAGGGCGATTGGATGTTTTCATTTTCTAATTCAACTCTTCCCCATTCGCGAAAGCACGGCTTCGCTTGCCACCTCGGCGTCGTCGAAGTGAATCTTCTCGGTGCCGATGATCTGGTAGTCTTCGTGGCCTTTACCGGCGATCAAGAGCGTATCGTTCGGGCGAAGGTGCGAAACCGCGATGTGTATCGCTGAGGCGCGGTCCGGCTCCGTCAGGCCGCGAATGCGCGACTCAGGGGTAAGGCCGCTCTCGATGTCCGCGATAATCGCCAGCGGATCCTCCGTGCGCGGATTGTCGCTGGTGATGATGAACGAATCAGCCCCATCGGCGACGGCCTGCGCCATGCGCGGGCGCTTGGTTCGATCGCGATCGCCGCCGCATCCGAAGACGCACCAGAGCTTGCCGCTGGTGATGGACTTCAGCGCCGCGAGCACGTTTCGCAGCGCGTCGTCCGTGTGGGCGTAGTCAACGAAAACATCAAAGCCGAGATGGTCTGTTTCAATGCGCTGCAGCCGGCCCGGCACGCGCTCGAGACCGGCCAGGCCCTCGGCGATGCCGTCGAGATCGATGCCCAGTGCCAGCGCTGCGCCGGCGGCGCCGAGCGCG
>CAZRFP010000023.1:0-34460 GCA_964599535.1 uncultured Planctomycetaceae bacterium
GGGTGTAGCTCAGTGGTAGAGCGTCACGTTGCCAACGTGAATGTCGAGGGTTCGAGCCCCTTCACCCGCTTTTGAAACATAGGCACTTGCTGGATGCCGCCCGATTCAGGCTCGGGCGTGGGGCAGGTGTCGCGTGCTGATCTGATTGACGCGAAGTCGGTCAACGTTACAAACGCCTGACCGGCTTTTTTCATTGCGCGAATCGGCGCTTATCGGACGGGCAAGCCCCGTCATACCGGCGGAGGAGGCCGAGCTCATGGCGAACGACGAATCAACGGACACCATGCTGGAGCAGGACGACGCGGAAAGTGCGGAAGAGTCGCTTGATATCAAGGAAATCCTGAAAAAGGCGATCAATGTCAAGGTCGACGATGCGGGCGGGCTGCGCCGAACGCTCACGATCACGGTCCCGCGCGACAGCCTCCAGACCGAACTGGACAAAGAGTTCAAGGAGCTGCTGACGGAGTCGACGATTCCCGGCTTCCGAAAAGGGCGGGCGCCGCGCAGGCTGGTCGAGAAGCGCTTCGGTCGCGATGTCACCGATCAGGTTCAGACGCGCATCATTTCGAATGCCTACATCGCCGCCATCGATCGCGAGGGCGTCAAGGTGCTCGGCGATCCGCTCATCTGGGTCAACATGAAGGAAAAGTCGGGCGAGATGAATGAAAAGCTCGTCGACATGCAAGTCGCGCTTGCGGAAATGAAAATCCCGGAGACGGGCGATCTGACGTTCCGCTGTGAAGTGGAGGTCAAGCCGGAATTTGACCTGCCCGAGCTTGAGGGCATCGAAATCACGCGGCCTGTCGTGGAAGTGACGGACGCCGACGTGAATGAACAGGTTGATCGCCTTCGCGCGCGTCGGGGTTCGTACGCACCGATGGATCAGAACGCGGTGGTTGAAAAGAACGACTTTCTCATCTGTGACGTGCGCGCCACAGTCGATGGCGCCGAAATCATGACACTCGATAATCACCCCTGTGCCGCGCGCGCTCAGGTGATTGAAGGCGCGGTCATCAGCGACTTCGGCGACAAGATGGCCGGCGCGAAGATGGGCGACTCTCGCACGATTGAAGCCGCGCTGCCCGACGACTTTCCGACGGAGGCCTATCGCGGCAAGACGGCGAAGTTTGAGATGAAGTTGCTTGAGATCAAGCGCCTGCAGTTGCCGCCGCTGGATAAGGCGTTTTTGGAATCGCTGGGCTTCGACGGCGAAAACGAGCTGCGCGATTTCGTTCGCGCGAACATGACTTCGCAGATCGACGCCGAAATCCGCCGCGGCATGCAGAACCAGGTGCGGACGTATCTGCTTGAGCATACCGATATTCAACTGCCCGAGGGCATGTCCACCCGGCAGGCGGAGCGCATCGCCGCGCGGCGCCGCGTCGAGTTGCAGCGGCAGGGCGTACCCGATGAGGAAATCGCGAAACATGCAGATGAGCTGATGACTAGCGCCCGCGAACAGGCCGCCGCGGAGATGAAGCTTTACTTCATTCTCGACGCCATTGCCGACAAGTTTGAAATCGATGTGAGCGAGGACGAATTGAACGCGCAGATCGCCGAGATGGCCCGCGCCTATAATAAGCGGTTCGATCGCATGCGTGACGAACTGGCCCGCAACGACGGTCTGATGATGCTGTTCCTTGAAGTGCGCGACGAGAAGTGCATCAATCGGATGCTCGAAAGCGCGAAGCATAAGGAGTTCAAGCCGTCTGATGAGGGAGGAGCGCCCGCGTCGGCTGAAGGGAAGGCGTCGTCGAAGCCGAGTGCCGACGAGTCAGAGGGCACGGCGGAAGCCAAAAAACCGAAGGCGAAGAAGGCAACAAAGGCCGACGTGGAAGACGCTGCGGAAGGGAAAGCGCCCAAGGCGAAAAAGAAGTCGGCAGATTCTGCCGACGAAGCCAAGGCCGCGAAAAAGTCGCCGCGCAAGAAGGCCTGATCATGAATCAGGCGTGAGAACAGGTCGATACACAAAACAATCGCATGGCTGCGCCGCAGTGCAGCGCGGCGGCGAAAATGAACCAAAGGTACTCGTTCATGGATGATCGCATTTTCCCATACGCCGGCATTATGTCGCCCAACCTCATGGCCTCCTACGCGCAGGCCGGTCCGCCCCAGCGATATCGTGAGATGTCGATCGAGGACCTGCTGCTTGAAAACCGCATCATCTTTCTGGCCGGACCCATCAATGAGCGCACGGCCAGCCTCGTCATCATGCGGCTGCTCTATCTTCAAAGCGTGAAAAAAGAGCAGGACATCCATCTGTACATTAACTGTCCCGGCGGACTGGTCGACCAGACGCTGGCGATTTACGACACGATGCGGTTTATCTCGTGTGATATTCGCACGTATTCAATCGGCCAGGCGGCCAGCGGCGGCGCGGTGATTCTGACGGCCGGCGCAAAGGGCAAGCGCTATGCGTTGCCCAACAGCAAGATCATGCTGCATCAGCCGTGGGGCGGCATCACCGGCCAGGCGGAGGACATCCGCATTCAGGCCGAGGAGATTCTCCGCGACAAGCGCAAGCTGAATGAGATACTCGCGCATCACACCGGGCAGTCGATCGAGAAGATTGAAGAAGAGACCGAGCGCGATCGCTTCCTCGATCCGACCGAAGCGGTGGCGTGGGGTCTCGTCGATGAGATTCTGGACAATCCGTCCAAGGAAGAAAAGAAAAAGTAACTCGGCGTCGGCGCCAAGGCCGAACGTATGAAAAAAGTGTCCGTGTCTTGTTGTTCAACATCGATACGGCGAAGGAGTGCCGCAAAGCATGAGCCAGTTGATTCCATTTGTCATTGAAAAGACCGGCCGCGGCGAGCGGGCCTACGACATTTACTCCCGTCTGCTGAAGGACCGCGTTGTCTTTCTCGGCGGTCCGGTCGATGATGACTCGGCCAATGTCATCGTCGCCCAGATGCTCTTCCTCTCGAACGAGGATCCGAACGCCGACATCCACTTTTACATCAATTCTCCTGGCGGCAGCGTCTCGGCGGGCCTCGCGATTTACGACACGATGCAGTTCGTCCGCTGCGATGTGGCGACGTATTGTGTCGGAATGGCTGCCAGCATGGGGGCGATACTTTTGTGCGGCGGCAAGAAGGGCAAGCGCTATGCCCTGCAGAATTCCCGCGTGCTCTTGCATCAGCCGCTGATTGGTGGTGTGATGCAGGGGGCGGCGACGGATCTTTCCATCGAAGCCAAGGAAATTCTCCGGCTGCGCGAGCTGCTCTACGGCATCCTGGCCGCGCAGTCCGGGCAGAACAGCGATAAGATCAAGAAGGACTGTGACCGAAATCTATGGCTCGCGCCTTCCGAAGCACTCGACTACGGATTGATCGACAAGCTGCTCGAACGGCAGCCCGAGCTTCCGCCGCGCCGACCATCCAACGACGACTAAACACGGTCGCGCGATTCGCGCGGGATACGATGAACATTCACGGCCGATCGAGCGTTTCCGCGCGATCGGCTGTTTTTATTTTGGCCGCGATGCTTCTGGCTTCAGGTACGGGCTGTCCGCCGCCTTCCGAGGAAATGCGGCAAAGCGCCGATCGCATCAGCGAAGTTCAGCGCCTGCAGGATGAGAACATCCTGCTCAAGTCGCAACTTGCCAAACGGGACGACCAGATCAGCGACATGGCAAAGTCGATTGAAGCCCTGCGCGGTCTCGAAGGCGACAAGCGGCTCGAGAATATCGTGCATGTGAATCGCATAGATATTGAACGGCTCTCCGGAGGGTATGACGAGAACCTGGACGGCATCGATGACGGCGTGGTCGTTTATCTCATGCTTTACGATCAGTTCGGCGGCGCGTTGCGAGCGGCCGGTTCGGCCAGGATCACTCTGCTCGACCTCAGTGATCCCGCAAGCGCTCGCGTCATTGGGGAAGCGGCGCTAGGGCATGAGGAACTCGGCCAACTCTGGTATGGCGCGTTTCTCACGTCGCATTACACGATCAAGGTGCCCTGGAGCGGCGGTACGTCGCGGCCGCCGGTGCGAAACGTCACGATCGTCGCGTCGTTTACCGACTTGCTCACCGGCCGTACGTTTGAAGCGCAGCGTGCGGTTGCGGTCAAGGGCTACGGGGTCGCAGCGGCGGCGGAGTGACGCTTCGAGTTCACTTCATTCCCTTGATTTCACCGTTCACCAGGTTCATCCTGGCTGCCTGCGGGCTTTCAGGAAGACCGGGCATTCGCACGACGTCGCCAAGAATCGGGATGACATATCCCGCGCCCGCCGCGAGCAGGACATCGTTGACCGTAATCTCAAATCCCTCGGGCCGTCCGACAATCTTCGGCTCATCCGTCAGGGATGTCGGCGATTTGCAGACGCATAACGGTAGCGCCTCGCATCCGAGCTGCTTGATCAGTTGCAGTCCGCGCTGGGCGGCCCGGCCGTAATTGACTTTCGCCGCGCCATACATCTGTCGTGCAATCTTGAGCATCTTCTGCTCGATCGGCTCGGACCAGTCGTACAGCGGGTGAAAAGGGCGGCTCATCGTTTCCGCGCGTGCTACGACGGTTTCCGCCAGCGCAATGCCGCCGTCACCGCCTTGTGCAAACACGTCTGCCACGGCGAAAGCGGCCTGCTTGGCTTCACAGGCTCGGCCAACAATTGCAATTTCCTCGTCGCTGTCGCCTTCGAATCGATTCAACGCGACGACCGGTGTTTCGCCGAAGATTCGAATGCTTTCGATGTGCTTATAGAGGTTGTCCAAGCCTCGTTCCACGGCGGCCGGGTCCGGAGTGTTCACGGCGGCGTCGCTTTTGCCGTGTGCTCGAAGCGCTCGAATGGTGGCGACCAGTACGACCGCGGCCGTGTCCAGACCGGCGGCGGCACATTTGATATCGAAGAACTTTTCGGCGCCAAGATCGAAACCGAACCCTGCCTCCGTCACGACCCAATCAGCGTGCGCGAGCGCCATTTTGGTGGCGATGACCGAGTTACATCCGTGCGCGATATTCGCAAATGGTCCGCCATGCACGAATGCCGGCGTTCCCTCGCATGTCTGAACGAGGTTGGGTCGAAGCGCGTCTTTCAGGAGCACGAGCATCGCGCCGACCGCATCCAGTTCGCGCGCGAAGACCGGCGCACTCTGAAAGGTCAGCGCCACGAGCATGCGCGACAACCGCTGACGCAAATCCTCGGCATCCTCGGCGAGACACAGCGCCGCCATCACTTCAGAGGCCGGCGTGATGTCAAATCCCGTCTCGCGCGGCATTCCGTCTCGCGCGCCGCCCAGTCCGATGACGATGTGTCGCAGGGCGCGGTCATTCAGGTCTATCACGTGCCGCCAATAGATCCGGCGCAGGTCGATTCCGAGCTTGTTGCCGTGGTGGATGTGATTATCCAGAAGCGCCGCGAGGAGATTGTGGGCAGACGAAACAGCGTGAAAGTCGCCCGTGAAGTGCAGGTTGATGTCCTCTTCGGGGACCAACCGCGCGCGGCCGCCGCCGGTTGCGCCGCCCTTGGCGCCGAACGTCGGCCCGAGCGAGGGTTCGCGAAGCGCCAGGCAGGCGCGCTTTCCGATTCGGGCCAGCCCCTGCGCCAAGCCGATCGAAATCGTCGTCTTGCCCTCTCCGGACTTGGTCGGCGTGATCGCCGAGACCAGCACCAGCTTTCCGGTTGAGCGGCCGGCCGCCATTGCTTCCGGGCTGACTTTGGCGATTCTGTTTCCGTATGGGATCAAGTGATCGGGCGCGATGCCCAAGTCTCGGGCGACTTCGACGATCGGTCGAGGTGAACCATTCTGCTTCATTTATTCAGCCACCTTTCAGTTGCATCTTATCGTGCTTTCGCGGCGTTGCCGCGCTCGACGCGCGACGGCTTGATCGCCGGTACACGGCTGATCGGGTGGTCGCAACATCTGTTTGCGCGTTGACTCCACTTGGTGCTGGTACGGCCGTGTTGATTCAAGTCCCAACTATTGCCGCCCACGCGCAAGAATTGCCTGTGCCGGGCTGTTGGGTCAGTCCGTATTCGTCCGATAAGTATTGGTATGGCCTTGGTTTGCTGATGGCCACGCCTATGACCGGCTTTCTGCTCGCCTTTATCGGGCCAAACGGCCGTTGAATAGGTGATTTCGTGCGGCGCGGCGGCAGTGTATTAACCCTGCCAGGCGAAGGATCGACCGGGGCTTGGGGTCTCGGTATTCCGACAAAAGCGGTCCGACCATTCGGCGCGCGAAAGGATGAGGGACGCAGCTCGTGAGCACGACTCAAGCAACGACGGCATCGGCATGTCTGGGAATTCGGCTGGTGGCACTCAGCGCCGAAGGCTCGCAAGGCGACTGTCAACTCAACCACACGGTGTCGATCCTTGGATCGAGTGACGCCTGTGATGTCATACTCGAAGCGCCGGGCGTCGCCGAAGCCCATGCCGCGATCGTTCGTCACGGCGGTACGGGCTATCTCTGCGATCTCGGAGCCCGCGGCGGATCGTCGCTAAACGGACAACTCGTCCGATGGGCGCGCCTGACGAGCGGCGACCGGATTCGCGTCGGGCCGTTTGAGTTTCGAATTGAGATCGAGGGCGATGTGTCTCATTCCGCCGCGACGCCGCCCATCTTCGCATTGCAAGGCGATGAAGAAATGGGACTCATCACCAGCATTGACCCTGTCTTGCTCGTCGGCTCAAACGGCGGCTGCGATGTCGTTCTGAACGATCCCAACGTTCAACCACAGCACTGCCTCGTGGTCTGGACCGATCACGGTCCGATTGCCCGCGATCTGACAGGCGAGCGTTTGACGTTCGTTGACGGCCGCCCTGTTTCAAGCGCATTGCTGCTCGACGGCAATACGATCGGTGTCGGCTCATACGAGTTTATCTTTGAAATCGAAAGCGAGCCGACCAGCGAACAGGTGGCCGGTGGTCGTTTTTCTGAATCATCGGGCGGCGGCACGCGACCGGACGGCGCGATGGTCGGACTGGTCGCCGGACGATTCGGTCATGAAGATGGCACCGCGACCGAGCTGACCGAAGAGCAGCGGCAGACCGATGCCGCGCCCGCCGTCATGAAGAAATCCACCGCAAGCGCCGGCGATCCAAACTTCTTCGATCAGATCATTGCCGATGTCGGGGCCGATCTCTCGCGCCTGGCCGCGATGGAAGCCGCGTCGCCGGAATTTCGCGAAGAGCCGACTGGGGCGGACTCAGCCCATGCTGCCGCTGAACCGGCAGATGCGCCCGCTGAATCGACGATGGTTGACGATGAAATCTGCGCCGCGCTGTCCGAAGGCCAGTCGCCGGAGGCGATTCTCCGCAAGGCCGAGCAACTGCAGCGAAAGACATCAGAAATGCGCCGGCGCGTCGCGGATGCTCAGCGCGCCCTTGACGCCCGCGCGTCGAAGCATCGTGAGGAGATTCTTCGCGAGCGACAGCGCCTCCGCGAGAAACGAGCGTTGCTTCAGATGCAGGCCAAGGCGCTGATTGAAGCAACCAGCCCGAACAAGCCGGGCGGCGAGGCGGCCGAATCTGCAAAGTCCGTCGCCGTGCCGGGGAATAGCCGTGGCGGCGACGTGCTCGAAATCAATGATACGCCTGCGCACAATGCGTTTGTCGAATACGTCGCGAACGAATCGCGACTGCGCAAGCTGCTGAGCGGCGAGGCCGACGTGTCCGAGGTGTCGGACTTCAATGCCAAGGAAACCGAGCGCATCCTGAACGATCCGCGCTCCTATGCCGACGAAGATTCGATCCAGACGCTAGAAGAGCGCGTCGCCGAACTGATCCGCGTCGCGCAGACCGAGCGCAAGGAAATCGAACGGGGCGAGGCCCTTGTCGAGTCGCTGCGCTTCGAGACGGAGCGGCAGCGGCGAGCGCTGACGCGCCGCCAGGAGAAACTCAAGAGCCGCGAGTCGTCGCTGGAAGATCGCTTCCGCTCGCTGGCCAAGGCTCGCGAGGCGATTCGCAAGGAGCGCGCGCCGCTGCTCGCGCGGCTCAAGGCGCTCGATGCCGATGAAGCGGTCATCCGCGACCGGCTCGGCGAGAGCGAGTTGAATCATGCTGAACTCGTCAAAGAGTCCGAGGCGATCGACGAACTTCAGGAGAGCCTCGAGACGCGCGAGCGCGCACTGCTTCACAAGCTCGAACTTGAGCGCCAGCGCCTCCTCGCGCGGCAGACCGAGCTTAAGCGAAAGGCCGCCAAGCTCGCCAAGGCCGCTCGCGAGAAGCGCATGTCCATCGAAAAGGAAGTTCTCCGCCAGCAGGCGGATCTCGAAGCGCGTGAGGCCGAACTTCGCGCCCGGCGGCATGAGATCGAAGAAGTCGCTCGAGGCGAATTGGAAAAGACGGCGGGCGAACTGGAGCAGGTGCTCGGCGTTCGCCTCTCAGAAATCGAAACGGAACTGGAAGAGCGCCGGATAGATCTCGACACGAAAGTGCAAGAACTGGCCGGCCTGAATCATGCCCATCTTCGCGCTTCCCGCGTGGCGAACGACTCGATCGATGCGCCGCTTCGCCGCATCGCATCGGAATTCAACGTCGTCTCGCGTCTGGGCGAGGAAGACGCCGAGCCGCGCAATGGCGGATTGGACCATCTCGAGGCGGAGATCGCCGAATTCAGCCGGCGCACCGAGCCGCGCGTTGTCATCGAAGAAGATGAATCGCCGATTCCACTGTGCGAGCGCGAAACCGACGATGACCCGCGCGTCGATGCCGCGGCACTGGGCTTGGGACTCGATACTGAAAACAGCGCACGCCGCCGCGACGATGCCGACGCCGTTGATTCCAAGGACGAGCCGGTGCCTGAGTCGCCCAAGGGCGATGGAACCAAACAGAATGACGCATCGTCTCGGCCGGCCCTGAAGCTGGCCGACGACTGCGGTTCTGATTAGCGGTTTGTCCGGGACGAAACCGCGCCTCAATCGATAGGCGCGATGATATGACCGATGGCCGTAGCCTGCTGACAGGGAGTCCGCAGGCTGCCGGCGCGCATCGACCGAACCCGTTTGCGGGCGCGGTTTGCGACGATAGTCATTGACAGAGTGAAGGCATCGCAGTTTTGCGTGAGCGGCGATGTCCGAAGATTCGACGCGATCGGTTCCTTTTCTCCGTCGATCGCGCCGGTCACGCACGGAGCCGTATTTCATGGAGCAGGAGACTCGCCACAAGTCCGCCCCTACAGCCACGCTTTCAGATGCCGCGCCCCCGTCTCGCCCG
Source organism: uncultured Planctomycetaceae bacterium (assembly GCA_964599535.1). Lineage (GTDB taxonomy): Bacteria > Planctomycetota > Phycisphaerae > UBA1845 > UTPLA1 > JADJRI01. The sequence continues at coordinate 9,154 of CAZRFP010000023.1, forward strand.
CGATTTGCATTGTCAGACCGCATCACGCAGGGCGGCGACGAATCGGCTGCGACGCCGGTCGATCCGCGGGCCGTCACCGCCGATCGCGCTGCGCTGGCCGGACGAGACGCTGCACAAGACCTGAAGGCCGATCTCGGCCGACTCAATGAAGCAGCACGTCGCGTCGCGGGCGTCAACCATTGGATAGAATCAACCTGCGACGAGCCTGCCATCCTCGCCATGCTGACGCGCGGCACGGCGTATAAAGCCCTGAATGACCTCATGACCGATGACGAAGAGCGACCCGCGCCGGGCGTTGCACAGCCGGCTCGATTTCGTCCATCGGCCGCCGCCCAAGCCGCGACAGACAACAGCGTGGCAGACCGGATACCAAATGACTCTGGTCACGCCGGCAAATCTGAAACCGCCCATGCCCAATCGACGGCTTTAGGGGTAGAATCCTTCGGCGACAATGCGGAGGCCGGGGGAAAGCCGCGATTTCATCAGCCGATGGATTCGGCCCAGAGCGAAGCTGACATGGAAAAATCCCTGAATATCCCCAAGACACCGCAGCATCCCGGTTCCCGTAGCGGCGGTTCGGCGGATGACGAACAGTTTCAACTCGCGAATGAAATGCTCCAGGCTCAGGAGGAACTTCGCCGCCTGCGCGATCGAGCGCAGTCAACGTCCGCCGGTCCGCAGCCGCATGCTCCCAACACACGGGCCGCACAGATCCGCGATCGGGTCGCCCTCGCTCAGCAGGCACTGGACGAACGCGCCCAGAAGCTCAGTCAGGAACTGGCTCAGGAACGCGAGCGGCTTAAGACATATCGCGATCGGCTCCAGGCCAAGGCTCAGGAACTTCTTGAGTCGACTCAGGCCCACAAACAGAAGCTGCACGAGCAGCGTGCCGAGATCGATCGGGCTGCTTCAGACCTTGCGGTCGCAAAGACCGAGCTTGAATCCGCGCGTTCGCGATTCGAGTTGGATCGCACCGAATTCGAAGAACAGCGCCGCCGAGGGCTTGAGCAGACATCTAACGAATTGCAGGCTCTACTCGATGTCCGCGAGCGCGAGTTGGACGATCTTCGCACGCAGTTGGAGCACGCTCGCCGTCAGTACGTGGTTGATCGCGACGGGCATCAGGCCGAGCTAGAGTCTCTGCGTCATAGCTATGAAGCGCAGCTTAGCGGAAGAACCGATGAAGTGGCGCAAGCTCTGCGCCGTCGCGAAGATGAACTCCTCTCCCAAATCCGCGAATTGGAGCGCGCTCGGCGCCAGCGCGAAGATGCGTATCAGGCGGAAGCAGCGGCAATCGAATCACAGCGTGCCGAGATTGAATCGCGGCGCAGCGAAATCGAGCGTGAACTCGCTGAGGGACGAGCTTCAATCGAAGCGCAGCTTAACGAGCGCATGACCGCGCTCGATAACGAGTACACCGCTCGGAAAAACACGCTTGAAAGCGAGTTTACAGCTCGCAGCGATAGTCAAACGACTGCCTTGCGGCAGCGAGAGGAAGAACTGGAACACACCAGAATCCTCCTTGCGAAACGCGAAGCGTCAATCATCGAGCAGGCCCAAGCGCTGCGTGAACAGACGGAGGCCCTTGAAGCAAAGCGACGGTCGCTCGAATTGTCGGAGGCCGATTTTGTTGCGCGGCGCGACGCGATTGAAACCGAGCTTCACGCGCGCGAGTCGGAAGTCGCAGCACGTGAAGAAGCGCTGGACCGTCGCGCCGAAGAGTTGGAGGGCATTCGCGCCGAACTCGAAGAGTATCGCCAAACCACTGAATCGGCGCTCGCAGTGCGGCAAGAAGCGTTTGAGAAGGAGGTTTCTTCCCGCCGGGTCTCGTTTGATCAGGAAATCGAGGCACGCCGATCCGAGCTAGATGAACTGAAGCGGTCAAATGAAGAGATGTTCGCCGCTCGCGAGACAATCATCGAGCGCGAAATCGAATCAAAGCGCGCGGAACTGGCCGAGGAAATCAAAGCCCGCCGCAGCGCCGTTGAGCAGGAAATCGCCGAACGGCGAGCCGATCTTGAGGCGGAAATCGCCCGGCTTCGCAATGAGTTAGAGCAGAAACATTCCGGCACGAACGATGAACTGGATGCGCGCCGCGCATCGTTTGAGGCCGAACAATCTCGCCGGCGGCAGGAGTTGGACAACGAGATTCGCGCTGAACGCGAGCGCATCGAACAGCAAGCACGCGATGAGCGCGAGCGGTTCGCGGCCGAGATGACCGCGGCACGAGAGGCGTTCGAGAAAGAAACCGCAGCCAGGCGGCGAGAAGTCGACGAGAACATCGACCGGCGCCGCGCGGAACTGGACGCAGCCGTTCAAGCGTTTGAGGCGGCGTCTCGCGATCGCGAGAACGTGATTTCCGCCGCACGCGAAGCCATCGAGCGAAGTGAGGCATCGGTCAAGGAACAGGCCGCCACGCTTGAAGCCCATCGCTCGGCGCTGCTCGAGCGCGAAACGGCGCTGAAGGAACGCGAGCGATCCCTTTCGGGCAGCGACGGTGAGCTGGCCAAGCTCTCACAGGCCCTGGAAATTCGTGAGCGCCGATTGAAGGAATGGCAGGCCCGCGTCGAGCGGTCGGAGGCGGCGCTCGAGCAGGAGCGACAGTCCCTCCAGCGCGACCGCGACGAAGCAGCGGAAATCGCGGAGAAGAACACGCGCGCCTCGCTCCAGCTTGGCGCGGAATCCGAGGCCGTCAAGTCGCGCCAAGCCGAAGTCGAACGGTTGCAGGCTGAACTGGCTAAGAAGCACGATGCCCTGGATCGGTCGCGGGCGGAAATGGATGCGGCCCGGTCTGAGATTGACGCGCAGCGTGCGCAGATCGAATCACAGCGCGCCGAGCTTGCCCGCCGATTTGATGAACTTGAAGCGCGATCGCGCGAAATTACATCGAAGGCAGAGGTTTCAGCAGCGGAAATTCGCGAGCTTGAAACGCTTCGCCAGAAGCTTGAATCCGTCGATGCCGAGAAAAAGGCGCTCGCCCTGCGCACGGCCGACGCGGCCGATCGGGAGCGGGCGATTCGCGAGCGAGAAACATCTCTCGAACGCGACCGCGGGGAACTTACCGCCGCGCAGCGCGAACTGGAGGCCGAACGCGCCCGTATCGCTTCGCTGGAAAGAGAACTGAACGATCGCGAACGTCAGATCGCCGAGCGCCTCATGCAGGCCGCCGAGATCGAACATCGCGCTCGCAAGACAGACCTCGAGTGCGACGCCGCCCGCGCCCAGCTCGACATCGAGCGCGAGGCTGTCCATGAGGAGTTGGAGCGCGCCCGCGAGGCGTCGCGCACCCAGATCGAAAAGGAGCGCGACGAAGTCCGCGCACGCGTGAAGCAGGAACGCGACGCGCTGGCGGAGGAGCTTGCATCGCTCGAATCGCGCCGCGAGGCACTGCTCAAGACGGAGAAGGCCGTTGAGTCGGAGCGCGCCGAGCTGGAACGCGAACGCGAGCGGTTCGAGGCTGAACGAAAGCGCTTCGAGGCAGAATCCGCCGCCGTCGGCGAACGGCGAACGTCGATTGACTCTGATCTGGGCGAGCTTAGCGCCGCCAAGGCCGCGCTGGCCGACAAGGAAGCCGAACTCGATCGCCAGTTAAGAGAACTCGCGACGCAGCGAGAAGTGCTCAATGCGGAGGCGGCGCGCCTGGAACGCGATGACATCGCCGCCCAGGATCGAAAGCGAACGCTTCGCGAAGCACGGCATCGCCTCGAAGCAGAGCAGGCCGACGCGGCCGAGGCTCGACGCCGACTGGCTGATCGCATCGAAGAGACCCGTCAGATCCGGCGCAAGCTGGCGGAAAAGGTCGAGCGCTATCAGCAGCGCAAATCGCGACTGGTGTCTGACTATGCCGCGCTGGAGACCGATCGGCAATCACTCGAATCCGAGCGTATCGAGGTGCGTCGCGAGCGTGAATCGGTCGATGCCGAGCGCGACGAAATCCGCGCGGCCCACTCAGAGATCGAATCGGCCCGCCGTCTGATTGAAGAGGAGCAGTCGCAGCTTGAGCAGGCGCGAATCGCCTTTGAGGCCGACCTTCGAAGACTGTCCGAGGATCAGCGCGACGTTGAACAGCGCGAGGCATCGCTGGCAGAGCGGGCCGCACAGCTTGAGGCCTATCGCGATCGTCTAGAAGAGGAATACGCGGAGGTAGAAGAGAAGAACCGCGCGTTTGTCGCCCGCCGGGAAACCGAGAGCACCGATGCGCAGCAACTGAAGTCGTTGATTGAACAGAACGAAGCTCAGGCTCAGGAGCTTTGCCGCCGCGCCGCCGAACTTCAGGCGCAGAACGAAATGGTCGCCGTTCAGGCCGCCGAGCTAACGGCGCGCCAATCCGTGCTAGACCAGCGTTATGCGGATTTGGAATCTCGCTCGGCCGCGCTGCATCGCGAAGAACAATCGCTGGCGGCTCAGCGAGAGGAATTCAACTCCGTCGTCGCCGAGAATCAGGCGAGCCTTGAGAAGCTGCGGCGCGAGACTGAGCAGACGCTTGAAGCTGAACGCCGCCGGATCGACGACCGTCGGCGCGAGATCGAAATCGAATCCGAGAAGTATCACGAGCAACTCGAATCCGAACTTGAGGAGCGTCAGCAGCACGCCATCGACGAAGCCCGGCGTCGCGTGGAGACGGAACTGGCCGATCGGCGCGACGAACTTTCGCGCCGCGAGGCCGAGTTTGAATCGAGCTGTGCCGCTCGCCTGCTCGAAGTCGAGCGCGACATCGAGGACCGCCTCGCGCGCCTTGAAGACGAACTGAAGCGCCGCCGCGAGCAGACGGAAGCGACGGTCTCCTCGCGCACCGAGACGCTCGAAAGGGAGATGGAGGAGGCGCGGTCGCGCCTCGAACAGCAGATCGAGGACATTCGCCGTCGGCAGTCGCTCGTTGCGGCGGAAGAGGCCCGCCTCAGGCAGCGCCGTGCCGAGGTCGAAGACGAGCGCGATCGCATCGAACTGGATCGCACTGCGGACGCGCATGACGCGGCCGAGGCGATTGATCAGTCCGCGCTCGCCGATGATTTCACCGATGAAGACCCGGTTCACAAGATCGCAGAAGCCGCGATGGCCGTCGAGCGCGAGGAAGCGGAAGCGTCGCAACATGCTCGCGAGCCGGTCGCGGTCGTTGCGCACCCTGTTCGGAGCGGCCGGGCGCGGATGATTGTTGCCGCGGCTTGCTCGGTTCTGATTGGCGCGGCCGCCGGCGGCTTTTACATGTGGTCGCCGACGAACGAGACGGTGATACGAAGCAAGATCGTTCTGAACGATACGGACATCGGCTCTCCGATCAGTGCGGCGCAGCACGTCGCGCGCATCGTCAGCGATCCGGCGCTGTTCAGCGCCGCCTCCGCGTCTGCCGGGCGCGATTTGTGGAAACTGTATCAGTCGCGCGTCATCGGCGTGCAGCTTTCAGAGCAGGGCGATGGTGTTGAATTGAGCGCCCGCGTTGCGAAGGGTGACGCACAGGCGGCGCAGGTCTGGCTTGCGGCCATCGGGAAGGCTTATCAGAAACGCCTCGAGCACATGGAATTTACGGCCGATCAGCGCCGCGCCGCGCTGGAAGAGGCCCGCACCAAGCATGACGCCCGTGTCCGCGAGCGTGACGAGGCCGCCGCCGCCATCCGAACCATTCAGGACGAAGTCAGCCGCGACGGCGACGCAGCGCAGGTGCAGACCGTCCGCGCCGATCAGGAAGCGCTCAATCGACAGGCCGCCGAGGCGCAACAGGCGCTGGATGCCGCGCGTGAGGCGCTGGCGAACTACAGGTCCGCCGGCGCGCCCACGACGCCGATTGTGCCGAGCGAAGCGCAGATCGACGAGGCCGTTCGCAACGATCGCGAATTGTCGCTGGCCATCGAAGAACGCGCGGCCAAGGCCGTCCGGTTTCACGACGCGCTCGTCAAGGCTGTTTCCAAGTCGCAGGTGCCGTTGACAGCGCTGATGCGTTGCGTCGATGGCTTCGAGTCGGAAGTGCAGCAGCAGATTTCACGGCAGAGCGATCCCGAGATTCGCGGCGAACTGGAGCGCATTGCACTCGATCTGTCCGATCTCAAATCCCATGCCGATGAGTTTACGCAGGGCTGGGACGAGCTTTCGCCGCGCATCGCCGGCTGGTCCCCGCAGAGCAATGTCGACTTCCTGCTCGAATACCAGAGGAAGGCGGAGTTGCTCGTCCGCGACTTTCACAACAAGTCCAAGGCATCGCTCGGCGCGGCCATCAAGGGCGCCGATGATATCGGCCGCAGCGGCGCGGAGATGACGCAGCGCCGCATTATCCAGGGGTTGCTCGGCAAGCACACGCAGGCCTGTTTCGACCGTCGCAACGAATGGATCGTCGGCGCGAGCGAAGTTGTTCCCGCGAACAATGCGGAGCTTCGGGCGCTGCGGGAGTCGCTGGCCAATCTCACGCCGCGCATCGAGCGCGGCCGTGAGGGACACCGCGCGAACGTCGCAGAGCGTCTGGTCGAGGAGCGCCGCAATGCGTGGCTCGCTCAGGAAGGTCGCCTCAAGGCCGCCGTTGATGCAGCGGATGAGCACCAGCGTCAGATGAGCGCCCGCGCCATGGCGGCGATGCAGGCGGCGCTGGATGTCGATGAAACGGCGATGAAGTCGATGCAGCAGCGCCGCGACGAACTTCTGCGGCGGCAGTCGTCGCTATCGCAGTTGGAGCGCGAAGTAGCTGAATCGCTGGCGTTGATGGAGCAACTCAAGAAGGATGAACCGTTAAATCTTTCGGCCGCCGTGAGCTTTCAGGAATCGGGCGTGTCGGCTCGATCGTCGTTCGATGCCTCGCGTGCCAATGCCGCGATGGGCCTGGGCGGCGGCGTCGCGCTGCTGATGTTGCTCGTCGTCCTGTTCCTGACGCGCCAGGCGATTCGCGCCGATTAGCGGTCCGGCGCGCGACACGACACCTTTCGGATCATCGTGCGACATCTGCGCGTATTGCTATTGTCGACCGACCTTCAGCGCGGCGGACTTCCGCTGCGGCTGGTTCGGCTGGCCCGTCGTTTCCACGAAATCAATATCGAACCGATCGTCGGCTGCCTCGCGCCGCCGGGACCGCTCAGCGATGTGCTGCGCGAAGCGGGCATTGAGACATTTGCCTGCAACGCGGCAGGGCGGTTCGATCCGCGCTGTCTTGGCGTGCTGGCCGCTTATGTCCGGCGCTGCGACCCTGACTTGATACACGCTTCGCTTTTTCATGCCAACCTTGCCGCGCGTCTGGTCGGCCGCCTGGATCGTCCGCGCCCGATCATCACATCGACCGTGACGATCGAGATTGAACGCCGCTGGCATCGCGCGGTCGAGTCGCTGACCGCCGGCGTTTCCGATCTGCATGTTGCGAATTCCCAGGCCGTCGCGCGCCACTTGCTGGACGAACTCGGCTTTGATGCGGATCGGATGCTGGTGATCCGCAACGCCGTGGATTTCAGCGAGTTGGACCACGCGGCACTGCCCGATCGATCCGCGCTCAAGTTAGACGGCGGGGCGTCGCTGATCGTCTGGGCCGGGCGCATGGACCCCGTCAAGAATCTGCCGACGCTGATCGACGTCGTCGGACGACTGTCGCACCAGCGGCGCGTGCAGGCCGTTCTGCTCGGCGACGGACCGGAGCGCGGCCGCGTCGAGGCGATGGTTGAAAATAGAGGACTGTCGCAAATCGTGCGCGTGTTTGGTTGGAGTGACAACGTCGCCGGATGGCTGAAGACGGCCGACGCGCTGTTTTTTCCTTCGCTCACCGAAGGTTCGCCGAATGTCCTTTTGGAGGCGCTGGTCGTCGGTTGCCCGGTGGTGACGAGTGATGCGGCGGCGTGCGTTGAATTAATTTGTGAAGCTGGCCGTGGCGTGACGTGTCATCCATATGACACCGATGGAATGATGCGCGCGTTGTGCGCCATTCTCGATGAAAAGGAGCGTGCCAGGGCGTCGGCCCGTTCCGGCGCAGCGCGCATTCGCGCGCTGCACGACATGCCTGCGGTCCTGGGCGCATGGCGCGCGGCGTATGACCGCGCGATGGGCTAATGAGGAACTTCTTCGGCCTGGCAACTGCGTTTCGGCAATTTGTCATGCCGTCTTCGCTGCATACGAACTGACGTGCTCGGCGGCAGGATCGGTTCTCGAGGGGACCGGCTCTCGCTTCTGCATGGCTTTCGGGAGCCAACTTCCGGCTCTCCAAGCCGCAAACTTATGTGAATTCATATGTTCCGTTTAGTTCGTCCGATATCGGGAAATACCTCAGCGAATTCTCGATTTTTTTCCTTGAATCGCGGGGTGAATTTGATATGTTAATTCCCATAAACAGGTGAAAAGTGGGGAGCCACGGACGTCAAGAAGAACCATGCTTTTTCTCGGTAATTCCGACGTTCTTCTCGACGCGAAACATCGCGTGGCCATCCCAGCCAAGTTCCGGAGGAACCTGGACCCTGAAGTCGACGGCACGAGTTTGATCCTGGTTCCAGGAAAGCCGTCGCACACGATCTGGCTGTATCCGGAGAAGTACTTCATGGCGTTGCTCGGTCAGGCGGAATCAACCCTCTTGCCCGGCGACGATCTGCGGGAGTTCGATCAGATGTACTTCGCGTTCGGCGAGATTGTCGAACCGGACGCACAAGGTCGAATTCTCATTCCGGAACACATGATCGAGGACGCCGGCATCGGACGGGAGGCTGTCATTTCCGGCGTACGCAATCACCTGGAGATATGGCCGCGGGACGTTTTCAACAAGCACCGGCAAGAGGCCAAGGCGCGATTTCATGAGTTCTATTCACGCGCCAGCGAGTCATATCGAGACCTCAGGCGGCAAACCGGTCAAGACGACCGGTAGTTGACCCTGACCAACTTGGGCGGCGTGTGTCCGCCCGGGGAAGTTTCAGGGGCAGATTCGGTTGGCGATGCGGAAGGGGGTCGGTTGAGGATCTCCTTCCGCCCGCCAATTTTTGGACGAAATTTCCTTCTTCTTGCCGATCCGGCCACGGATGGTCCGATCGGGGAGGGCGCGTCATTACGCAGTGTTCGGGTTCGAGCGTCCGGGCGTCTTGGGAGTTGCGAATCGCTTGGCACAAGAGCGATCGAATCCACTCGAAACGCCTCGCCGGCTTCCTCGCCGTGAAGCCGAACGAAACGGCCGATCATGCCCGCAGCATCGGACTTCTGATTCCTTTCGCCGATGGAGGTGTAGCGACGCGTCGTGTGGGGTCTCCGATCGTCAAGGACGATCGGTCGGAGGCCTGTTTTTATGGTACATGTCTCGTAGTGGAAAATGCAAGCGGCGTCGTCATCGGCAAAAATCCGCGATGGCGACCTATCGAGAGAGGCCCACGATCCACGGCGCCACGATCGCCTCAATCCACTCGATGGAAAAAGTGTAATCAGAATGCTGACCGGTGTTGCCGAAGATCGCCAGGGATGGGCCGAAACTCACCTGCGTCAGTTTTGGATGTTGCATTTCAAATCCAAACCCCGCGGCAGATGGACCGAACACGCCGTCCAACGTGCCCAGCCATTGAGTTGTGAAGTTGATGACGGTGTCCTTCGGCGACCAGTAGACGATCGCGCCGTCTGATGTGTTGTCCAGCATCGGCCCAAGATTGTATCTCGTCGAGATGCCGGGACTCATCATGATGATCTGGTCGATCATGCTTCCCGGCGGCATTTCCTCGGCCACCAGTGCGCAGATCATCGCCCCGCCGGAAAAACCGAGTAGCGTGACGCGCCCGGTCGGATGTTCGGCGCGATAGGCCGCGATGCGTTCCGCTTCCTCCACCGCCCACGGACGCTGGAATTCGAGAAACTGGGTCGGAATGGCAAAATTCAGCAACGGCAAGGCCCACGGACGAACCTCGATGGCCTGGTTGATTCCCGCGGCGCGCAGTCCGTAATAAAACCCGATCATCTCCGTCCGCGTGTTCAGCGCTCCCGGATAGAGCACAATCAACCCGCGATCAAGTTCGGCCGCGCTGGGCGAGGGCGGAATCCACACATCGCAGCCGGCCAATAGTCCGCCGGCGAGAAGCAATGCCGCAGTCGCACGGATGCCGATGCGAGCGTGTGTGCATCGAGTGGCGAGATTCCCGAGGCGCGCGCTGCATCTGCAAGTCGTTGAGAAGCAGGCCGTGGCGCGCACTCGAGTCGCCTGAGTTGTCGTTTCACGATGGGTTGATTGATGAGTCGTCATTCAGTTCGACCGCGTCGTTCGCCAGTTGTCCGCCCACCACGAGGCGCGGCATTTTAGCCGTCCGTAATTCACCGCGCAAGTCGTGTCGTGTCTCGCGGTCCGCGCGGCGTGGTGCGGAGCAGGAAGTAAATCATGGGATCGGCTTATCAGTCAACGGGGGCCGTGGATGTTACGGCGTTTTGGGTGGTTTCGTAGGCCTGTGGTTCAGCGGGCAGTTCGTTTCCGGCGTCGTCCCAATATTGCCATGTGCCGGGCGTTTTGACATCGCGTTCGTAGAAGCCTTCGGATGCCTTTTGTCCATTGGCATGGAAGCTGACCCATCGACCGGTGCGATGATAGGTCACGCCGTCTCGTTTAACGTAGCCCGTGACGCGCGGCTTTCCGTTGGCAAAGCGCTCGACGTGCGGCAAGACGCCGCTGACCCACCAGAGATACGTGAAGAAAAAGATGATAATAATGAGCGGAATGGCGGCGACGGCAAAGCGCGTCAAACGCTGGCGGCGCGTAAGCGGACCGGCCGATTCGGCATCGGCGGGCACACTGTCATATTGAGGCTGTTCGGACATCAGGACGGATTCGCGTGGTTCGCTCACTTTGAGAGCCAGCGTTTGATTGCATAGATCGAAGTATCGCGGCCGGCCCTGGCGATCGAGCGCGTCAGCGGGATGTTCTTCGGGCAGACTTTCACGCAGTTTTGCGCGTTGCCGCAATCGGTGATGCCGCCCGGTCCCATAAGCCCGTCGAGTCTTTCGCTTCGCGTCATTTGCCCGGTCGGATGGGTGTTGAACAGAACAGCCTGCGAGATGACGGCCGGTCCGATGAAAGCGGGGTCCATCGCGGCATGCTGCCGCGCGTGGAACTCGTCGTCGGATTCGCCTGGATGGCGCTCCAACTCGATCTTCGTGTACTGCGGGCAGACTTCCATGCAGCATCCGCACGTCATGCACTCGGATAGTGGATAGGCCTCTTCCTGCATGGCGGGGCTTTGAGTCGGACCGGGACCGGCATCGTAATATCCGTCGACCGGAATCCACGCCTTGACGCGCTTCAGTCCCTGAAACATTCGTGAGCGATCGACCATCAGATCGCGCAGGACGGGGAACTTTGACATCGGCTCCAGCTCAATTTCGCCGCCGGAGTTGCGATCGAGACTGTCGATCAGCGCCGTGCAGGCCTGCCGGACGCGGCCGTTAATCACCATCGTGCATGCGCCGCAGACCTCTTCGAGGCAGTTGCAATCCCAGACGACAGGTGTCGCCGGCTCCGCCGCGCCGACGGGCGTGGGATCTTTGGCAACGGCCTGCAGAGCGGAGATGACATTCATGCCGGGGACATATTCGATTTCAAAAGTCTGGTGGTAACGCATGCCGCCGGGCTTGTCCTGACGAGCGATGCGAAGCCTGACCGTGGCCTGCGCGCCGTGGTCGTGGGAATGCTGGGATGGTGAACTGTGTGAGGGCGCCGCATGTGCCGCCATGTGCCGTGGCTCCGTTAAAGAACAGGTGCTTCGTTGTCCATAGCCGATTATAGGGAAGCCGTCGCGGGCCGCAATCGGCGCTCGCCAAACCGGCTTGTTTGCGTGATATTGCCCGCATGATGCTCTCGGAAGGGATGCCGATGGCGACGTTTGGATGGATCGACTGGGCGATCATCGCCGCCTACCTGCTCTTTACGACCGCGCTCGGCGCGCGCCTGTCGGGTAAGCAGGCCACGATCCGCGATTTCTTTCTGGGCGGCCGCCGGCTGCCCTGGTGGGCGATCAGCGGGTCAATCCTCGCGACGGAAATCTCGGCCGCCACTTTCCTTGCCGTACCGGCGTACAGCTTCATGGCCGGCGGCAGCTTGAAGTACCTTCAATTGGGCATCGGTGCGATCATCGCCCGCGTGCTGATCGGCCTGCTCTTTGTTCCGCGCTATTACGAAGAGGAGATTTACAGCCCGTACGACTACATGGGCAGGAAGCTCGGTCCGCGCGTAAAGAGTGTGACAACACTGTTGTTCTTCGTCGGCGGCGTGTTGGGGCAGGGGGCGCGCGTGTTCGTGACGGCGTTTATCCTGAGCGTTGCGGCCGGGATCGATTTTGTGCTCTCCATCTGGTTGATCGGAGCATTCGCCGTTTGCTGGACGCTGCTGGGGGGAATCACGACGGTCATCTGGACCGACGTGATTCAGTTCGTCGTGTTGATGATCGGCGCGCTGCTGGCGTTGTACTTTTCGGTTTCCGCCGTTGAGGGCGGCGCCGCTGAAGTGGCGAGACTTGCTTCCGAAGCGGACAAATTTCGCCTCATCGACACGCGGGCCGATCCGGTGTTGGGCTACACGATCTGGACCGGGTTGCTTGCCATGCCTTTCCTGAATCTTGCGGCGCTCGGCATCGATCAGGTCATGGCGCAGCGGATGTTCTGCTGCAAGAACCGTCGACAGGCGACACTCGCGATCATCGTCAGCAGCATCGGTCAAGTTGTCCCGGTCATCATGCTGCTGATCGGTATCGCGCTTTATGGCTATTATCAGCATCATCCGCTGAGCGATGGTGCGGCGGCTCTGGTTGCGCAGGACGAAACAAACATTTTTCCGGTATTCATCGCCGGGCGAATGCCGTTGGGCATTCGAGCGTTGATCGTCGCGGCGATTCTGGCCGCGGCGATTTCCTCGCTGGACTCAGCGCTCGCGGCGTTGTCGCAGACAACGGTGAGTGCGTTCAAGAAGCCGACGCTGGCCATTGCAAGGCGCATCGGGTTTCTGCGCGGCGGCGCTCCGAGTGACATCAAGCTGTCAAAGGGTCTGGTGATTTTCTGGGGCATCGTCTTGTGCGGCATGGCGACGGCGTGCATGCCCCTTCGCGATCAGTTCGATAGCGCAATTGATCTGGTTCTTGGGCTGGTGGCGTTTACGTACGGTCCGTTGCTGGGGATATTTCTATTGGCGTTTCTGCCGCTGAATCGCGATGACCACGGGCTGCCGTGGGCCGTGCCGCTGGCGATGCTGGCCGTCTTCGGATTGACGGTTCATCATTCGATCTCTATCGAACGGTTGGACCTGACGCTGGATTGGGCCGATTGGCTGGTCTGGGGCGGATGCGCCGCGGCGCTATGCCTGGCGCGGGCGAGCCATCGGGATGATCTGCCGCGGATCGCCATCGTGGCGGTCGTTGTGGTGGCCATCGCCATGCTGCACCACTGGGTCGTCCGGTTGAACGACGCGGGGCAGCCGATGTATCCGCATCCGTTCTGGGGCTATCCACTCGGAACGGCCGTCACCCTTCTTGTCGGCTGGGGTCTCGGCCGGCCGCGACGAGGAAAACAGGGCGGGGTATAATCGCGGGTTTGATTTTCATGTTTCAGGAGCAACGAAAGACATGGCGACGAATCTCAAGGGACGCGATTACATCGAGACGCAGGACTTTACGACGGCGGAGATCAACGAGCTGGTTCGGTTTGCCGGTGAATTGAAGGCAAAATACCACCGGGGCGAGCCGACGATTCTGCTGCCGCATCAAACGGTGTATCTGCTCTTTTTCGACAACAGCACGCGCACGCGCAATGCCTTTGAGGCCGGCGCGACGCAGCTCGGCGCTCATGCCCACTTCCTCGACAGCAAAGTGACGCAGATCGCCCACGGCGAGACTGCGAAGGACACCGGCATCATCCTCGGCTCGATGGGCCACGGCATCGCGATTCGCCACGATCTGATCCTTGAGGCGGGCAACAAGTACATGCGCGAAGTGGCCGCGGCGACCGATGTTCCGGTCATCAACATGCAATGCGACATCGACCATCCGACGCAAACGCTGGCCGATCTGATGACGATCCGCGAGGTTTTCGGCGACGATCTGCGCGGGCGGAAAATCGCGGTGAGTTGGGCCTACTCGCCGTCGTATGCCAAGCCGCTGTCGGTGCCGCAGGGGCTGATCACGCTGATGACGCGCTTCGGCATGGATGTGACGCTGGCCCATCCGCCGGAGTATCGCCTGATGGACAAGTGCATGCGCGACGCGCGGGAAAATGCGAAGGCCGCCGGCACGAAGTTCGAGGTCGTCGACAACATGGACGATGCGTTCAAGAACGCGGACATCGTGTATCCCAAGAGCTGGGGTCCGTATGATCTGATGCTCAATCGCCGCGATGCGAAGAGCGATGCCGACATGAAGCAGATCGAAGAGACCATGCTCTCGATGAATGCCCGTTACAAGTCGTGGATCTGCAACGCCGAGCGGATGTCGCTGGCGCGGAAGAACGCGATTTACATGCACTGCCTGCCCGCCGACCGAAATGCTGAGGTGACGGACGACGTGATCGACGGTCCGCAGTCGGTCGTCTTTCAGGAGGCGGAGAACCGTCTGCACACGGCCAAGGCGATCATGGCGTCGATGATGCGGGAGCGGCCGTTTGATTCTCGCCGTTCCTAAGTTCGACTTGCGGAATTTTCCCTCGCTAATTTGAAGGACGCCTCCCGCATGAAAATCGTCGTCGCCATTGGCGGAAACGCGCTCGTCAGCCCCGGAGGGCGCGGCGATATCGGCGAGCAATTCGCCCGCAGCCGCATCGTCGCCCGCACGCTTGCCGATCTCGTCGAGCAGGGATGCCAGGTCGTTGTCACTCACGGTAACGGCCCGCAGGTCGGATCGATCATGCGTCGAGTGGAAATCTCCTCCGGCGAGGTGTATCCGATCGATCTGGGGCTGGCCGTCGCCGACACGCAGGCCGGCATGGGCTACATGATCTGCCAGACGTGGCGAAACGAACTGCACCGTCGCGGCATTGCCCGCGACGCCGTGGCGATCGTCACGCCCGTCATCGTCGATGCCGACGATCCGGCGTTTGCGAATCCGTCAAAGCCAATCGGCCCGTTTTTCACCGAAGAACAGGCCCGCCGGCACGAAGAGCGCGACGGCTGGAAGATTATCGAGGACTCCGGTCGAGGCTGGCGTCGCATTGTGGCCTCGCCCAAGCCGCGGTGCATCGAGCCGATGGAGACGATCAAGCGGCTGGTCGAGTCCGGCGAGCTGATCGTTGCCGGCGGGGGAGGCGGCATTCCGGTGATTGTCGATCAAAACGGGGAGTATCAGGGCGTCGAGGCGGTCATCGACAAGGACTTTACGAGTGCGATCATTGCGGCGGAAGTAAAGGCCGATGCGCTGGTGCTCGTTACATCGGTCGAGCATGTGTTCATCCATTTCGGCAAGGCGAATCAGCAGGCTCTACGAGAAGTCACTGTTGCAGAGATCGAGCAGCACGTGGTCGACAGGCAGTTTCCTGCCGGCTCGATGCTGCCGAAGATTCAGGCCGCCGTGGAGTTTCTCAAGGCGCGGGGCGATCGAAGCGCACGGGCGATCATCGCGGAACTTGAGCATGTGCCGGAGGCGATCTGCGGAAAGACCGGGACATCGATCAGATTGTGAGCATGGTCCCCGTCGGACGCCCGTTTTAATTCGAGACTGGACCATAAGGGCGCGTTGGGCATGTCGGCGAAGGGCGCTTCAATAAATGGAAAGCGCCTTTATGATCTTGCAGTGGATGAAATCTGCTGTCATGTATGCGGCACACATGATGAGCGCCACCGCTTCCTGACGGTCGCGGCTCTGATTGTGACGCCACCGCTTCGTTGTGGTCTCGGCTCTTAACACGTGGCTCTCATTTCGATGCCATTAGATTCGAACACTGGCCTCAGCGCGGCAGGCCGGGCGTAGCGGCGGCAGCGCGTATCTTCGTGACGAGCGCCTGCAGCGCCATGCGCGATTCAACGGCCTGAAAGCCGAAGATGCGCATCAGACCGCGCGTGGCGTCGGCCTCGCTGAGTTCTCCGAGTCCGGTCCAGAATTGAGCAAGTCGCTCGGGAAGCCCGGCATCGGCCTTGAGCGTTCTGGCAAAGAAGCGTGTCGCCGTTGTGACACGGTCGAGTGGCATCTGGAGTAATTTCGACAACTCCTGCGAGGCCTCCTCGAGCCTCGTTTTGCTGACCAGCTCAACAAATCGCGAGAAGATGCCGTATTCGCCGGGACCGCTTCGACCGTTTCCGGCGACGGGCGTCTCATATTCGCCGGTTGGGATGGTTAGATCGGCCAGTCCGGCAATGGCGCGGTCGATGTCGCCCAGGTTGCGGATCATCTCCGCGAGATCGGCGTTTGACGTAAGAGGATTATTCGTTCGGCTTTTGCCGTTGAGGAGCGATTCGCGATTCTCGACAATGACGCGCGCCATGCGGTCAAGCAGGCGGCGTCTGAGAATCAGCATGACTTCCAGTGCTTCGTCGTGACGATTCAATTTGAGAAAACTCCCGTGGCGCATCCGTTCATCCGACATATCGAAGGAAGTCGGAGGTCACTTCATGTTGAAGCTTGAGACGACTGCCGAGCCGCGTCCGATAAGCGCCACTCGGTCCAAGTCATCAAAACATTCAGGCATCCCCCCCGAGGAACGGTCCGCGGCGGCGCCGTGTGAAGCGGGCATCCGATCTGAAGTCGTTCGGGACATATTCTGCCATTCGGACGGGACGCTTCGCTTACTACGATGGGCGGTCTGGCTCGGTGCGGCGGGCCTATCGTTACTGACCGCGTGCCTGATTCTATCGCGCATCTCTGTGAATTTCGACCATGAGTGGGTGGAAAGCACGGTTGTTCGTTCGGTGGGGGAGATTCTGGCCGGCAGAAGTATGTATCCGCCGCCCACGGCGGAGTTTCTAGGAGATGGGTATCCTCC
Organism: uncultured Planctomycetaceae bacterium; assembly: GCA_964599535.1. GTDB lineage: Bacteria > Planctomycetota > Phycisphaerae > UBA1845 > UTPLA1 > JADJRI01. The sequence continues at coordinate 26,014 of CAZRFP010000023.1, forward strand.
GTTTTTTCATTTTCTTTGCGCGGTTTTCACGTTATTTGGGGGGCATCCGCTTTTCGTGGGGCGGATCATGTCGGTCGTGGCGACGATTCTGGTTGCGATCGTCCTGTACCTTGCTTCACGGTCGGTCATGCCGCCCGGTGGAGCGGAGCGGGTGTCAGTACCGACGCGGCTGCTGGCGCCATTGCTGTTTCTGGGATTCTATGCGGCCGGCGGTCAGAACTATGACCTGGCGCGGATCGATATGCTGGCGATGGCATTTTCGATCTGCGCCGCATGGATCGCGACAAGTTCGGATACGATTCGCTCGGCCGTGATCGCCGGCTTGCTTATGAGCTGCGCGATCATGACAAAGCACAACATGACTGCGATCGGTGGCGCCATCGGCGTGGCACTGATGCTTGTCAATGTTCGCAGGGCTATCCTATTCGGGCTTTGCGCCCTTCTGCCGGCGATCGTGTTCTTTGTCGCGCTGCATCTCACGACCGACGGCTGGGCGGGTTTTCACCTCTTCATCCAGCTTGCGGCGAACGAATTCGGCGGACGCCAGCGATGGTTGAGATTCATCGCGCGCGATCTGAACTGGCATGGTCTGCTGCTGTTCGTGATTATCGCGGCGATGGTGATGGTCGTCTGGCGCGCGGACGATTCGCCCCAGCGCGTTGCGCGGCGCCGCGTTGTCGGTTTGCTGGTGATCGCCGGCGGCGGATTGGCCATGACCATCAGCGGCCGGCTCAAGATCGGCGGGTATCCGAATAATCTCATTCCGGCATGGACATTTGCCCTGTTTGCCTGCGCGTCGATGCTGCCGCGAATGGCCGTTGCGTTTACCGCGCTTCCGGCATCGAGCCGCCGCATGTGGAAGTGGATGGGGCATGCAATGCTCGGCGGGATCGTCTTGTCGCTCAGCATGACGTTCGCCGACTTGCCGCTGAAGAAGTACTTTGCCGTCGGCGAACGGAAGGCGGCCGTCGCGGAGTTGCAGGCGCTGATCGATGAGTATGCTGCCAACGGACCGGTGTGGCTGCCTGCGCATGCCGGCGTGCTGCCGAACGCGATGGGCTACGCTCATCTTTGTCCAGCCGGATTCATGATTGATGCGGACGGGTTCCCGATCAAGTCGATCTTCACGGCTGATGTCGTTCGCCGGTTGGATCGGCAGGAATGGTCGGCGATTATTCTGGACAATCCGCGCGATCACTTCATTTCACAACCCATCTGGGCGTCGCTGATCGCCAACTATCGCGAAGCGCCCTGGCCGCTGGGCGATCCGGATCGGCTCGTCTCGTTGAGCGGTAAAATCACAGCGCCGCGCCGGTTGTTCGTGCGCAGACCGTGAGCGGTCGAGGACAGTTGGATCGTTCCATAGCGATGTTCCGCAGCCGATTGCGATTCGATACGGCCCGTGCTAAAAGGCGTCTTCGGGAGCAGTGCTCCCCATCGCACGGAAGCCATGGCCAAACGCAAATCAGCCACGTCTACAGCTCCACTGACTTATAAGTCGTCCGGTGTCGATATTGATGCCAACGACGTGATGGTGGAGAAGATCAAGCATGCCATGCAACGGACGTATGATCCGCGCGTCGTGTCGCGACATGGCGGATTTGCCGGTCTGATGCGCCTGGACTTCCGCGAGAAACTACTGGGCCGCGGTTACAAGGACCCGGTGCTGGCGGCGGGGGCGGATGGCGTCGGCTCGAAGCTGCTGCTCGGTATTGAGTGGAACCGCATCGCGGACCTCGGTATCGACCTCGTTGCGATGAACGTCAACGATGTTCTGACGTGCGGCGCGGAGCCGTTGTTCTTTCTCGATTACATCGCCTGCCACACGTTGAAGCCGGATGAGATCGCGACGATCGTCGAGGGCGTCTCGCGCGGATGCCAGGCGGCGGGTTGCGCGCTGCTCGGCGGCGAGACGGCGGAGATGCCCGGTCTTTACGCGCCGACGCACTTCGATCTCGCGGGCTTTTGCGTCGGCGTCGTGGAGAACAGCCGCATCGTCGATGGGCGGCGCGTCGAAGCGGGCGACGTGGTGATCGGCCTGGCGTCGAACGGCCTGCATTCAAACGGATTCAGCCTTGTGCGCGCGGCGCTGGAGCGCCTGCCGAAAGAGAAGACGCCGCCGCCGGTTGACCTCGGCGAGTCGATCGAAGATGCGGTTTTGCGGCCGACGCGAATCTATGTGAAGCCTGTCCTCTCTCTGCTGAAGTCCTATCGTCGCAAGCGCGTGATTGTGGCAATGGCGCACATCACCGGCGGTGGTTTGGAAGGCAACCTTCCGCGCGTGATTCCAGACGGCTATGGGGTCGTGCTTCGGCGTGGTTCGTGGCCGGTGCCTCCGGTGTTTCGTCTGATTCAGGCGCTGGGCGTGGACGAGGAAGAAATGTACCGCGTGTTCAACATGGGCATCGGCTATGTGCTGGTCGTGAAGCCGGCGTTCGCGGATCATGTCTTGCGGCATTTTTCGCGCGCGGGCGAAGCGCCCTATGTGATCGGTACGATCCGGCGTGGCCGCGGTCGATTTTCGTGGAAGTAGTCGGCTGGGGCGGGAAACGGCGTTCATGGGGCTTATCGTACAGAAGTTTGGGGGCACGAGCGTCAAAGACGCCGAGATGATTCATCGCGCGGCGCGCCGTGCGATTCGAGCCAATCTTGGCGGAAATCAAGTCGTGGTCGTGGTCTCGGCCATGGGCGATCACACGGACAAGCTCGTCGATCTGGCCTATCAGATTACGGATCGCCCCAGCCGGCGCGAAATGGACCAGCTTCTCGCCACGGGCGAACAAATTTCGATCGCGCTGATGGCCATGGCGATTCATCACGCCGGCCACGATGCCATCAGTCTCACCGGCGGACAGATCGGGCTGAAGACGTACGGCACTTTCGGCCGTGCGCGCATTCGCGAGATCACGCAAAAGAGCCGCATTCTGCAGTTGCTGAAGGAAGGCAGCATCGTCATCGTCGCGGGCTTTCAGGGTGTGGATGAGGCCGCGAACATCACGACGCTCGGCCGCGGGGGATCAGACACGACGGCGGTTGCGCTGGCAGCGGCGCTGGGGGCCGACGTATGCGAGATTTACACGGATGTCGACGGCATCTACACGGCCGATCCGCGCATCGTGCCGGAGGCGCGGCGGCTGCCATTCATTTTTTATGACGAAATGCTGGAGCTGGCGTCGCTCGGTGCGCAAGTGATGCACTCGCGCAGCATCGAGTTGGGCAAGAATTACGGTGTCACGATTCACGTGCGCAGCAGCTACACCGACGCGAAAGGAACCGATATCGTGAAAGAAGCCTCGGACATGCAGCAGGTCATTGTGCGCGGCGCGGCGCTGAAGAAAGACCTTGCCCGCGTCGAAATCACCGGTGTGCCGAACCGGCCGGGTCTGGCAGCCGAGATCTTCACGCGCGTCGCACAGCAGGGGGTCGTCGTCGACGACATCATTCAGGTCATTCACGAAGGAGGTCGAACGGCCGACATCAGCTTTACGATTGAGGCGAACGACAAGGTGGACGCGGACGCGGTCTGTCGCGAGTTTGCCGCCGACACGCCGGGGGTGGCCATTAAGATTCGCGAAGAGCTGGCCAAGGTGTCGGTTGTCGGCGTGGGCATGAGGACGCACACCGGCGTGGCCTCGCGCATGTTTGACGCGCTGCACAAGGCGAACATCAACATCGAGAATATCAGCACGAGCGAGATCGTGATCAGCGTCATTGTGCGGGCCGCCGACGCGCCGGCCGCGCTGCGGGCCGTTCATGCGGCTTTCGAATTGGGCCAGGAGCCTGTGGATCAGAAGTAGGCGCGGGCGTTTTGTTTGGGCGATTGATCCCGCCGGAGTTATGCGATTTATGCGCCATCGCGCGCGATTGCCACTGATACTGATGCTACTCGTGCTTTCGATCGTCGATCACGCGGGCGGCTTCGGTCGGCGCGTCGACGATCGTTCGCGCTATGACGGCGCTGCGGCCGTTGTCGTGGCGGTATCGGGTTGCCGTCAAATTGAGATTGAATTGGTGGATGGCGGCCGGTCGCGCGCGCGTGTTCGATTGTTGGGCGTCGCGTGTATTGAGAGCGAGGAATCGGCGGCGTTTCTTAGGTCGCTGCTTGTCGGTTGTAATGTTCGGATCGCGTTGGATCCGCACGGGGGCGCTCGCGATGAGCAGGGAAGGCTGTCGGCGTTTGTGTTTTTCGATGACTCGGCCGTTTCGGTAAATGAGCGATTGATCGCGGAGGGGCTGGCGCTGGCCGATCGGGATGTCTCGCACGTGCTGCGATTGCGATTTGTCGATCAAGAGGAGCGCGCTCGGAAGCGCGGCGATGCGGCGCGCTATTGACGAGCGGATTGCACGCATGCTGACGGCTGCGTCCTGGATTGGATGTCTCTGATTCATTCGCTGAATGAAACTGCGTATGTCAAAAACAAAAAGAGCCGAACGGAAGTACTTCCGTTCGGCTCTTGATATCTGCGGGTCGATTGCCTGTTCGCGAGTAACGCTTTGTCAATCGCGGCGCGACACAATCAATGCAAAACGCCGTCGTTTCGATCAGGGTTCGCCCATGCCGGAATCCGCCCCGGTGTAGCCGCTGGTCGTGGAGGCCGCGTCGTTCGGGATGGCCTCATTGCGGGTGACGAGGAAGATTTCGACGCGGCGATTGGCCTCGCTGCCGCCGCGCGCGGGGTTCGGCACGCGCGGGCGATACTCACCATAGCCCATCACGCCCAGGCGCGTGGGCGTGACGCCGTTCTGCGCGAGCGTGTTCATGACGGCGATCGACCGATGCACCGAGAGATGCCAATTTGTCGGATGATCGCGGGCCGTTGCAGGATTGACAATGCGAAGGTTGTCGGTGTGCCCGACGACGACGACTTCGAAGTTGCTCGCGGCGGAGGAATTGACGATCTGCGCGAAGGACCGGAGCGAGTCCATCACGTTCTGGCGAACATGGTCGCTGCCCTTGTCAAACGTGAGGTCACTCTTCCAGCGGACGGCGCCGCGCTGCGGGTCATACTCGACCGCGTCGGGATATTTCGCGGCAAATTCCTGCAATGCCCGGTCTAACTCGGGCGGCAGCTTCACTTCGACGACCTTGATATCGCCCAGTCCCTGACTGCCGATGCGATCGAGATCGCCCTGCAGCCGCGCGATGTAGTCCTCCAGGCGATCACGCTCGGACTTGTAGTTGTCGGCCAGTTCGGTCTTTGCGGCCAACTGGTTTCGCAGGCCCTCGCGTTCGGCCTCAAGCGCCATGACGCGGTTGCGCTCGTCCTGCAGGTCGCGTTCGAGCGTTTCGCATCGCTCCACGGCCTTGCGGCGGGCGAATTGCTCGCGAAGATACTCATCTCGCGAGACGCAGCCTGTTGACATCATCCAGGAAAACCCCAGACCTGCGATTAGTGCCATCATCCTGACGTTGCTCATCCTAAGCCTCCAGCATCCGTTCAATGTTCATCGGAAACGCACGCACCCCGCGCGTTGAATCATGCGTATTATGCGGAACGGCGCGCTCGGTATCAACGGGAGATTCAGTCAAAGTTGCAAATGATTCATGCGCGCGGCGGTCGCATACATCTCAGGACGAACGCCGAGGTCTGTGAGTTCTCAAAAATAATCGGAGAATTCACAGTTTGGTCGGCGTTTGATCGAACATCTCGCTTTCGATCAGGTGGACATATGCGCCGGCGGTCACATCGGAAACGGCCGGTCGCGTGTACGTGAGCGAGAAGTTCAGGCGCTCGTCAAAGCGGGAGAAGACCGGGTTGAGGGCGGGCGGATTGGTGTTCGGTCCTCCGCCCCAGAGATTCAGTACGCGGGCCGGGCCGATCTGTCGAACTGGAGGATCCGTTTCGCCATAGAAAGAGAATCCGCTGGCGAAGCGACCGCTCCCCAGCGGCAGCAGAAAGATCAGCTCGTACACCCAGGCATGAATCAGAGAGGCCGCCCACATCATCGACCATTGCAGCAGATCGCCGCGCAGGGCCTGGTATTCGGCCAGTTGAGCGAGGATCACTTCGCCGACGGCACGGCGGTCTTCCGCCGCATCATGTGGAATACAGAGCATGGGGGAGACGAGATAGTTGCCGATCATCGGGCGACGCTCAAACATCCGCCGGGCGTCGTCACCTAGACCGACACGCGTCGGAAGCGTGATGAGATAGGCGTCCGTGGCAATTCCGCGGTCGGTGTACAGTCGGTGAATGGCTCGCACGACGCAGGCCGCAAGATTGCGAGCGTATAAGGCAGGGCCTGGGGGAGTATGGACCTTGGCCACTTGCTGAACTCGAGCCGTCTCCTCGGCCGACCAGTTTCGATGGATGGCCTGATGATCAATGGGGCCGGTCTTCGATTCGGCCGGGAGCAGATGGATGCGGTGTTTGGAGTGGCTACCTTGATATGCGATACCCTTCTTGAACAGCCCCCACTTTGCGAGGAAGCCGACATGGTCGAGCGGATCGACTGCGGCCGCGTCGGCTGCCAGTCCGGCCGGCCATTCAAGGGGTGAAGTGATGGAGAATTCATCCGATCCGCGAGACGCGGCCGTCGCCTCGCAGCGCGTCAGTTCGTTGAGAAACCACTGAGCGCCTTCTGCGTCCATCAGCGCGTGAGGCCACCGCAGAATGAGGCGAGAACGCTGATCCGGCAGGACGTATAGCTCAAGCCTGACGAGCGGACCGTTTCGCGTGTCCCATTCGGCGACGTTTCCGACGGCCGATCGAGCCTTGAGGAGGTCCGCTGCATTCGATTGATTTCGGAAGTCTTCGAAGAAGAGCGCGCGGCGCGAGGCGGTGTCAGCGTCGGCCGGATCGCTCGGAAAGCGCCAGTGCGGGCGACCGAGGAGCAGGGTGGAGCCGAACCAACCCATTGTAGCGGGATGGGTGCGCATAACGGCAGCGATCGCGCGCTGCAGCCAGTTTGGATCGAGTTCGCCGTCGAGATCGAGCAGCATATAAGCGACGTTGCCGCCTTCGCCCTTTCGAGCGTTGAGGCGATGCTGCCCCCAGAAGAGATAGTCGCAGGGATTGAGTCGAACGCGGCGGCTCATGGTTTTTTCGGCGCTCCGCGGAAGATGCGGCAGCGGAACGGCGCGCCGCGCGTGTCGCGTCGAGGGCGATTATCAGTCGTGGGTTTCGGATTGCAAGTTGAAGGCGCGGCGTCGATCGGCGTCACTGGCTGATGGAGCCAATGGCCGGTTCGGCGTTGGGATAGGACGTTCCGCGCCAATTGATGGGTCGTCCGCGTCGCATATCGGCCGCGGCACGGATGCAGATCCAGATTACGGTGGCGCTGGCGATCGGATGTAACAGCGAAATGTGCAGTGGCAGCCGCGCCGTGCGGTAGATGAGCCACAGGAGGACATTGGCAAGCACCCAGTGCAACGCCGCGAATCCGATCCATCCCGATGCCAATGGCAGGTGGATGTCGAGCTGCGTAAGTACTGCAACGGTGCCGACAACGATATACGGCATCAGCGAGACGAACAGCAATGCGTGAATCGTGATGAAGAATCGAGGAAAGGTCTTCAGCCCGCCGATCAGCGTGCGGCTGAAGCCGCGAACGGTGCGCTCCAGATCGCCATAGAGCTTGACGGAAAAGAGATTGGGCGAGATGACGAATGAAATCGCCTGTCCTGCCGCCTTTGCGAGGCGAAGCAGGGCGCTATCTTCGTCGTACTGTGTCTTGACTGCGCCGTGGCCGCCGATGGCGAGATAAGCCTGGCGACGGGCCACCATAAACCCGCTGCCGATGGCGTCGGGGTGCGATGGATCGCTCACGTTTCGCGGATCGTACCAGGCATAAGCCATGGCGCCGAAGATGGGAGCGAGCAGCTTCTCCCAGAAGTGAGTGAGTTTCGGTTCGCCGGCTGCCGCAAACCAGTCGAGCCGATTGCGCCTCATGTGCCGGACGACTGCGGCCAGACAGCCGGGCTTAACCTGCATGTCGCTGTCGACGAACAGAATAAACTCGCCGCTGAAATGGTCTTTCACCCGGTCGATCGCGTTGGGCTTGCCGAAGACGCCCTTGGGCAGCGCGGCGATGTCGATCCGCTCGATCGACGGATGTTGATCCTGAATCTCCTGCACGATGCGAGCCGTGCCATCGGTCGAGCGGTCGTTGACGACGATGATGCGGGCGTTGGGGTAGTTTTCCGCGAGCAATGCGCGGAGGCACGGACCGATGTTGTGCTCTTCATCCTTGACGGGGACCACGATGTCAATGGCCGGCAGGGTCGAGCCGTCGTCGGCGAATGGAATGGACGCGTCCTGGCTGACCAGCGAAGCGGTCTGGCGAATGTGCCAGACAAGAGACAGTACGCCCAGCGCGTAGCAACAGAGCAGAAATCCTGCAACCAGAGTCAAGGCAAACCCTCGAACATGTCCAGCCGCGCGCGTCTCACGACAATCCGAAGGCGGCCTACCTTAGTCTATCGACGGTTGCAACTATAGTCATCC
>CAZRFP010000024.1:0-21464 GCA_964599535.1 uncultured Planctomycetaceae bacterium
TAACGGATTTGCAATCCGTCCCCTTAAACCACTTGGGTACGCGGCCGATAACGCACTATTCGGCGTTGTGAAAGCATCATTGTTTCTAGCACGATTCAATTACAGCGTCAAGGATTCGCTCGTCTAACGTCCGCATTCTACGTTGATCGACCGGCAATCCGCGACGCCGTGACATTGTGCGATCGCCTGGGACGCCGTCTCGCAAATGGACGTGAACTCAGATATAGTTACCGAGTTGAAACAGGCCGCGGAACTGCGAAGAATCACCCATGTCGACTCCCATTTCCATACTCGCGCCGACGAACCGCCCTGCCATTTCGCAGGTGCGGCAGGACGGATCGACCATCAAGTTCACGCAGACGACGCACGACGGTTACGAAATCGAAAGTGTCATCATTCCCATGGGGGCGCGGGAGAATACATGGCGGTCGCTATGTGTCAGCACGCAGGTGGGTTGTGCCCGGGCATGTACCTTCTGCCAGACCGGCCGCATGGGCCTGCTTCGCAATCTGAGCGTCGATGAGATTGTCGGACAGGCGGCGGCGGCGCGAGAAGGCCTCGGCGCGAACATTCGCAATATCGTGTTCATGGGCATGGGCGAGCCTTTGGACAATCTCGACAATGTGATTCGGGCGATAGAGCTGTTTCACGGCGATCGGGCTTTTCCGATCGCGCGGCGGCGGATCACGGTCAGCACCGTGGGCAAATGCGCCGGCATTCGCAGGCTCGCGCGGCTCGGCTGGCGGCGGCTGGGGTTGGCCGTTTCGCTCAACGCCTCAAACGACGCGATTCGCTCATCGATCATGCCGATCAACGATGCCGAGCCGATGGCTGAGTTGCGCGAAGCCATCGCGGAATATCCGGTGCGGGCGGGCGGTCATGTGCTGATTGAGTATGTGCTGCTGCGGGGGATCAACGACGCCGTGGATCACGCACTGGAGCTGGCGGCCTATCTTCGCGGGCTGCCGACGTGCGTGAATCTGATCCCGTGGAACCCCGTGGAAGGCGTGGCGTATGAGACGCCGGATGATGCCGCGGTCGATGCCTTTCAGTTGACACTGATGAATGCCGGACAACTGGCATTTCGAAGAAACACAAAGGGCCGTCAGGCGCTCGGCGCGTGCGGTCAGTTGGGGAATCTCGCGCTGAAGAGGCGATAGGAATGGGCCGACGAATGAGAATGGCGAACCGCGTACGGGCGACTGAGTATCGAAATAAGCTCTAGCGTGCCACGGTCTCGCGCTCGGCGACGCGCTTCTTCGGCACGCGCAGCTTGTCGCCGATCGGCTTGAGCGGCACGCCGAGAACGGAAATTGAAACCGAGCGCTGTTCCGGCTTGGACGGCTCGATCCATGTCGGCTGGCGCGAATGGTTGCCGGTCGGATCAAACTCGTAGAGTGCCGTGCAGGGCGCAAACCAACGGCAATGTGTCTGGGTGCAGGACTTGACCGAACGACCAAAGCACGGGGTATAACCCTCGCTGCGCTGCAGGGTGTGAATGAGGTGCATATTCGGCATCTCACCCGTTTGAACGGCGTAGCGGACGGCGCGGTCGCTGGCGGCGTGAAAGTCGAGCATGACGGCCTCGCGAAAATCTGGCGTTGCGCTAATCGGTCGGCGACAGGATTCTAGTCGGCGCGGAATGCAACTGAGTTGAGTCGTTTCTCAAATTTTCGATTTGTCATGCCGCATTCCGCCGGCCGCGCCATCCGGCCAAACATGAACTGCCGTGCGTGGAAAATCACGCCGCAGAATTGACCAGTTGGCGACAGGCTTTCTACAATTGATACGATGGAAGCCGAACACAGGGTTCGCCGGTCCGTCACCAAAGAACTGGATCTGGCTTGAAGGAACGAAAGAGCACCACCAACAGCATCGCCGCCGAAAAGGCCGTTCTCGTCGGGCTGATTCTGCCCGGTCAGGACAATGGCGCGACGCGCTACGATCCGCTCGCCGAACTGGCCGGTCTGGCGAGCGCCGCCGGTGCGGAGATTGTCGGCCGCACACTTCAGAAGCGGTCGAAGGTCTGTCCGGCCACGTGTATCGGCAGCGGTAAAGCGATTGAGCTGGCGGAATACGCGGAAGCGAAGTCCGCCGATCTCATCATCTTCGACAACGATCTCGCTCCATCGCAGATTCGGGAAGTCGAGAAAATCACCAAGCGGCGCGTGATCGATCGCACGGAGCTGATTCTCGACATTTTTGCCAGCCGCGCGCGGACTCACGCGGCCCGGCTTCAGGTCGAGTTGGCGCAATTGGAGTACACCGCGCCCCGTTTGCGAGGCATGTGGTCCCACCTTGAGCGAATTGCAGGCGGCGCGGGCACGGCGGCCGGCGCAGTCGGCGGGATCGGCACGCGTGGTCCGGGCGAGCGTCAGATCGAGATTGACCGCCGCATCGTGCAGAAGCGCGTCACGTTTCTTCGCGATCAGCTCGCACACATCGACCGGCGCAAATTGCGCGAAGTCAATTCTCGCAGCGAGTACTTTACGATCAGCCTTGTCGGCTATACGAATGCCGGCAAGAGCACGCTGATGAACGCCCTGACCGGCGCGGGCACACTGGTCGAAGACAAACTCTTCGCCACGCTCGATACCCTCACGCGGCGTTGGGAACTGGGCGGCGGCCAGACGGCGCTGCTGTCCGATACGGTCGGCTTCGTGCGCAATCTTCCGCATCATCTTGTGGCCTCGTTTCGCGCCACGCTGGAAGAGACGATCCATTCCGATCTGATCCTGCACGTGGTGGATTCCTCAAGTCACGACGCGGCCGGCCAACTGCGAGCCGTCGAGCAGGTTCTTACGGAGCTGGAATGTGCCGACATTCCGAGAATCAACGTGTTGAACAAGATCGACGCGATCGAGGACGACTCGGCGATTCACCTGCTGCGCAACAGTCTCGTCGATGCGATCGAAGTATCCGCGCGCGACGGCGTGGGGCTGGACGAACTGCGAGACCGCGTGGTCGACGCCATGCGCAATCGCTACGCCCGCCACGTTCTGGAGACCGACAGCGCCAACGGCAGGTTATTGGCCTATGTCAGCCGCCACGGCCACATTATCGACACGACCTACGAGGGTGATCGCGTTCGTTTGGACGTCCGATTACCCACGCAGGAAGTTCCCCGCGTGATCAACCTCGGCGCTCGACTCATATCTTAAGTTATTACGGTTCGACTCCGACGTAGACGTCGAATGTGACGATGCGTTGCCGTGTGGACTTGAGAGTCCAATCCGGCGTTTGATGCGCCGAGCGCGTCACCGTGACAGGGGGCATGACTTATGCGAACCGTGATCAAGCTCGATCCGGCCGCCACCCGCGCCGCCGTCGAAACGGCCGTACAGCATCGCGCGCCGGTGATCCTCGAATCCGACGTTTTCGAGGGCGCGACGATCAACGGTTATCTCGTCGCCGCCGATCCGCAGGCGCTGCTGATGGAAGTGACCGGTCGACCGCCGATCGATCCGACCGGTCTGCTGCATGTGCGCTGCGACGGGCAGGTCTATGGCGAGCGGCGCTTCTCATTCAACACGCAAATCACCGCGACGCCGGCGTGGGGGCAGACGACGTCGATCGCCTTTGCGCGACCGACCGAGTTCGTGGTAATGGAGCGCCGTCGCTTTCTCCGGGCCAAGCTCGCGCCGTCATCAAAGGTCGAATTGTCATGGGAGAAGGATGGTTCTCCGCACCGGCATCAGGCCGTTCTGCTCAACATCAGCACCGACGGGCTGGCGTGCCGCATTGATGACGCCACTGCGGCGAACATCGCTCAGCACGCGCTAATAGAAGTTTCCTTCATGCTGCCCGATGTCGAGATCAGTAGTCTGTCGGCCATTGTGGCCAACAAGGTTCCCGGCAGCGAAGGCTGCTGCCTGCTCGGGCTTCAATTCGTGAGGGGCGAGCAGGATGCTCGCAAGCTATCCGCACTGCGGACCGCGTTGTCGTCCGGCCCGAGCGCCGAGAGGGAGTTGATCGGCCAATGACAACCACCGCGGGCAAGATTCCCGAATCTGAGATACAGGTCCAGGACGATGTACTTCTCTGGGCCGTCGAGAAGAACGTCGAGGCAAGCGTTTCTTTTTCTTGTGACGCACAGTGGATCACGCTGCGCACGAATTTCCTCCGCTACGACGCCTCTCAGGGCGTTTTGCAGATTGAAGTTTGCCGCGTCGAAGCGGACGCCGCCGCGCCGCTCGCGCTTCCGAACCCGGGCGACAAGATCGGCGTTTCGTTCCGTCGCGGCCACAAGAAGTGCTTGTTTGTCAGCACACTGATGATGATTCAACCGACCGGCGAATCAAAGGACGACGGGCAGACGCTCGTCCTGCGCGTGCCGAAGCAGCTGCGCTCGGTCCAGCGCCGTGCCTATCAGCGCATCGTCGTGCCCGAGGGCGTATTCATCGCGGCGAAGATATGGGAGGGCGGCGTGCCGGAGCAGGATTCGATGGCTTGGCCGATCTGTTCGGGCCGTCTCGCGAATATCTCGATGGGCGGCGCGTTGATCGAATCGCGCGTCGACCAGAACCCGCGTTTGTCGTCGGGCGAAATCGTCGGCGTCGAGCTTACGATAAAGCCCGGTGTGTTGCTGGTGTTCGACGGCATGTTCCGGCATTGCGTCGCGACGGGGAATTGCCGCATCGGTCTGGGCTTTCACTTTCCGGCACTGGAGCACGAGCTGCCAGGTCGCTCGACGATTGATGAACTGTCATCGTTCATCAGCCGCGTACGCGCGATGCCATGCTGACGGCACGAAGTGACGCACGTATTCAAGACGACTCTCCCGCATCGGTTCCTTTTCTCTCTTTGTGCGCGCAAAAAAAGAGGGTCCGAGCTCGCCGTTACTCGGACCCTCCAAGCCAGGCTGTCCCGCCTATCGGCGGAAGACCCACAGCCTCGGCATTAGTATCGGCATGAATATCGGCCGCCTTGAGTTCGTCCGATCATGTTGCATGTTCCGCCGGCGCTCGCGCAATTATCGGAGCATGCGCCTTGAGATTCGGACACGGCATAAAATTAGACAGATGTAGATATATTGCGGAAAGTTCTAAAAACGAACGGTCGGCGTCATCGCCATGAGAGCCTCAAATGCAAGTGCGCAGCCGGTCGATTTGCGCGATTTCTCGTTAAGCCGCCGTCTCCGAATGCCTTGCACGCCGCGTGCATTGCCTGAAAAGCGGCCTCGTCAACGGCCGTCGGCCGGGTTCGGATCGGCGTTGCAATTCCCGCCTGTTTTGATACACTTTCCCATGCTGGTTGGAAGGTCGCCGGGTGCCCGCTTGCGCGCGAACGGCGATTGCCGCATCGCATGTCTGCCCTGCGAAATGGAGATCGCAGCATGGGTTCTCCAGGGATGTCGTCATGAAACCGAGACGCAGCCTCTTTGAGGTGATAAACAAGGCGCCGCAGACCGAGTCTGCCATCGCCAAGCCGAGACTGTCGCTCTTCAAGAGGAAGACCTCCGCCAAGTCACCGCCGATCGTGGCCCAGGCGCTGACGGAAGAAGAGGCGGCCGCTGAGCTCTCGGCTCGCCGCGCTCGAGCCGAAGCGGAGGCGCTGGCCGCCGCTGAAGCGCGCGAGCGCGTGGCCCGCGAAAAAGAGCAGAAGCGCCTTGCGAAGCTCGAAAGGAAGTCAGCTCGCCAGGCCGCCAGGCAGTCGGCGAAACAGCGTGCGGCCGAGTTGGCCGCGCAGCGGCAAGCGCAGAAAGCTGCATCGTCCGCGCAATCGTCGCCGGTCGCGCCGATCATCCGCAGCGGACGCAGTCGTCTGTCGTTTTCGCTTTCGACAGCGGGGTTCATGGTTGTCGCCGGCGTGACGGTCGGCGTGATCTTTGCGGCGTATGCCATCGGGAAGAAGTTTTCCGGCGGCGAGGGCAGCACGGAAATCACGCGTGCAGCCGCCGTCAAGCCGCCGCTCATCGACGAGCCTCGCTCGATGGTGAAACCCTCCGCAACGCAGAAGAACGCGGCGGATGGCAAGAACAAGGAATTGGGCGAGCTGCTTCGTCCGCCACCGGCCGTCACACGGAACATGGTGGCGAATCAGCCGCAACGAATCGAATCCGGCGGCGACGCCTCGGCGGCCGCGCCGAAAAAAGAGAACTTTGTCCAGATCGAGTGGTTTCAGATTTCGGTCGACAAGAATCGCGAGGAATTGCAGGCAGAGCTGGAAGACGTGCATCGCTTTCTGAAGGCGCGAGGCATAGAGACATTTGCAAGAGAGCTTCCGCGCGGGTTCATCCTTTACTCTGCGAGGGGCTTTCGTATGTCGAGCGACACGAAGGCGGATCGCGATGCGTTTCTCAGGCAGTGTCAGAAACTGGGTCAGGAGTATTTTCGCGGCGGCGGCCGCTATCAATTCAAGGATTGCTTCTTTGTCAGCTACAACAATGCGATGAAGGGCCAGCCTGTCACGTTCAAGGAGTAAAGTCAGATGTCCATGGATCGTTCACTCAAGACGCGCAGCTCGCTGGTGCGCCATCGAAACGTTCTGAGTCGCGCCGAACGCATTGAGCGCCTCAAGGATGAAGATCGCTTCAATACCGAGAAGAGTCGGCCCGTCGGCCTGCCCAAGGTCGCGAACCGCAAGGCGAAAGTCGGCGGCAAGTCGGTCAAGAAGGAAGCCGCCGAAGGCGACAAGGCGGCCGCGCCGGCGAAGAAGTAACCCTCGCCCGTCAATCGTGTTTCATGCACTGCGCCGGCCGTGGAGCCGGCGCGCCGCATGAACGTCGTCGCTCCCGGCCATTCCACGTTCGCCCGGAAGGGACGAAATGGACTATTCACGACTCTTCGCGGATCGCGCCCGTGCGGTTGAGTTTTCCGGCATCCGCAAGTTCTTCGAGCTTGCCGGCCGCATGAAAAATCCGTGCGATCTCTCGATCGGGCAGCCGGACTACGATGCGCCGGATGAGGTGAAGGAAGCCGCCATCGAGGCCATTCGATCCGGCGGCAATCGCTACACGCCCACAGCCGGATTACCCGAGCTGCGTGCGCAGCTCGCCGCTGATTTGCGGGA
Source organism: uncultured Planctomycetaceae bacterium (assembly GCA_964599535.1). Lineage (GTDB taxonomy): Bacteria > Planctomycetota > Phycisphaerae > UBA1845 > UTPLA1 > JADJRI01. The sequence continues at coordinate 7,012 of CAZRFP010000024.1, forward strand.
TGAGTTCGGCATCGAACCGGCCATTCTCATGACGGCGGGCGTATCGGGTGGTCTGACGCTGGCGCTGCTGGCGTGCGTCGGTCCCGGCGATGAAGTGATCTTTCTGGATCCGTATTTTGTCTCCTATGTTCATCTGGTGCGCATGGTCGGCGGCACGCCGGTGCCGATCGATTCCTATCCCGATTTTAGATTTGATGCAGCCAGAATCGAAGAGGCCATCACGCCGCGCACACGTGTGCTCATGGTGAATTCGCCGGGCAATCCCACCGGCCGCGTGATGAGCGCCGCGGAAATGAAGGCGGCCGCCGACATCGCGAAGAAGCACGATCTGCTTTTGCTCTCAGACGAGATTTACGATCGCCTTTGTTACGACGGTCCCAGCCCGTGCCCGATGGGTGCTGCGCCGGAGCATACGGTCGTACTGCGCGGCTTCGGCAAGACTTACGGCGTGACCGGCTGGCGGCTCGGCTTCGCGGCCGGTCCCGCGCCGGTGATTCAGGAGATGATGAAGTTCCAGCAATATACGTTTGTCTGCGCGCCGTCGATGGCGCAATATGCGACGATCGCGGCACTGAAGACCGACGTATCGCACCATCAGCGCGAATACGCGCGAAAGCGCGATCTGGTCTGCCGGCTGCTGTCTGATCATTTCAAGTTCACGCGCCCGTCGGGCGGGTTCTACGTCTTTCCGGAGATTCCCAAGTCCTTCAAGACCGCCGACGCATTCTGCGAAGAGGCTGCCAGACATGAGGTGCTCGTCATTCCCGGCGGCGTTTTTTCCGCTCGCGATACGAACTTTCGCATCAGCTATGCCACGTCCGACGAGATGATTCATCGCGGCTGCGAAGTGCTTTGCAGGCTTGCGGGAAGATAGCTTGCGATTCGTGCCAACTTGGAACTTTGCACCACCCTGGTTGACCGGCGCGGCGGGGGTTCATACAGTCCATTGCAGGCCGTCGTCGGCCTCGCAGGGTTTTTCAAGACCAATTCGATCCGCGGACCGAATGAGAGCATTCACTCAAAAGGCGTTGGCGCTGGCGGCCTGCATGATGGGGGCATCGCTGTCGCTCGCATGCCTGGATCGTGAAAAGCCGGCCCCTGTACAGGATACGGCCCCGACCGATACGACGCTGGCGCCGGTGAAGATGCCGGAGCTGGATGTTCGCGAAGGACCGCGCGCCGTGTTCAGCCGCCCGCTGCAACGGCTTGTCGTTGAGTTTCGCGTGCACCTGATTTCCGGGCCTTCCGGTACGTTTGGGGAGGGTTCGCGGTTGTGGTCCATTGCTTCGGGCGCTCTGCCGGATGCCGCGACGATGCCGCGCATTTTCTCCAATGGCTTTCGCGCCGCGGTCGGCCGCGAATCCGATCGAGCCGCACTGATGGAATATCTCGACGGCGTAGAAGGAATAAAAATGCGCATGGATCAGGCCATGCCGAATGTCGATCGGCCGGTGACGATTGAGCTTGGCCCGTGCCGCCCCTGGGAGAGCGTTTTCTATTACGATCTTCGCGGTGAGTTGCACGGTCTGGACCTGGTCGAAGCATCGGCTCGGCTGATTCTTCGATTTGAAATGCGCTCGATCAATCTGAAAGAGGTGTGGATCGACGTGACGCCTGAGCTTGAGGAGCCGCCGGGGCCGATGCGATGGGTGCGCGATGCGGACGGCGAATTGATCGAACGACCGGAGCTGCGCCGACACACGCTGAGTGACTTGCGCATCGCGGCGCAGATACCCGAGGGCGGTTTCCTTGTGCTCGGTGCGTCGCCGATCGTCGTAGATACGCCGGTCATTGGGCGCAGTTTCTTTTCGGAGGACGGCGAGGACAAGCCCGGCGCCGTCACCGGACCGCGCGAACGAATCTATATCATCAGTCCGATCGTGCGATTCCTGGAGACCGATGCGTCCGCCGCACCCGGCTCGTGATCGAGTTGCGCGGACGCATCTGCGAAAGCGAGTATCATAGTCGACAGGTCGTGCATGGCGCCGTGTTTTGCCCGCTTCTGCAAGGACGTGCGATGAAGCGTGCCTCGAATGGTTGAAGGACAACTATGTCTTTGAATCTCGACGACGGCTTTTTCAGGCGGCTCTGTGAAGGCCTCGGATTTATCTGCATTGCCGTCGACGATCGGCTGGACATTGTCTTCTGGAATGAACAGGCCGCGCGGCATTTTCAGAAGTCCAGCGCGGACATGGTGGGTCGGCCGTTCACCGAAGTCCTCCATGAGCCGGATCGCGCCGAAGCCGAACGCCTCTTTCGCGAGGCGATGGATTCACGCCAGCCGCGCGACATGGAAGTGAAGTATCCCGACGCCGAAGGCGGCAAGACCACGCTGGTGCTGATCATCTCGCCGATCAATGACACGGCCGGCAACTGCGTCGGCGCGTCGGCCGGCATGCGAGACATCACGCAGCGCAAGCGAATGTCGCAGGAGTTGTCGCAGTCGCGCCGCATCGCCGCGCTGGGGCGCGTGGCGGCAGGGGTGGCGCATCATTTCAACAACATCCTCGGCGGAATGTTGACCAGCATCGACTATGTGCTGGCGAGCGACAGCCCGCGCGAACTGCGAAAGACGCTTCGTCTGCTGGCGCAGTCGATCGGCCGCGCCACACGTATCACCAATCAGCTCGCGGCATTTGCCGAGGCCGAGAACAAGCTGGTCGAATGGAAGGAACTGAATCCGATCGTAGAGACATTCGTCGAGGCACTCGACGGGCGTCTTCATGCGGGTGGTCTGAATCTCGTGACGGACATCGTCGCGGTCGAATCCGACCCTTGCGAGCAGCAGCGCCTGCTCACGGTGCTCGACAGCATCGCCCAGAATTCGATCGAAGCGATGTCGCCCGGCGGCACCCTCAGCGTCAGCCTCGCCGCGGAGGGCGAAAGCGCGGTCATCCGGATTCGCGATACCGGCTGCGGCATTCCCGAAGACATGGTCGATCGGCTCTTTGAACCCTTCTTCACGACAAAGGGCGAACTGGCCGGCGGCGAGGGCGAGAACATCGGCCTGGGCCTGGCCGCGGTTCACGGCATGGTTTCGGAAATGGGCGGCACGATCAGCATGAAATCGAAGATCGGCGAGGGCACCGAAGTCACGATCCGGCTTCCGCTGCGACGCGCGACATAGCTGCCATGGTCGAATGCGCGGCGATTCTTCACGGCGCGAGTAGCGCTTCGACAAACGGCTGCAGATCCATTCCATCAACATCGCTGTCGTTATTCATATCCGCGATGCAGATCTGAGTCGGCGCTCCGCCGCTGAGGAGCACACTCACGAACAGGGGTATGTCATCGAAATCGATCGTTCCGTTCTCGCTCAAGTCGCCGGAGTTGCGCGCGCCCGCCGTAAATTCGTCGGCGCCGATGTCCACTCGGCAAGCCATGATGCGCGGTTCACCATCGATATCGGTTGAGGCGATGATCGGCGGCTGATACAGCGGATCTCCGGCTTCGATGCAAGGCGAGTCGGGGAGTAGATGGATGTCGTCGTCAGCGGTGCCGATGATATTGTCCGCTCCGTCCAGATCGACAAACATCGGATCAAGCCCGAAGTTTGCCGTTCCGCCGAACGCTCCACTCCAATTCTGAACGTTGTTGTATGTCAGGATATATTCGGGATCGCCAAATGCGGCGATCTGTGCGGATTCATCGTAGCCATTAAACGCATTGTTGCTCCAGACGATCGAATGCGTGAGAAGCGACGTATTTCCGTCGCTATGAATCCCGCCGCCCAGGCCTGTCGGAGCGGCATTTCCGGCGATCGTGCAATGATCAATGGTCACATGTGCTCCGGAGAAGTTGAAGATGGCGCCGCCCCAGCCTTCGGGCGCGCTGTTGCCCGTGAAGATGGAGTTGTGGAAAGCGTGGTCACCTCCTCCGGATGCGTGCACACCTCCCCCGCCGTATTGTGCGATGTTGCCGTGCAACCGACAATTGGCGTAGCTGCTGTACCCTCCGTCGCTCCAGACGCCGCCACCGTACCATGCCTCATTTTCGATAAAGCGACAACGCGCCGCGCTGACCATCCCGCCAAACGACACGATTGCGCCGCCGCCGAAGCCGGCCGTATTGGAAGTGAATGAACAATCCAAAATGACGACGGAGGCATCATCGGAGATGTTCATTGCGCCGCCGTAGCCGTCACCCGATTCTTCTCCGGCTTGATTGGACTCAAAAACAGAGTCTGAAAACTGAGCATGCGCGTTGTTGATATGCACCGCGCCTGAATAGTTTGCCGAATTTTCAGTGAATGTTGAGCCACTCACGACGGCCGTGCTGCCGCCTTCGATGCCAATCGCGCCTGCCACGTATGAACTGTTTCTTGAGAAGCTGCAATCAGTGACCGTCAACGTCGATTCGTCGGTAGCGAGAATCGCGCCAAAAAAGCCGAACTCGTTAAGCGTCCGATTCTCGATGAAATCGCAGGATACGAATGTCGGATTGCTTGCAAAGCTGTTCACGCCGCCGCCGAGATACTCCGCTGTGTTCGAGTCGAAAATACTTGATTGGAACTCCGGCGCGGCGTTGAGTAGTTCAAATGCGCCGCCATAGATCGACGAGTTATGGCTGAACACGCACATCTCAAAAACCTGCGCCGATTCTTCCGCAAAGACCGCGCCGCCGACCCAGTCAGCCTGGTTCTCGATCAGAACGCAATTGCGAATCGTCGCCGTCGTGCATCGGCTGATCATGCCGCCGCCGACGAAGAGCGGCCAATACGGACCATCCGCATTTCCGCCTATGATGACGAAGCCGTCTAGAACGGCTGTTGCGTTGCGATCATCTGCAAGAACGACATGATAGGAGTTGTCGGATGCATCGTTTGCTTCTCCGATGTCGCCGCTCAGTATGGTTGGGTTTGCCTGCACGCTGCGCTGTTCGAGGGAAGTTTCGGTTCCCTCGAAGCCGCCGTAAATCGCCACACCGTTGGCCAGTCGAAACGACGCGTATCGACTGCCAGTTCCTCGATCCGGATAATAGGTTCCCGCCGCTACCCAGATTTCCGTGATATTACCACGCGCTTGCACGGCAAGACCGATCGCATCCTGCAATTCGCGAAGAGGTTCGGACCAAGACGAACCGTCACCACCTTCGGCCGCCGAGGCATCCACATGGATGCGCGCAGACGGCGCGGAGATGATCGTGCTCGGTCTAAAATTTGCGACGGTGAAAGACGTTGAATTGTGTGCCGAAGCGACGTCACACCATTGTCCATGTTCGTCCGTGCCGCCGATTGGAACGCCGGCAACGAGAATATTCGGATTGGAGAAGTACGGCACCGTCATGCCGGGGGGATAGGACATGATGTCCTTGTTCGGCGTACATGGCCATGGAGACGAACAAGGCGTCGGCGGCGGTCCCGGGCATGGCTGGCGATAGCCAAAGCCAAAGTCGAAGAACGGTATGCCCGACGAATTGCATCGGTCGTGCTGTACACCGAAGTTGTGGCCGATCTCGTGCGCAAGCGTCTCGAAGAGTGCGTTGTCCTCGCGCATCACGCTGAAACCGAACCGGCCGTCGTCGAGCGGGCTTTGCTCGAACAACTGATATGCGACGCCGCCTAGATCAAGAATGTTATCTGTCCAAAGCGAGACAAGATCAGCTCCGTATTCGTCGCGTTCGGCATGGACTTCGTCAAGAAAGCCATCCGTCGTGTTGACGAGCCTATCGAGATTCAGGATGGCGGACGGCGATTCGATATAGCTGGTCGGAGCAGTGCGAATGAGTCGGATGCTCGTGGTAATCTCGCTGTTGAGGTAGGCGTTATTTGTGTATGTAACAGCCGCCGCGATCTCCGCTTCGATGTTGGACTGCCCGCCGGCAGCGGCTTGAGCGGCGGCGGTATAATAGACCATGAGATCAACGGTTGACCCATCGTCGGCAACGAACCCACCGAGAGATGTCGCTTGAAGCGGGCATATCGACTCAAATCCACCGCGCGGCGACGCGTCGAACTGAGCATGGGCATGTTTGACATGTGTCGGCGGATAGCCTTCGCCGCTTGGCGCGAAAAGAGGGTGGTTTGTTACCAGAGTGCCTGAAAGGGGTGGAGCGTCGATCGCGCCGCACTCGCGGCCGGAGGTCTGGCTCAGGTCGATCTCGCGGATGACAACTCGGCTTGCATCCACCGGACGAATATCAAAAAGACCGACGCCCGGCGCCGTAATGTGTCCGGCAATAACGCCGTCATGCATGACAAGAATGACGGCGCTTCCGTCGAGTCCTTCGATTGTGCCCGCGGCATATACGTCGCCCGGCGGAGCATCGAAGAAGCGTGTGATATTGGCGAGTATCGTGATGTCGTCGAATAGCTCTAGATTCACGATTTGGTGCGCATGTTCGGAGAAAACTGCGAATGCGCCATCCAGGACATTCGCAAATCGCATTCGGCTGGCGTGATGCAGCAGGGAAGGGCGACTCGAAAGAAGCTCCGCAATATCCGCATCATTCGGTTTAGATTCGGAAAGAATGAACCGAATCGAGGTGGAATCGCCGACGGCAGATGCTGGGCTGAGACGATCGACGCCGAGATAATAAGATGCGAGAACAGCAAGCCCGAACACCCAAGTAAGATTCCGGCGGCGGCGCCTGGAAAACGCGAGATCGTCTTGCTTCACACTCTTACCCCCATTGTTGTTGGTTGAGTCCGCTGAATCAGGCTGACACTGAGAATACGCGCGAAGCCGGCGGAAGCTCCTAGTCCGGAGAACTTATTGTACCATTGCCTTTCGCAGAATTTCAATGTTCTGCTGAATGGCAGCCCAGGGGGAGCGAAGCGGACTTGGCAAAAAAATGGGGATGTCAGGTCGTAAAGCCTGATCGGGTATGCTGAGCCGAATTGAGATAGGAACCCAAAATCGCTCGATTTGCTCGCGACGTTCCGGCCGCGTCTTGCCGCATTCCGCACGGAACGCGTGCATGTGTGTGTGTACACATATCGGCATTCCTTCGGTCCGGTGACGCTTCCATTTCACCCAAACACCGAATCAGAGCAAGTTATACCGTTCCATGCGATAGCGCAATTGATCGCGCGAGAGATGCAGCAGCTTGGCGGCGCGCGTCTGGTTGTTGCCGGTCTGGGAGAGCGCTTTCTTGACGAACTGCTCTTCGATGGTGTGCAGATCGATGCCGCCCGGCGGGATCTCGATTGCGATGGCCGACGTTGACGGCGCTCCGTTCGGCGGGCCTAGCACGAGATCATCGGCGTCGATGATCTCATGGCGCGAAAGCAGCGCGGCGCGTTCGATCGCGTTTCGCAGTTCGCGCACATTGCCCGGCCATGAGTAGCCCATCAGCTTGTCGATCGCGCCCTGCGTGAGCCTGCGCGCGCCCTTTCGAAATTCCTTTGCGAACATCTCGACGAAGTACTCGGCGATCAGTTGCACATCCGCGCCGCGCTCACGAAGCGCGGGAAGATAGATCGGAATGATGTTGAGCCGATAGAACAGGTCTTCGCGGAACTTGCCGTCCTCAATCAGTTTCTCAAGATCGCGATTGGTCGCGGCAATAATGCGAACTTCGACCTCGATGTCCTGTACGCCGCCGACACGGCGAAAAGTCTTCTCCTCCAGAAAGCGCAGCAGCTTGGCCTGCAGTTGCGGCGGCATGTCGCCGACTTCGTCGAGAAAGACGGAGCCGCCATCGGCCAGTTCGAGCAGGCCCTTCTTCATCTGCTTGGCATCGGTGAACGCGCCGCGCTCATGACCGAACAACTCGCTCTCCAGCAGCGTTTCGCTGATGGCGGTGCACGTGATATTCATGAACGGGCGATTGGCTCGATCGGAGTTGTAGTGAATCGCCTTGGCGATGAGGTCTTTACCGGTTCCGCTCTCGCCGCGCAGGAAGATGGTGCTGGCGCCGCTTCGCGAAACGTCGCGCACCAGCTCGAACATCTGCTCCATCTGCGGGCACTTGCCCAGAATGCGATCAAAGCCGAAGCGGTCGCGCATCTGGGCGCGGAAGTCGCGCACCTCGCGCTTCAGCCGTGTCGTCTCGAGCGCTTTGTTAACCGTCATCATCAGCGCGTCCATCTTGAACGGCTTGCTGACGTAGTCATATGCCCCGAGACGCATCGCCTCGACCGCGTCTTCCACGTTGCTGTAAGCCGTCATGATGAGCACGACGATGTCCTCGTCCTGCTCGCGCAGGCGGCGCAACACGTCGAGACCAGTCATGTCCGGCAGCTTGTAGTCGAGCATGACCAAATCGAACTGCGCGTGGCTCAACTTGTCCAGGCCGGCCGATCCCTGTTCAGCGTCGTCGACAATGAAGCCTTCCTCGTGAAACTGCTGTCGCAGCGACCAGCGGATCAGTTTTTCGTCTTCGATGATAAGTATGCGTGGTTTGCTCATGATTTACTCGGTATTTCAACAGTGACGCGGGTGCCGCGTCCGACTTCGCTTTCAACCTCCAGCGTGCCGCCGTGAAGCGCGACTATCCGGCGGCAAATCGGAAGACCCAAGCCCGTGCCCTTGGCCTTGGTTGTAAAGAACGGCTCGAAAACGCGAGTCAATATCGTCCGCGGAATGCCGATGCCGTTGTCCTCGACGACGATCTTCAGCCGCCCGTCGGCGTGCATCAGACTGCAAATGACGATTCCGCCGGATTCACACGCGTGTGCCGCGTTGAGCAGCAGGTTGTAGATCACCTGCTGCATCTGCGTTTCGTCGACTTCCGCCTCGTGATCGACATCAATCCCTCGGCAGATAATCTTCACGCGGCGAAAGGCCGGCTCTTCGCGAAAAACGAGCATCAGTCGATCGAGCGTATGGCTGAGATTGACCGGCGATTTTTCCGGCGGCTTCGGGCGGCCGTAGACGAGCAGGTCTTTCACCGCCGAATCGAGCCGGTCGATCTGCTTCAGCACTTCCTGAATGACTTCCTGGTGCGGATGGTCGTTGTCCAGCGCCGCGCCGAGAACCTGTATCGCGCCGCTGATGCCCGCGAGGGGATTCTTGATCTCGTGGGCCAGCGACGCCGCAAGCTGCCCGATGGTCGCGAGATGTTCCGATTCGCTGAGCCGCTGCTCATAGCCGCGCTGTTCGATCTCTCGCATGTGGTTCAGCAGATCATCGCTATACGCCTCGTTCATGATGGCCAGCTCAAGATCGAGCAGCTTATGAAGCGCCGCGATGCGGCCAGGGAAGTCTGGCAAGTTCAGTTCACGGACGCGCCGCAGCAAGTCGAGCCGAATGACCGTCATGGCCGTAAACATGTAGGACTGCGGCAGCTTGACGCGAACATGGGTGCGGCCGATGGCGGTGTGGCGCTCGAAGTAGGCCTCGTCATAAACGCCGCAGAACAACTCTTCGAGCCAGATCGTCAGAGAAGCACGAAGCCGCTCAACGCGCTGGGTGGCTGCTTCGACGATCGTTCGTGCGCGAGCGTCGCGAAACAGCACGTCATAGAAATTTCGCACGATGTCCGCAAAGTGCGGCCGCAGTGGTGCTTGCAGTTCGTTCAGCAGTCGCGCGTCGTCGTCGGTGAAGCCGACGTAGGCCTTCATCTCTGAGAAAAAATCCGCTGGCATACCGCGATTATACGGCCATGCCGCGGCACCACTAAGCCCGATCGTCAATGGTGTGGGTCGGTTCTCCAGCATGGTCGTCAGCGGCCGTTCTCCGTCTTTCGTGTTGAGGACTTCAAGGGAGCCTGGTTGGAGGGATTGGCTGAAATGGTCATAACGCACTTCATATGCGGCTGTTATCGTTTGTGCGCTTTCGATGGCCTTCATGCATGCTGGTGACGCGAGCCGATGATGGGCGGATTCGACATCGAGCGCTCTTGCAGCGACAGCCGACAGAGAGGCCGAATTCCATGTGTCGCCGGGTCGCATTCTCCAAGCCTGCCACGTTAAGGACATATCAATTTGCCATGCCTCGCTCGATGAGCGAACGACTGCGGATGTATTCGCAATTTCCGTGCCGAATCGATGGTCGAGTTGGCGGGCTTCCATTGGGCTTCTTCGCGCAGTGGCCTCGAGTTAAAGCGGAAAAATCCGCATACCACTGGGTGAAGATGACAAAATGCACGCAGGTCACTTATTCACCGATGGCACCGGAATTGCCCAGCTTCATCTTGTGGAAAATCGCGATGAGTCGCGCTTGGGGCGCGCGGCGTGGGTCTATGATTCAACGGAGGGGGTGTTGAGAATCAGCTTTTCGGCGCGGCGGCCGAGATTGGAAAGTGACCATGCTCGTAGGCGACTACATGACACCGGAACCGTTTACGATTCATCGCGATGAACCGATCGCCAAGGCCGTCGATACGTTTCGTCATCACGGGGTGTATCAGATACCGGTCACCGACAAGTCGAATCGCCTCGTCGGCATTCTGTCTGAGCGCGACGTTCGCGAGGCCATCGCCCATGATCGAATCGACACGTGCGTTTTGACGGTGGGCGACTTGATGACACCGAGTCCGATTACGGTCACGCCGGCGACGCCGCTCTCGGAGGCTGTGGATATTCTGAGCAATTCGACGTTCGGAGCGATGCCCGTGGTGATGGGCGAGCGGGTGGTGGGCATGGTTTCTTCGCGCGATCTGCTTCGGAGGCTCTTTGCTATCGTTCGCGAGCGCCGCGGCGCCGTGAGCGCCGATCATGTGTATCACGGCGGTCGCATGATGAGTGATCGGGCCTGACGGTTCACGGCACGCGCCATGCAGGTGTAATGCATCGAGCAGGAGCGAGTCGAACCTGATCGAAGTGTGGCATTTCAGGCGCGACGCTTCGTCCTTGTGTAGAGGAGACCGTCATGGCGATCAATCTGAACATCATCGAGACGCGGCTTCGCGAGACGCTCTGTCCTAATTGCGTGCGATTCACGCGGCAGCACACGTGCAGCCTGCCGCTGGACCGGCCATGCTCGGTTTTCAAGAATCTGCCCGATATCGTGGCGATCGTGCATGATACGCATTCGCGGCGCATCGATCCCTATGTAACCGTGCTTCGCGATCAGGTCTGCTCGGCCTGCCACTACGAGGACGACCACGGTAGCTGCCCCTGCCGCGAAGATGTGGACTGCGCGCTGGACACGTATTATCCGCTGATTGTTGACACGGTTGAGCAGGAGCTTCGTCGCCAGGGCGAACTGGCCGCGTAAGGCGCAAAGCAACCTCAAGAGGCCCGTTCGCGCCGCGTCATTTTGGCACAACGATGCAGAATTCGGCGGCCGCGACGACGGCGCCCATGATCGTCAGCACGACGATCAGCGTGCCGACGCCCCAGAGCGTCTTGGCCGATTCGGTGACTGTTATTCGTCGATTCAGGGCCTTTGACAGCCGGCTGGAGACGAATGAACAGACCCAGCTCCAGTGAAGAATCAAGTGCAGCAGCACGAGCAGGCCGAATACGGCCAGCGAACCGGTCAGGATTCTGATCCATCCATCGAGTCCATATCCCCAGAGCGCGACGCCGTTGGACGCTGCCGCGCCCGGAAAGACGAATTGCACGATCGCGGCGGCGCAGAGCACGAATAGAAATGCCGCCAGCAGAATCGAATCGACGATGAAGTTGATCGCGTTGTTGGAGAGGCCCTTGCGCGGCGTCTGCGGTTGTCCGCGTGATTCTGCCATTGATTCATTGCCGGGGCCTGCGCGAAGGCTCGGGCGCGACGATTGCTGTTCGCCGACACCGGTCTGTTGTTGCGCACCTGCGGGGCACAAGCCGGATCGAGCGGTGTCAGGCTGAGGACATTCAGTTGTCGTCTGGTTCACTTCCGGTTCCTGCATGTATTTCATGTGATTCTTCGGTCTTTTTTCTTGCATCCGCCGTACCGAAATGGTAGTTTTCCGGCGCATGTGCAATGCCCAATACTTGTCGGCGGGTATTTGAAATCCAATGGTCCGCGTTGCGGATTCTTTCGCACCGCCATGCGATATATTTCGCAACCATGATCATCGCTACTCACTTGCTATTCAATTGCCAGTTGCATCCGCCGGGTGCGAGGTCTCGTTATGCGGACGGCATAGGAATTGCCCTCGTGGCGGGCACGCCCGGTACGTGAAGTAGGCACGTGAGGATGTTCCGCGCCTGTCGTAACGGCCGGCATCGCGTTTGAAGAGTCAGCGCATGGACACGAACGACGTTCAAGCCAAGCTCCAGGAAATCGAAGAACTCAAATCGCGCATGGCGGCACTGGAAGTCGACGTGACGACGGCCGTCGCCAAGCATGCCTGGGTGCCGAAGCAATACTACGCGACGTACCATCTTCTCGCAGGCATGGTGCTCGGTCTGATCGCCGCGGCGGCAAGCCTTCTATACAACGTCGTCGGAGCGCTGCTTCTGGGAAAGAACCCGCTGGAGATCATCCGGGTCTATTTGACGTTTCCGATGGGCGAACGCGCCCTCTCATATGACGCCGTCCAGGATGGGTTTGCCCTCGCCGCCGGATGTTGTTTGTATCTGGCAACGGGCATGATCGGCGGCATTCCATTTCACATGATATTGACGCGATTTTTTGATAAGGCGCGTTTCGGCATTCGTTTCGCCGCGGCGACAGTGCTGGGATTGGGCGTCTGGATCATCAACTACTACGCCGTGCTGGCGTGGTTGCAGCCGATGCTGGTCGGCGGCAACTGGATCGTGGAGCAGGTGCCGATCTTCGTGGCGATGACGACGCATCTGGTGTTCGGCTGGACGATGATGCTCGTCGGTCACTGGGGCGCGTTCATGCCGCCCACGGCTGAGAAGGAGTGATCGTGCGAATGAACGTCGGTTTAATTCGCTTCGGCGCGGCGTGCCTCGTGCTTGGCATGATCTGGGTCGGCTGCGGCGAGGACGAAGAGTACGCGCGGCCAGATGATGTCGGTCGCGAGCGCACGCACGGCTTTACGCTCGTCGAGCGCGGCCGCGAGGCGTATATGACGTATTGCGCCGGCTGCCACGGCGACAAGGGCGACGGCAACGGCGAATCGGCCAGGTACTTCAGCCCGCGCCCGCGCAATCTCGTGCTCGGCGAATTCAAATTCAGTTCGACGCGCTCTGGTGAGTTACCGACCGACGAAGACCTGCGGCGGACGATCCGCAATGGCCTGCGCGGCAGCGCCATGCCGCCGTTCGAGTTGCTTCCGGCGGCCACGGTTGATTCACTCGTGGCCTACATCAAGACGCTTTCGCCGCGCTGGTCTCAGAGCCAGCCGGCCAAGCCGATTCCTTTTGTTGAGGACCCCTACTTCGGCGATGCCGACTTGTCGCCGGCGATTGCCCGCGGCGAGATGATTTATCACGGCTATGCGACGTGCTGGACGTGCCATCCGTCGTATGTCTCGCGTGAGAAGATCAACGAATATCGCACCGCCGTGAACATGATGCCGTTCGAAACGCTGCGAGACGATCTGTCCGGCGCGATCGGCAAGGAGAACACGCAGGGCGAACTGATCTATCCGCCGGACTTCCACCGCGATTTCGTACGCTCCGGCGCGAGCCTGCCCGATTTGTATCGGTCGATCGCGGCCGGCATCACGGGCACGGCCATGCCGACGTGGGTCGATTCGATGGAGTTGCCCGGCGCGGATCCGGATGATCCGCCGCTGGTTGAGCCGGGTGATCTATGGGCATTGGCGTATTACGTGCAGCACCTGATTCGCGAGCGCCCGACGAAACTGGCGGAAGGCGCCTTTGTCATTCGCGGCCGCAAGCGCGAGATATTCCTGCATGGCGAGCCGCCCAAGGCGCCGGCCGTCGACGCGCCCACGGATAAGACGGCCGACGAGCCGGTGGATTTTGATTTCTAACCGCGTCACGCGCGGAACAGTCAGCATCAGGGAGTCGACATGGCTCAGGCGAGTGGAGGATCAGGGTTGTCGCGCGGCGCGGCGTTGCCGGTCGATACGCGAGACCTCGTCAATCAGAAGATCGTGCTGTGTTTCTTCATTGCCTCACTGGCGTATGTGCTCGTGGCGATGTTGGCCGGTCTCTTGTATTCGTTCCAGTTTCTGCAGATGTACCCTTTTCCGAAGACGGAGTTGCTGTCTCCGGGTCGTTGGCGGCTGATCCACACCCAGGGGGTGGCGTACGGGTTCATCGCCAATGCATTTCTTGGCGCGCTGCACTGGGCGGTTCCGCGCTTGACGCTGAGGCCGGTGCTGAGCGTGAATCTGTCGTGGTTCATTTTCTTCGCGTGGCAGGGAATCCTGGTGGCGACGGTCGTCGGCCTGCTGCTCGGCGAGGCACAGCCGCTCGAATGGGGCGAGACGCCGATCTGGATCGATCCGGTCGCGCAACTCGGGCTGCTGCTGGTTGCGGTTAATTTTCTCGCGCCGATCTTCAAGACCCAAGGCCCGATGTATGTGACGCTCTGGTATTTCATCGCGGCGCTGGTGTGGACGCCGCTGGTCTATGCGATGGGTAACTTCATTCCGGAGTATGTCATCGGCGGTTCGGCGGCCGGCGCGATCGGCGGATTGTTCATTCACGATCTGGTCGGCTTGTTCGTCACGCCGATCGGCTGGGG
>CAZRFP010000024.1:21474-34012 GCA_964599535.1 uncultured Planctomycetaceae bacterium
TGATGTACTACTTCGTGCCGATCATCCTGAAGAAGCCGGTGTGGAGCCACGGCCTGTCGCTCGTCGGCTTCTGGGGCTTGGCGTTTTTCTATCCGCTCAACGGCATTCACCATTTTCTCTACAGCCCGATCCCGATGTTTCTCCAATACGGCGCGGTGATCTCGACGATCGCGGTCGAATTGGTCGTGACGACGGTCATCATCAACTTCTTCGCGACGATCATGGGCCGAGGCGACGCACTGCGAACATCGCTGACGATCCGCTGGTTCTATGTCGGCATGGTGTTCTATTTCACGACGTGCCTCCAGTGTTCGTTCCAGGTGACACTGACCTTTCAGAAGATCATCCACTTTACCGACTGGGTCGTAGGCCACGCCCATCTCGTCATGTTTGGCGTGTTCGGCTTCTGGATTTTCGGTTTCCTGGTATATCTGTTGCCGCGCGTGATGGATGCGACGGGCTGGTACGCGCCGCGCTGGAACCACTGGCACTTCTGGCTCAGCGGGATCGGCATGCTGGTGATGTTCGTCGATCTGACCATCGCCGGGCTGATTCAGGGCTTTTCGTGGCGCGATCTGGCGCCGTGGGAACATTCGATCACGGCGTCGTCGCCGTTCTGGTTGCTGCGGATGATCACGGGCGTGGCGATCATTGTTGGACTGCTTTTCTTCCTTGCGAATATATGGATGACCTGGAAGCACATGCGGCGCGTGCCGGCGGCTACGCCCCAGCCCGCGCCACCGCCGACCGCGGCTCCGGATTTGCCGACCGTGACATCGTAGACTTCGCGCCGGTGGAAGTTGATGCCTACCGACGCCTAACGGACAGCATGCGATATGTTTGAAACAAAATCAGGCGTGTTTCTGATCGCGGGCCTGGGATTCTTCATCCTGGCGTTTATCGTCATGGGTCTCGTGCCGATCGTGATCTTCTATCAGGTGCCGGAGCAAAGCGCGAAAGAGCTGGCCGAGGAAGGTCTTCTGCACGAGTTCGTCGAACTGGCCGAGAAGTTCCCAGATCGCTTCGAGAAGTACTTCGGCAAGCCGACGTACGAAAGCATGGCCGACGCCCTGACGCTGGGCCACAAGATTTACGTCGGCGAAGCGTGCTGGCACTGCCACAGCCAGCAGATTCGCCCGGTGTCGAACGAGGACCGCCGCTGGGGACCGCGTTCATACGCGGCGGAATATCAAAACGTGTTTCAGCGGCCCGTACTCTTCGGCACGCGGCGCGTCGGTCCGGACCTGATTCGTGAAGGCGCGCGCAAGAGCAACGACTGGCACATTGCGCACTTTTACAAGCCGACAAGCGTTGTGCCGGTGTCGGTCATGCCGTCGTATCCGTGGTTCTTCGACAAGGAGGGCTACCCAAACAAGAAAGGCATGGCCCTGATTACGTACATACAATGGCTAGGGAGCTGGCACGAACAGTATCCCTACTGGTATGGCGATAATCCGGCGGGAGAACACAAGCCCGGTTCGACCACGCCGGAATTGGAAGGTGAATCATGATTCGCATGCCCGAATCTCGCGGAAAGCGCATCACGCTGTGGGTGATGGCCTTTGGCATATTGCTGCCGGGGGCTTACGGCTTTGGCGAGAAGCTCGTGCAGTTTATCCGCACGCTGAACACCGAAGACGGCGCGGGGTTTACGCTGATCCCCATTTCGAACTACTTTTTCGTGGCGGCGGGAATGGCGTGCATGCTCGTCTGGGCGATCGCCCACGGCATGTTCCGGGACATCGAGGCGCCGAAGTATGACATGCTGGCGCAGGAAGAAGAACTCGATCGGCGCGAAGGCCGTGTCTGGAGTGAGTAAGCGATGAGTATCGAACCACAGGACGCCACGCCGCAGGAAGAAGGGCGTTTCCATACATACACGACGCACCGCATTCCCTGGTATGTCCGCCTGATCTGGGTGGGGTTCTGGGTCGGCGCCATCTGGTACATCATCCGATACGCCATTCCGATGGCGAAGAACTACTTCAGTTGACCGGCCGCCGCGCGGCGCGCGCACGGCCCGCCGATTTGACGTATGGCGCATCGCCCGCGCTTTGAAGGCTGTCATTCGTGTCCGTCACGATTCCATGCGACTACTGCCATCTGCCGGTCCGCATTCGCGGTGCGAGCGACGCTGCGCGCCAAGCTGAGCCGGTCTACTGCTGCTACGGATGCAGCTTCGCCGCCCGCATCACGCATCAGAAAGGCGAGCGCGGCCAGGCGACATGGATGCTCACGCGCCTTGGGCTGGCCGGCTTTCTGTCGATGGTCGTGATGATCTTCAGCATCTTTCTCTACGGTCGCGAGATCTACGAGACCGAAGCGGGCGCAGCGCCGATATCGACGCATGTGGCACAGATGTTGCGCTATGCCTCGCTGCTCGTGGCGACGCCCGTGCTGTTTTTGCTGGGCGTTCCGATCCTGCGAAACGCGGCATCGCAGTGGCGCGCGGGCGTCGTCTCGACCGATGCGCTGGTCGTGCTCGGCGTCGCCTCGGCGTACGTGTATTCCTACATCGCAACGATTCGCGAGTCCGGCGCGACGTATTTTGAAACCGCCTGCATGATTCTCGTGCTCGTGACGCTGGGGCGCTGGTTCGAAGCCGTGGGTCGCATCCACGCCACCGAGCGCGTTCGATCGCTTGAGTCGTTGCTGCCCGCGGAACTTCGCGTGCGGCGCGGCGGCACTGTTCGTACCGTCTTGATGGCCGACGTGCGCACCGGCGACACGGTGCTGGTGTCGGCCGGTGATCGCATCGCCGTGGACGGGCGAATCGCCGTGGGCCGCGCGGGAATCGATGAGCAGATCGTGACGGGCGAAAGCACGCCGGTCGTGCGTCAGGCGGGCGATGTCGTCCGCGCCGGCACGATGAATCTCGATGGCGAGCTGGAAATCGTCGCCAACGCGGTCGGCGCGGAGACGACGCTCGGCCGTTTGAAGACGCTGCTGGAACAAGCCCGCGCGTCGAAGGGGCGGTACGAGCGGCTGGCCGATCGCGTCGTCGTTTTCTTTCTGCCGATCACGCTGTGTCTGGCCGGCATCGCGGCATATGGGGGCCATCTTCGCGGCGGCGCGGACGAAGCGATCATGTCGGCGCTGTCGGTTCTGCTGATTGCCTGCCCGTGCGGGCTGGGCATCGCCACGCCGATGGCGGTTTGGATGTCGCTGAGCAAGGCTGCGCTGGCGGGGGCGGTCTTTCGAACCGGCGAGGCGATCGAGAAGTTGGCGCGCGTCCGCACGTTTTTCTTTGACAAAACGGGCACGCTGACGATCGGCTCGCCCCGTGTGTCGTCGCTGCACGCTGCGCCAGGCGAAGATCGCCACCGCGTGATGGGCGTGGCGGGAGTGCTGGCATCGCGCTCGCGGCATCTGGCGTCGCAGGCGGTTGTGACGTTCGCGGGGGTTGAGTCCGACGCGCCGGAACTCGACGGCGAACTCCGCACGATCGCCGGGCGCGGTGTCGTATGTATGACATCCATCGGCGAGGCGCGCCTCGGCAATGTCGCAATGATGGAGGAGACCGGCTGGTCGTTCGACGGTGATCTGCGCTGCGCGCTGGACGCGGCCATGGCGGAAGGGCGCGGCGTCGCCTGCATCGGCTGGGCCGGGCGGGTGCGCGGCGTGTTTGCGCTGGATGAGGCCGTCCGCCCGGAGGCGCGGTCGGCGATCGACGCGCTGCGTGCGCTGGGCTGCCGCGTGAGCGTTCTGACGGGCGATCACGCGCGGCGCGGCGAAGTTGTCGCCGAGGCGCTGGGCGTCGAGACGCACGCGGCACTGCTGCCGGAGGACAAGGTGCGCTTTGTGGAGACGGCGCCGCGCTCTGCGGGTCTCGTCGCCATGGTCGGCGACGGTCTGAACGACGCGGCGGCGGCGGCGGCGGCGGACGTGGGCATCGCGATGGGCTGCGGCGCGGACATGACGCGCGAGTCGGCGGCGGTATGCCTGCCCGGCAACGATCTGATGGCGGCGCCTCGGCTCGTCGCGCTGGCCCGGCGGACGGTGCGGACGATCCGCGTGAACCTCTTCTGGGCGTTTTTCTATAATGCCATAGGACTGGCACTCGCGGTCAGCGGGCGGCTCAGCCCGGTGTTCGCCGCCGTGGCAATGGTCGCCAGCAGCCTGTTCGTCATCGGCAACTCGCTGCGGCTGGGCGCGGCGGCGACAGGTGCATCGCCACCGGGCGGCGGGCGCGCGACGCCCTCGCGCGTGATCGCTTCGCCGGAGGCCGCGACATGATCGAATGGGGCGCCGTGGCGGCGGCATCGTTTCTGGCGTCGGCGCATTGCATCGGCATGTGCGGCGGACTGGCCGTGGCGATCGGTGCGACGCAGCAGCGCCTCGGGCCGATCGTGGCGCGGCAGATGATTTACACGCTTGGGCGCGTGTTTACGTACGCTTTTCTCGGGGCGCTCGGCGGGCTGGCGGGCCGATCGCTCGCCTCGGCGGAGCTGCCGTTCGCGACGGCGCAGCAGATCTTCGGCGTGGTCGCGGGCCTCATCATGGTCTTCGTCGGCGTGTCGACGCTGGGTCTGCTGCCGGCGCGGCGCATTCCGGGTGTCGGTGCGGTGGCACAGGTCTGGGCGGCGCTGTTTCAGCACTTTCTGAATGCCCGCGGTCGGCTGGGCTTTTTTCTTGCCGGCGTCGCGACGGGCTTTCTGCCGTGCGGGCTGGTCTATGCCTTTCTGGCGATGGCCGCCGCGAGGGCCGATCCGCTCGCGGGCCTGCTTTGGATGACGGCCTTCGGCATCGGAACCGCACCGGCGATGGTGGCGATCGGCTGCGGCGGCCCGCTGCTGGGCCGCGCGGCGCGCGTCGGGATGCTGCGGGCGGCGGCGTGCGCGATGATCGTGATGGGCGGCGTAAGCGTATATCGATCGATCCCGCGCGAGGCGCCGTGCTGCGGCGAGGTGCACGTCCGGACGGTCGGCGAAGAATGACCAATGGTAACTGACATTTCGACAGGATGATCCGCGCTCGGGTCTGCCGCCCGGCGAATTGGTAATGGATGACAACCTCGCATCTATGAATCGCGATGAAAGCAGACGTCAGGCCATGACCGGTCGATAACTCACAAGCCGCCCGCCGTGTCGCCCGTCGCGGGATGCCTGCGCGGGCGATTTCGCTTATCATCAACCTATTCTTCGACACGATACACCCAGCACGGAGGCTGTTGCCCCATGTGGCAGGATTCTTCTCTCACCGGGCCTTATCAACTGCCCGCTTCGGCTGCTAGCGATGAAGCATCGGCTCTGGGCGATGCCGCCGATCCGGGGTTTGTTCATCTTCATTGTCACACGCACTACAGCCTGCTTGACGGCGCGAATCGGATTGATGAGCTTGTGCTGCGGGCCAAGGAACTGAATCAGCCGGCCGTCGCCATCACCGATCATGGCAACATGTTCGGCGTGATCGAGTTTTACAACGCGGCGCGCAAGGCCGGCGTAAAGCCGATCATCGGTATGGAGGCCTACATCGCGCCCGGCGATCGTCGCGCGAGAGAGATGGCGACGGGCTACGACGGCAAGCCGGAGTCGAGCTATCACCTGCTGCTGCTCGCGGCGGACAACACGGGCTATCGCAATCTGCTCAAGCTTTCGTCGATCGCCTATCGCGAGGGATTTTATTACAAGCCGCGCATCGATCGGGACGTGCTGGAGGCCCATAGCGCCGGTTTGATCTGCACGAGCACCTGCCTCGGCGCGGAAATTCCCAGTGCGCTGATGGCGCACAACCGCGCGGCCGCCGAACGGGTGGCCGAGTGGTATCTTCGCGTATTCGGCCCGGAGCGGTTTTTCATCGAGCTTCAGGATCACGGGATCGACGCGCAGCGGATGATCAATCCGGAGCTGATCGAGATCGCCGATCGGCTGGGCGTCGGGCTGATCGCGACGAACGACGTGCATTATCTTCGTCGCGAAGATTCGGAGCCGCACGACGTGCTGCTGTGCATTTCGACGCGAACACTGCAAAGCGATGAGAAACGGATGCGGTTTGAGTCGAGCGAGTTTTATCTGAAATCCGGCGCGGAGATGGCGACGCTCTTTCCGGGCCGCGCGGAGGCCCTGTCGAACACGCTGCGCATCGCGGAAATGTGCAACGTGGAGCTTGATTTCAATAAGCGCTACACGCCGGTCTATTATCCGCCGGAGAGCAAAACGCCGGAGGCGTATCTGCGCGAGCTGGTCTATCGCGGAGCGGTCGAGCGGTACTTGGGAGGGAATGAAGAATTAGAAAGGAAAGCTGATAAAGAGGTCGATATCGCCGTTCTGGCGCTGATGCTCCCGACTGACATCCGCGAGCGAATTGACTATGAGCTGGACGTCATCCAGAGCAAGGGCTTCGCGAGCTATTTTCTCATCGTGTGGGACTTCGTGCACTACGCGCGCGGCAACGGCGTGCCCTGTGGGGCGCGCGGCAGCGGCTGCTCGTCGGTGGTGGCGCATTGCCTGTATCTGTCGCAGCCTGATCCGCTGCGCTACGGTCTGTATTTCGAGCGTTTCATGGACCCGGACCGCGACGAGATGCCCGATATCGACATCGACATCTGCCAGGACGCGCGCGAAGACGTAATCCGCTATGTCCGCGAGAAGTACGGCCATGTCGCCCAGATCATCACGTTCGGCACGCTCAAGGCCCGCGCGGCGATTCGCGACGTCTGTCGTGTCATGGGCGTGTCACTGGCCGACGCCGATCGGCTCGCCAAGCTGGTGCCGGAAGAACTGAAGATGACGCTCGACAAGGCGCTGAGTCAGGAGCCGGAGCTTCGCCGGTCCTACGACGAAGACGAGACCGTGCGCCGCGTGATCGACATCGGGCGGCGCATCGAGGGTCTCGCGCGGCATGCCGGCGTTCACGCCGCGGGCGTGGTCATCGCCGAGGAGCCGCTCGACAATCTGCTGCCGCTGTATCAGTCATCGGGCAGCGACGCGGTCATCACGCAGTTTGAAGGGCCGACGGTTGAAAAGGTCGGCCTATTGAAGATGGACTTTCTGGGTCTGCGGACGCTGAGCGTTCTGGCTCTGGCGTGCAAGCTGGTGGAAAAGAACCACGGCGTGAATATCGATCCGGAGCATCTGGACCTCACGGATCAGCGCGTCTATCGCATCTTCGCACTGGGCGAAACAAAGGGGGTGTTTCAATTTGAGTCCGGCGGCATGCGCGATGTCCTGATGAAGATGCGCCCGAACCGGATTGAAGACCTCATCGCGGCCAACGCGCTCTACCGTCCGGGTCCGATGGTGAATATCGACATCTACGTCGCCCGCAAGCATGGCGAGGCATGGAAGACGCCGCACGCGATCATGGACGAGGTGCTGGCCGAGACGTACGGCATCATCGTCTATCAGGAGCAGGTGGCGCGCCTGGCGATTCAGCTCGGCGGGATTGAGCGCAAGCGGGCGTTCCGTCTGGCCAAGGCGATCAGCAAGAAAAAGACCGAGATGATCGAGGCCGAGCGCGGCCCCTTCGTCGAGGGCTGCGCGAAGAACGGCCTGCGAAAGCAGGTGGCCGAGGATATCTTCAATCAGATTCTGCCGTTCGGAGAATATGCGTTTAACAAGGCGCACTCGACGGGCTATGCGCTGGTGGCGTTTCAGACGGCGTATATCAAGGCGTATTATCCGCTGGAGTTCATGGCGGCGCTGTTAACGTATGAAATGGGCGATACGGACAAGATCGTCGAATACATCGACGAATGCCGCCGCCTTGGCATCGAAGTGCTGCCGCCAGACATCAACAGCAGCGACGTGGATTTCACCCCGGTCGCCGGCGAGCCGGGATCGCCTGGCGCGATCCGCTTCGGTCTGGCGGCGATCAAGGGCGTCGGCGAGAAGGCGGTCGAGGCGATGGTCGCCGAGCGCCAGCGCGGCGGGCGCTTCCGCGACTTGTACGACTATTGCGAGCGCGTCGACGCGGCGTCGGTCAACCGGGGCGTCCTGGAGGCGATGATCAAGGCCGGCGCGTTCGATACGACCGGTGCGATGCGCAAGGCGCTGATGGGCGTCGTCGATTCGGCAATGCAGGCCGGCGCCGAGCGGCAGCGCGACCGGGCATCAGGCCAGATGACGATGTTCGGCGATTTTCTCGGAGGAGACGACGCGGCCTCTCGCCGCAAGATCGGTACGGAGGAATGGACCGAATCCGAAATGCTCGCTTACGAGAAGGCCGTGCTTGGCTTCTACGTCACGAAGCATCCGCTGACGGCGCACGCCGACATGCTCGGTCGGTTCGCAACATGCGAATGCACGGCGATCGGCCAGTATGATGGAGGCGTGCAGATCGTGCTCGGCGGGATGATCAGCAAGATACGCATGGTCCAGACGAAGAACGGCCGCAACCCCGGCGCGAAGCTGGCCGTTATGACGTTTGAAGACTTGAGCGGCTCGATCGAGGCCGTCGTCTTCCCGGAGATACTGGAGAAATATCGCGAACTGGTCGTGCCGGATACCGTGGTCTTTCTGCGCGGCGGCGTCGACAAAAAGCGCGAGGAGCCATCCCTGCGCGTCGATGAGATCATCCCGTTCGACGATGCCGCAGAGAAGCTGGCCGAGGCACTCATCTTGCGGGTGCGTTCGACGATCGCCGACGCGGCGACACTCGGCCGGCTGCGCAAGCTGTGCGGCGAGCATCCCGGCGCGCAGCCGTTTTACATTCAAGTGGAACGGCCGGGTGAATTGTCGGCCACGATACGCTGCGCCGGATCGCTTCGCGTGAAACCGACGGCGACGTTTCGCTCGAGCGTGGAAGCGCTGCTTGGCGAGCAATCGTTTGAGCTTGTGACGCGCCGCGTCGCGCCGCTGGCGCCGAAACCCAAGCCGTGGATGAATCGCGGCCCGCGTGCGAATGGTTGATCGTCGGGGCGCGCCGATCAGGGGGACGTTACTCGCCCGCTTTCTCCGCGCCGGCTTCCTTTTCGCCAGACATGATCGACGTGAGCCGGTGCTCGACGAGGATGAGGTTCTGCTCTCCGGCGAGCTTCATCATCTGAAGCAGGTCGTTCATCGTCTTTTCTTCTTCGACCTGTTCGTCGACGAACCACTTGAGAAAGCTCTGCGTGGCGTGGTCCTTTTCGGAGAACGCCATGTCGACGAGTTCGTTGATCTGCGCCGTGACGGTTCGCTCGCTCTCGAGCGCCGCTTCGACCATCGACATCGGCGTTGGATAGCCCGCGCGAGGTTTGTCGACGCCCTCGAGTACCACCTTGCCGCCGACATCCTGAATGTAATCCGCGATGCGCAGGGCGTGGCCGCGCTCTTCGTCGGCCTGCTGGCGGAAGCGCTGCCCGAAGATCAGCAGGCCGATGTCGTTAAACTGAAAAGCCATGCCGAGATACTTGAATGATGCGTTCATTTCGTTGGTGATCTGGCGATTCAGGGCGTCGTTCATTTTCTGGGAAATCATCTTTCGCGGTTCTCCTTGAGCGGCCGTATATGAATGTCTTGTCTCTGCGTTATGCCGGCGCTATCGTCGCGGGACCATACCGGCTGTGACGCGTTTTCACAATTGGATAATAGCCGCGCCGCGGCGTGTCTGACATCGGCGCCGGCCGGAGATTGCGGCGCGTGAATCTGATACCCCGTATCCAAATAGACAAATGGCTATATTTATCGGGGTTGGGATCGGTTGCGAATCGCGAATATGGCCGGCGCGTCAGGCCCGTTGCAGAGAAGGTCCATTCTGCTCCGAGGCGCTGACCCCGAACATGGCCGCGAGCATGTGCATCACGTCGTTTTCAAGCAGCACGCCGATCGCACCGAGGGCGGCGTATTCGATGGGCAACGGCCGCGCCAGGGGCGCGAGCGGAACATAGGCACCTGTGCTAGCGGCGGCTTCGAGCAATTCACCGCTGGGTCCGGCATAGACATACGCCGCGCCGGCCACGAGTGCAACGACAACGAGCTTCCAGACGCTTGACTCCATCTGGAAGAGCCATTGCGAAATAAGCGATCCGACGAGGAATGAGCAGCTGATCGCGAAGTACATTTGCCCCATTTCGATCGGATATTCCGCTCCGCCGATGAAATACGATAACAGCACCCACGCCACGGCGAAGGACACCACGAGCGTGCCCGCGCCCTGGCGAATGTCTGCTCCCGGATCGGACGGCGTGACCACGGCCGCGGGAAGCGGCGCAGGAGTAAACCATCCGTCGACCCAGCGACCGACGACAAAGCCGACGCCGATCAGCGCCAGCCATAACCACGTCTCGGCGACGAAACCCCACGCGGGATAGGCGAAGTCAGCGCCGCTGCCGGGTGGAATCGAGGTCAGGCGATAGAGCACGAGCTTGTCCATCTGCTCGCCGCGCGCCGCGAGCGTTGCCAGACCGACCGCTACTGCGAGCGGACCGCGCTCGGCGGAATGCGCGCCGCAGATCGCCACGCCGAGTCCGCTCACGACGACTGAAAGGCCGAGCAGCATGGCCATCGCAATGACGCCCTGGTCGATCATCATCATGGCCACGGCACTGCGCGGATCGGGCGGCTGGGCCACCCACCAGCCAAAGTGCCAGAAGATCAATCCCGATACGATCATCGCCGCGAGAAAGCGCAACCGGCGAATGAGCATCTGCCCGCTGCCGTGCTGCAATGCGACCTGTTCCGGATTCATGCTCGTCATGGTGGCCTGCGTCATGCGGTCTGTCTCGCGGCCGCGCCCGCGCGGGTATCCGATAGCAATGTCTGAAGCTGCATTTTTCGGGCCGGATCCATCGGGCACATCGGCAGGCGAAATTCTTCGGACACCAGTCCGCGCATCGCCAGCGCCGTCTTGATCGGGATCGGGTTGATATCGAGCGAAAGTAGATCGCGCGCGATGGGGAAGAGGCGCCCGTGCCAGTCGCGTGCCGTGTCAAAGTCACCAGAGAGCGCCGCGCTGACCATCGCGGTCATCTCGCGCGGCATGAGATTGCCCAGCACGCTGACCACACCGACCGCGCCGATGCTCATCAGCGGAACCGTCAGCGTGTCGTCGCCCGCAAAGATGGCGATGTCGCTCATCGCCGCAAGGCGGCTCGCGCCATCGACGCTGCCGGTCGCGTGCTTCACCGCGACAATGTTGGCATGATCGGCATGAAGCCGGGCGATCGTCTCGACGTTGATCTCGACGGCCGTTCGGCCGGGAATGTTGTAGAGCATGATCGGCGCGTCAATGCGCGACGCGACGGCCGAGAAGTGCTCGTACAATCCGGTTTGATTCGGCCGGTTGTAATAGGGTGACACGAGCATGACGCCGCTCGCGCCGGCCTTGAGCGCCGACTGCGACAGGCGAATCGTCTTCATGGTGCAGTTCGTGCCCGTGCCCGCGATGACGGGAACGCGGCCTGCGGCGCACTTCACGACGGCCGCGACGACGGCGACATGCTCATCGTCGTCGAGCGTGGGTGATTCACCGGTCGTGCCACAGGGCACCAGGCCGTGAACACCGCCGTCGATCACGTGATGCACGAGTTTGTCCAGCGCGGCGAAGTCAATCAACCCGTCTCGAAACGGCGTCGCCAGCGCGACGAAGCATCCCTGAAACATGCGTCACTCCTTTGGCGCGAACCGCAGCAGCAGTTCGTTCATCTCGCGAACTGCCTCGCGCAGCCCGACAAACACCGACCGCGCGATGATGCTGTGCCCGATGTTGAATTCCGAAAAGCCCGAAATCGTCGCGACCGGGCCGACATTGCGATAGGTCAATCCGTGGCCGCCATGCACTTCGAGGCCGCAGGCCCGCGCCGTCTCGACGCCGCGGCGCAGAACTTCGATCGCCGCGTCGCGCTGTTCGCCTTGGGCGGCGTGGGCATAACCGCCGGTCCACAGTTCGACGACCTGAAAGCCAAGTTCGGCGGCCTTTTCGATGTGATCGCGGTGCGGCTCAATGAAAGCGCTGCAGACGATCCCGCCACCGCGCAGGCGCTTCACGGCCGAACCGATGCGGTCGGCATGGCGAATCACATCCAGCCCGCCTTCGGTCGTGATCTCCTCGCGCCGTTCGGGCACAAGGCAGCACTGTTCGGGACGGTTCTGCAGGGCGATATCGACGATCTCGTCGGCTGCGGCCATTTCCATGTTGAGTTTCACGTTCACCGCGCCGCGCAAGAGCGGCACATCGCGATCGATGATATGGCGTCGATCCTCGCGCAGGTGAAACGTGATGCACGCCGCCCCGCCTAACTGCGCCTCGACGGCCGCCCAGACCGGGTCCGGCTCGTCGGTTCGCCGCGCCTGCCGAACCGTCGCGACATGATCAATGTTGACGCCCAGCGTGGCCATGGAGACGCTTTCGCATCGTGCAAGTCATTCCCCGCGGCGATCGCGCCGCGCGAAGCGATTTCCGCTGATTATAGAAGGGGTGGACCGACGCGCATAGAAGCCGCCAAACCGCTAAAAGCCACAAACAGGCGGCCAGGATTGACTTTTGCATTGCACGATCGGCCTGATCGGGGGTATATTTCCGCGAATCAGGCGCTACGGCCGCGCGGTGAGCGGCTGCACGGATGATGCGTTGCGCCGCAGTTCTCGAAAGGAGTCGAGCATGTCACGCCCTTTTATTC
>CAZRFP010000025.1:0-33913 GCA_964599535.1 uncultured Planctomycetaceae bacterium
GTCAGGAAATAAGTCGACCAAAATGGGGCTCTTGAATGAATCTTTTTGCGTTTCAGCTAGGTGGTTTTTAACAAGTTTCAGCCGCATCTTATTGCATGTACCGTTACGGTCGCGGCGGCTTCCCGTCACCCTTCGGTGCCGGGCTTAGCAGCTTGGCCGCGCCCAGTTCTTCGAAGCGCGACAGGTCCGTCCAGAACGTGCCGTCGCCGGCGAAGAACAGACGAATCTGGTCGGGCTTGAAGTTCTCCGCGAAGGTGTACAAGTTGTATGCCTGCGGCGAGCCGAAAGCGTCGACGAGCATCTTATACCCCTGCGCCTCTGCGTCGTTCTTCAAGCGTTCCACGTCTGCGCGGGCCTGGCCGAGAATCTGGACGCGCTGAGCTTCGAGGCGGGCAACTTCCTGCTGGATCGCCGCAATTTCAAGCTCGGCCTGCGCGATGATCTCTGCGGCCGTCTTTTCCGCGTTTGCAGTGATGCCGGCGGTAATGACGCGCGTCTCGGCGGAGATGGTCTCCTTGGCGATGTCGATCTTCTTGCGTTCTTCCTCCAGTTGCGCTTTGACGGTGGCGGCATCGCGCTGCTTTTCCTTGGTGAGTTGGCTCTCCATGGCGATGAAGCTCTGCTGGATAGTTCGCTTGAGGTCTTCCGTGACCGAACCTGCGTCGGCCGTCGGCGCATGCACTTCGATCTCTCGAACGAGGGCGAGCAGCACTTCGATGTTCTTGGCGCGGCAGATGCGCTGAAGCTCCTGCGTGAGGGCCTGCTGAAACAACTCGCGCTTTTCGCCCTGGATGAAATCGCGCGCGGCGTATGTCGAGCCGATGTTGCGGCAGATCGAGCGAAGCTGCGGCGCGATCACCTTTTCCAATACGCCATCGACATTGCCAAACTCATTGATGATCTCGGCCGCATGCTTGGGATCGATGCCCCAGACGACAGTGACGCCGACCTTGATGAGATAGCCCGTATCCGAGGGGAACGAAATGCCCTCGTGATCGACGTCGTCAACATGAAGCTGGGAATACTCGTTGAAACCGATCTCGACGAGCGTCACTTTCTTCACTTTCGGGTTAATGAAGTAAATGCCGGGCTGAAGCACGTCGCGCACAGTGCCGCGGCGGCCCGGCTCTGCCAACGGGCGAACATGGCTGACGAGTTCAGGCGGAAGCTCAGCGTCAACAACCGGATCGCCCGTCGTTGGTGGAGGGAGTTCCACTTTCTCGTAGATCGGCACGCCGGTGCCTTTGTAGGCGATGCTGCCTTCCTCGCCCATGTCGAACAGATTGGTGACGACACCGACGAATCCGGCCGGAATGACCGTTGCCGGCGCCAGCGTCACGTCGTAGACGTTCGGATTGAGCTTGTAGGTGCCGGGCGTGAGCACTTCCTCGAGAATGCCCTGATACTCAGAGCCTCGCTTGACGATGATCTGCTCCGGCGGGCGCTTCTTGCCGACGCGACGCGTTACGACGCCGATCTGGGGAAACTGGCCTTCAAATTTCAGTACGCCACGTTTGAACTTTTCGCGCTGCGACGGCGTCGTTTGATGCACGATCTTCCAGGTCGTCGGATCACCGGCGGGAATGACCGTCAGATCGACCAGCTTCCAGTCCCAACGAATCGGATCGCGGAAATGGCGGCCGGGACCGAGCACTTCCATTTGGATGCCGCGCTGATCGGGCTGCGTAGCGACGGACTCGCCTTCGGGGAGCATCTTGCCCGTTTTCTTGATTAGAACGGCGCACATGCCCGCGGGCACGTATATTCGAAACGTGGTCCAGACGATGGCCGTGCCCACGCCGGACAGCACGAGAAGCACGCCGAGTCCGATCATGATGAGTCGCTTCATATTATGGGCGCTCCTTTCCGGCGGAAGCCTTTGCCGGTTGGGTTATCTTGAATGATTGAAACTCCTTGAAGATGTCGGCAAACGTGCCCTCGGTATTCGACAGGATGGACTGAATGGCCGGCGCCGTCTTCTGGAAGAAAAAATGCTGTGCGTAAGCAGTGCCGTCTCCGAAAGCGGCGACGGACTTGGCCAGCGGCTCGGCCTTGGCGCGGAAGTTGTAGAGTATGACGTTGGCCTCGGCTTCTCCGCGCGATCGAATCGCCGCGGCTTCCTTTTCGGCCGCCTCGAGTTGCAGCTTGGCCACTTCAAGCTGACGATTGGCCTGCGTGACGCTGACGCTCTTCTGCTGCTCGGCCATCTTGGTGACCGTGACGACATCGCGCCGCGAGTCACCGATGGCCTTGTTCTGTTCCTGAAGCTCTCGCTGCTCGACCAGCTTCGCCTCGGACTTGGCTTCCTCCATCTGATTGGTGGATCGCTCCATTTCCTGATCAGCCTGCTCGCGCTGGCTGATGAGATTTGCGATTTCCTGCGGAGGCTGAATGTCGCGGACGAGTGCGGCGCGGATGTCGATGCCCTGTTTCCAGCATTCCTCTTTCAACTCCGTGAGAAGTTTCGTTTGGAATGCTGACCGGGTACGGCCGCTGATGAACTCGCGCGCTTTGAGTTTTGAGCCTTGGATGCGGGCAATGCTGCGGGCATTGGGCAAAATGACCTTGTCGAGAATGTCGCGCGTATCGCCGTAGGCCACGGCGACTTCCGCGACGCGGTCGGGCCGAATCGCCCATTCGACGGTGCCTTCGATCGTGATGGTGAAGCTGTCGCTCGACGGGAAGAAAATGGCATCGTCGGCGACAAGGTCGTACTTGTGGCTGCGGATGTCGACAATGTCGATGCGCTTGAGATACGGGTTGTAATACTCAAGTCCCGGCGGCAGTGTCTCGCGCTGGACGCCCTTTTCGCCCGGTTCGACGACGTAGGTATTCTGATTCTTCGGCTCGGTTCCGGAAAGGAGTGTCACGACGCCGACATGCCCCTCGGGTATCTCGACGGCGGGAAATGTCTGCACATCAAAGGCCAGCGTGTTGACGTCGTGCCGTCCGGGGCCGAGCACCTGCGCGACCGGTCCGCGCTCGTCTTCATCAGTGGCGACGGTCTTCGGATACGGAAGCGGCTTGCCGAATCGGCGAATCTGCACGCCGATCTCGTTTTGCCGGATGATGGTGGCGGGAATGACGTAGGCTTCGCGCGTGTACGGGTTCGGGAAGTACCGCCCTTCCTTACGGACTTCGTACTGAATGCCTTTGAAGCCTTCACGCACGGCGTCCTCGGTCCAACCGGTCTTTTCGGCAAGTGTCTTGACGAGTTCAGGATAAAGCACAACCTGATCGCCGAATTCGTTGTACAGTTCTTTTGGAAGATCTCGCCCGGTCTTGTTGACGTAGACGAGCAGATGGTTCGTCGGAACTTCGACGCGAATGACAAACCAGACGATCAGAACCCCCAGCACCAGCAGCGTCATCACCGAAACGACAATGATGCCGAGCAGCGAAGGCTTTGGCAGTTTGGGCATGTTCAACCGAATATCGTCACGTGATGCCATGAGAACCTCCTGAACGATGACCGCACTCAGTCGAGTGACTGCCCGCACCGGCCGCAGAATTCGCCGTCGGGCGTGTTCATATGTCCACATTCGGCGCAGCGCCGCTGGTCGGGCTGTGGCCTTGAAATCGCATCGCGCGCGGCGTGTGATGCATCACGGCGGCGCTGGGCCATCGCCCCGCGAAGCAGCGCCGTCCCTGCAACAATGAACGCCAGCACAACAATCGCGATGATGATCGACATGGCAACGCCCGCACGACAATCCCGTCGCCGCGAAGCGACACTTCATCCGCGAGAAGTATAACGCAATTCGCAACGACGCGCGGTTATAAACTTCGGGCCGTTTTAGAGACGGGGAATTCTAGCCGCCTGCGCGCGGCACGCCGCGGAAATTCGGCACACTTCGATAAACATCGTCAGCACGCAACAGGCGCGCTGATTTTCAATGCGAAACAGGCGCAACGCCCAGCCCCGGCGACGCGCCGATCGTGAGTTGACCGCCCGTTCCGCCCAGGCCGGTGAAAGGATCATCACGAATCAGCAAATGGCCGTCGAGATCGAGCCAGTCGACCAACGGCGCGAGCTGTGCGGCGGCGGCGATGCCCAGCGAGCTTTCAATCATGCAGCCGAGCATGACTTTCATACCCAGCGCTCGCGCCAGATGAATCATCTTGCGGGCCTCGTTGATTCCGCCGCACTTGGCCAGCTTGATGTTCACGCCGTCTACGCAACCTGCGAGCTTGATGACATCCGACGGCCGCTCGCAGCTTTCATCGGCGACAATGGGAAGTATGCCCGCCTCTTTCAAGCGACGCAGTCCGTCGAGATCATCGGCACGCACGGGCTGTTCGACAAACTCGACGCCCACGTCACGCAATCGCGGCAATCGCGCCAACGCCTCATCGACCGTCCAGCCCTGATTGGCATCAACCCGAATGGTCTTGCTCGGTGCGATGCGACGGATGACATCGAACGCGGCATCGCCCTCAGCCGTGCCGACCTTCACCTTGAAAATCGGATACGAATCGGCCGCGCGAACCTTGTCGGCGACTCTCTCCGGCGTGTCGATGCCGATCGTGAAGGAGGTCAGGGGAATTCTACGCTCATTCAGGCCGAGCCATCGAACGGTTGCAACGCCGTAGCGCTTGCCGATCCAGTCGTGCAGGGCGGCATCGACGGCCGCGACAGTGGCGCGCTCACCGTCGAACCGAGTAAGTAGTTCCGCGATAATATCTTCAACATGATGCACATCGCGATCGGCCAGCAGCGGCCTCATCCGCGTCAGCGCGGACTCGGCGGATTCAAGCGTCTGATGATACGTGTCCATCGGCACCGCTTCGCCCCAGCCGACGACTTCGTCTTGCGCGACCTTCACGCACAGTGTTTCCTTCTCCGTCCGAACGGCTTTGGCCGTTCTGAACGGGAGCGCCGGAATAATACGAAGTCTCGTCCAAGTCAGTTCCATCTTGCCGCGCGATTTCATGGCAATCTCACGCAATCGGCAAGGGCCGTTCCGAGCCATCTAAAACGTAACGCAAGGGATCGGGCTGACACACGACGAGAACCCTTCGGCTGCCTAAAGCCGTAAGTCTAATCAAGATATAGGTTAACGATCGCGGCACGGAACAAGTTTCGTCGCTGTTGCGTGAAAGGCATGTTGGGTTATCATTTCGCGAGTCGGTATGGACGGGACAGATCTTCGGGACGAAGCCGTGACGGGCATTGGGACTCCACACGGCGGAGCGATGCCGCTATCATGCTTGGCTTCGCGTTTCCTGAACCGGGGCGTCCAGGACAGTGCCGTGGATGTGCGCCGGCGCATGAGAACATGTAGAGGAATCGGCGCGCAAGATACTTGGGAGACCTATGTCATTGTCACTCACACCTGTGAAGATCGTCGGGACCGGTAGCTTTCTCCCCGGCCCGCCGGTACCGAATGATCGCGTCGAAGCCGTCCTGGGGCCGCTTGTGAATGCGCCGACGAAAGTGAAGAGCTTCGTCGGCAATCTCGGCCAGAAGATGCTCGATCGCGGCGGCGTGCAGACGCGCCATTTCGCCGTTGATCCCGAAACCGGCGACATGACTTACAACTTCAGCACGCTTGCCGAGCAGGCCGCGCGTAAGGCGCTGGAAATGGCCGAGATCGAGCCGCAGGAAATCGATCTCCTGCTCATCTCCTGCCCGTCTTACGACCAGAGCACGCCGCCGACCAGCGCTTTGCTTCAGGAGCGCCTGGCCATTCAAAGCTGCGCAGAGATGGAGATCCACTCCAACTGCTCCGGCGTCGGCAAGAGCATGCAGATCGCGTTCGATACGATTCGCTCCGGCCGCTATAAGACGGCGCTGGTCTGCTACAGCCAGCTTTCTTCGATCTATCTGCGGTCCTGCTATTTCAATCAGCCCAAGATCGACAAAGTACATGCCGCGCTGCGGTGGATACTTGCGGACGGCGCCGGCGCCATCATCCTTCGAGCCGCCGATCCCGCCGACAAGGGTCACCAGGTTCTCGATACGTTCGTTGAATCCGTCGGCGCGGGCCGCCCCGCAGGCATGACCGCCGGCGGCGCTGCCGCCGATCTCATGCGGACGACGCAGCAGATTCCCGAGCTGTATCAGGAGGGACTGCACCATCTCTGGCAGGATTTCACCGCCGTCAACGACAACGCCGCGCCGCTGTTGCTGCAGGGTCTGCTCAACTTCACGAAGCGCATGAAGCTCGATCCCAGCACGGTCAATCACTACGTGGTCTCGATTCCGACGACGCAGCTTTATGAAGACCACATCCCGGCCTTTCTGGATCGTCTCGGCATCACGCGCGATCAGATCAAATTCCGCAGCAACAAGATCGGCTACTGCGGCGGAGCGGCCACCCTGCTGCACTTTGATCAGATGGTTCGCGAAGGCGAAATCAAGCCGGGCGAGCTGGCCGTCGTTCATGCGGTCGAATCGAGTAAGTGGATGACGGCGGGTTTCGCGGTTCGATGGTAGACACGCCGGAGACGCAAACGCCGCCCCCAGAAAAGCCCTTTGCCATGAAGGCCGCGCTTTACACTGCGGCCTTTCTGCTGTTCATCCTCGGCCTTCTGCCGTCGCTTTTTCATGTCCTCGGCGAACTTCCGTTCGGAAAGACGACCTTCTGGCAGGAAGCCGCGAACTTCTGGCGGTCGCTGCGCACCCTGTTCGGCGGTGCTGTCTTTGCGATCGGCTTGGCGGCTTATCTGTTCTGCTCCGGCTGGCTGATCGCGATCGGAAAAGGCCCGCACGTCGAATTTGATCCTCCCAAGGTCTTCGTCGCCAGTGGTCCGTATCGATGGGTGCGCAATCCCGTCGTCATCACGCTGTTGATGACGGTGCTGGGCGAGGCGATCTATCTCAACTCGCTGGGCATCCTTGTGCTGCTGCTCCTGGGGCTTCCGCTCGCGCATTATCAGGTGACGAAGGTCGAAGAGCCGCTGCTGAAGAAGCGTTTTGGGCAGTCGTATATCGACTACTGTGTCCGCGTGAATCGCTGGCTGCCGCGTCCGCCGCAGGATTAGCCTTGCGCCCTTTCATCATTTCCCGTTCTGAATTATCAATTCCGGTATGAAGGCCCTCGTGACCGGCGGAACCGGGTTTGTCGGCAGCCATCTTGTCGAAGTGCTTCGCGCTCGCGGCGACGACGTGAGGGCGATCGTCCGTTCACAAGCAAAACACGCCGAGGCCGCGGCGCTCGGGGCGGAGCCGGTTCCCGGCGACCTGGATGATTTCCATTCGCTCCGCGCCGCATGCGAAGGGCAGGATGTGGTCTATCACGCCGCGGCCCGGGTCGAGATCGTCGGCACCGAGGAAGAATTTCGCCGGGCGACGGTCGACGGCACGGCGCGATTGCTCAAGGCGGCCGGAGAGGCCGGCGTCAAGCGTTTCGTGCAGATCAGCTCATGCGGTGTTTACCATCCGAGGTTTTACGCTTCCGGGCAAATCATCGACGAATTCACGCCGACACCCATGCCGCCGAAGTGGTTTCCCTATGGGCGTGCCAAGCTGCGTGCCGAGCAGCTCGTCCGCGAGGAATGCCCGCCAGAGATGGAGTGGGTCATCATCCGCCTCGGCTACATCTACGGACCCCGCAATCGCACGATGAAAACGCACGTAGAGCCGGCCATGCGCGACAGCACCATGGCAATCGTGGGCAAGGGTGACAATGAATTGGCACTAACCTACGTGGGCGACGTGGCCCGGGCGATCACGCTGGCCGGCAGCGTGCCCGTCGCGGCCGGGCAGATTTTCATCGCGGCGGCGGATGAGCGCGTCACGCAACAGCAGTATTTCGACGCGCTGGCCGACGGATTCGGCATTCCGCGCGTTCGCAAGCATGTGCCGTATTGGCTGGCGTTCGGGTTTGGTTACTTGGCCGAGTTCTTCGTGCGAAGCGGCCCGCGCCAGTCGGCACTGCGCCGGGCTTCCATAGCGCTGACGGGTCTGCCGCAGCGCGTGCAATGCGACCATACGCGAAAGCTGCTCGGCTGGTCGCCGGAGATGAAATTCGCCGAAGGCATGCGCCGCGCGTTTGACTGGTTTCGCGCTGAATACGGCGGTTCGCGCGGCGACAGCGATTAGGCTGCATTTTCAATCACCGCGTTATGCAACGACGCGCGGCGGCCTTGCGCCTGGCGAAACGCGCATTGCGCAACGGTTTACCTTAAAAAAAAGCGGTCGATGCAGCGACTGTTTCGCTTCATCGACCGCCTGTTATTCTTGAATCATGCGCCTGCTGTCGCGAAGGCGCTTTGCTTTGTGATGAGGCTACTCGGCGCCGTTGTCGGCGTCGCCATCTTCAGACTCTCCTTCGGACCCAGCTTCCAACTGCTTCGACGGGCGCTCGTTGGGCTTCTTGTAGTTTTGCACGCTCCGGGAAATCCACTTTGATCCGTCGAACGACTCATACGAAGCGTTGGACTTGAAGAAGTCCAACCGCCCCGCCACCGGCGCCAGCTTCGCAAGCATGGGCGGAACGGAACCCATGATCTTCCGAAACTCCGGCGGCGCATCGCCCATGAACATCCCCATCATGCCCATACCCATCGAAATGCCGCCGATCGCGGCTTGCAAATCCTGAGCCATGTTGGATTCATCGGTGTACGAGATGCTGACGACCGAGCCGGCCGGCACGAGGGCTTCCTCCTGCCAGCGCTTCTTCTTCGTGATGTTGTCGTGCTTTCCGGCGGCAGTGTTGAGCGCGACGCGAACAACCTTCGCCGACGAACCGAAGACGACATGATCTTCGGCACAGCCGATCACCGGCGGCGAGAAGCCGCCCATCATCATCATCATGGGATGCGAAATCTGTCGAAACTCGGTCTTGTCGGCGACTTTGACCATCGAAATGGCGAGTGCGTTGTCCTTGCCCAGCAAGCCGTTGATGAACCCGAACAACCGTTCCAACTGCTTGTCCATTTTTTTGGCGTCTGTGACTTTGGCGAGAATCGCCCAGTCTTTGCCCATCGCAAAATTGACGGTCGAACCCTCGAAGAGCGCCAGCACGTCTTTCTCGAGGTTGAAGCCGAGCTGGTTCTGCTGAACGCTGTCCCATTCCTCAATCATGCTCTTGCCGTCGGGAACGTTGCCCTCGACAAAGCCAAGGATGTACCGATACAGCTTGGTCATGTTGATGCCCGACGAAACGCTGAAGGATTCGGCCTCCTTGGGAATAAACCGTGCGAAATCGGGCATGGGCTTGCCGCTGGTGATGATGTCATAGAGCGGCGACGACTTCGCGCCGGAGCGCAGCTTCGTCACCGACTCTGAATAAACGCGATAGCCGTCGGTCCATTCGCTGTCGGCCATGTAGTCGATGATCGACAGATCATCCAGAATCTTGGTGACGATCTTCATCGGGTTCGGCTCATCGGCGGTGCCGTTCGCCTCGTCGCCGGCGGCCTGGGCATTCATCATGCCGCCGACCGATTCCATGAGTCCGCGAAACGCGCTCATCATTCCATGGACGTCCCAGAAGACGATCGAATCCTGCGCCGGCGGAAGCTGGTCAAACGCCTCCTTGAAGCGAGCAGACTTGACGAGCGGCTTGGCTGTTCCCTTTTCGCTCATCAGCCCCAGCGCGTCGGCCAACAGCGTCGAGCCGCCGAAGTTGATGAAAATCACGTCGT
Source organism: uncultured Planctomycetaceae bacterium (assembly GCA_964599535.1). Lineage (GTDB taxonomy): Bacteria > Planctomycetota > Phycisphaerae > UBA1845 > UTPLA1 > JADJRI01. Next base: position 9,595 of record CAZRFP010000025.1, read on the forward strand.
CCTTGTTGGCGACATTGATCGAGAAGCCGGCGACGGGAATGACGATCGACGTGACACTCGCACCTTCCTGCTTGGACTCCTGAACAACCATGACGGACTCGCCCGCCTTTTCATTGGCGAACTTCACCAGTTCGGCCATCAGCTTCTTCAGGCCGGAATAATTCTTGGCCGACTGCTCTTTCGAGGAGCGACCAATGAACATGCCCTCGTGGAATCCGGTGGGATTCGCGGGATTGAAGCGGCCGCAGTAAACCATTTCCTTGTCGAAGAGCTTGGACCATTCGATCTTGCGGCACATCTCGCCGAAACGGTCCATCGTGTTTTCGACTTCGTCCATGCTTTCGTCGGGGATCATGTCGGAAATCATGTCCCATGCGTCGGTCATGACGCCGCTCTCGACGAACGCCTGCGTGATTTCGGCCCAGTAGTCGTCGAGAAATTTTCGCTCGGGGTTGGTGCGGGCCGAGACGGCGATAAAGACGTTGTCGGGTATCGCCTTGCTCAGCGGGAACTTGGACAAGTCCGTCTGCCCCTGCGCCGCGGCGGGCGGAACGACAAAGGACAGTGTCAACAGTACGGCCAGTTTTCGATGTGTCATGTTTTAGTGTCTCCAGATCACTCCAGTTACCTGCCCTGCTGATTCGACGATGTGCGAGAGGCCGCCTGTCAACCGCTGGACGGTCGGCATCAAGTCGCAGTCAGCAAAACGTGACGATTCGTCGGCTCTAACGCGAACAGCACCCCGACACCTGCCCAAAACAGGCCCCGCCTCACCGAAAGCCGAAATTCGGCAATATCCAAGGGCGACGCGCGTTTATCGGAGTGGGGTCGGAATTGTAACGAGGAAGGGCTAATTGACAATCCCCGAAAGGACCAGGACCCATGTATCAGCACATTCGCATTCTTCTCGTGGCGGCCTTACTGAATGCGGTTGGAACGACCGCCCTATCCGGCCAGGAGCCGCCGCGGCGTGGACAGGCCGGCGCGGATCGGGCCGATCGACCACGCGACCGAAATCGCGAACGACCGATCGCGCGATCGGGGATGATCTTTGATCGAATCGACGCGAACAAGGACGGCGTGATTGACCGTGCAGAGTTCGAGGCCGCAGCCGACCAGATTCGGCGCGGGCCGGGGCGCGGTGCATTCGAACCCCGCCGTGGACCGGATAGAGAATTCGGCGCGCCGGGTGAGATGATTCGACGCATCGTCCGCGATGCCGTGAATGAGGCACTGCGTGAACATGACCGCGCGATACGCGATGCCGTTCGGCAGGCCGTCGATGATGCCCTGCGTGAACGGCGGCCGGATGGCCCGCGATCCGACATGGAGCGCAACGACGGGCCGCGGCGCGGTCCGGACCGCTCCGGAGCGCCGCTGGGCGGTCCGCGCCGACCGGAAGGCGGGCGCGGCATCGGCGGGCCTCCTGCCGGTGATATGCCTCCACCGCCGCCTGATGGACGGCGCAATGAAGCGCGGCGCGGACAAGGCACGCGCGATCCTGACGCGGCACCGCGTCCAAAGGCACCGGGTGCTCGCGACGGACGTAAACGAGCGAACCGGCATGATCAGATGGAAGAGCGTCCACGAGACGGCGCGCGGCAAGGCCGGGGAATCGGTCCGCGCGATGGCCTTCCGGGCGATCAGCGCGGCCAACGCCGCGCCATCGGGGACGCGCCCATCATGAAGCGGTTTGATCGAATGGACGCGAACAGCGACGGCGTCCTCACGCGCGACGAGTATTTCGGTCCGCCCCGGCGTTTTGATCAGATTGACGCCAATGGCGACGGCCGCATTGATCGCGAAGAAATGAAGCGCGCATGGGACAAGCTGCGAGCAAACCGTCCGGCACAAGGTCCGCGAGCCGGGCTGTAGAATCGAGCGGCGCGGAGATGATCACTCGCTCGCAACGGAGGCTTCCGCGTTCGGCTGGCCGTAATCAGAGGCATAAAGTTGAGCGGAGTCAGGTTTGCCCCAGTTTTGATAGCAATTCACGACACGTTCGAGTGCGGCGCTGGTTTCCGGATGAGCGTCGCCGAGCATCGTTTTGAGTGCCTTATGCGCGCCGATCAGGATCGGCTCGGCATTCTCAAACTGCCCCATTTCGACCAGACATCCGCCGATGCGGCTCTGCGTGTCGAGAATGAGCGCGTGATTCGCGGGCAGCCTTCCTTCGAATACGGTAAGCGCTTCCTTAAATGCTCCTAGGGCGTCGGCCGGTCGCCCCGCGTCGAACAACACGATTCCCAAATTCTGCCACGTCGAAGCCGTGCGGCGATCGGATGGTCCAAACAACTCGCGCCGCGCTTCGAGCGCTGTCCGGAGTAGCTGCTCCGCCTCCGTCAATTGCTGTCGCGCGTGAAGCGTCATGGCGAGATTGTTTACGGCGGTCAACGTGCGCGGATCACGCTCGCCAAATACACGCGTCGTGACGAGGACAAGTTCGCGGCAGACCGGTTCGGCGCTGGCGGCATCGCCGGCTGCAAAGAACGCCGCCGCCAACTGGTGAATGGACTCAATGGTCTGTTCATCTTCCGAGCCGAGGGCGTCGCTGCGAAGACGAAGCGCTTCGCCATGCATTTCGGCCGCGCGTGCGGCCCGATTGAGTCTCAGAAGCGCCTGACCAATATCGCTGAATGCCGCGGCGGCGGCGATTGGTTGATCACTCAACGACTTCGAGATGCGCGCTGCCGCCTGCTCCAGCAGCCGCTCGACGACGGCGTCTTCCGCGAGATCACCGGACGGCGTCACCACGCCACGCCAGAATTTGGAGACGGCTTCGAGCGAGCCGGCGCGTGCTTCGGCCAGTTCGGCGCGGTGGGCATATGCGTCGCGATCGGATTGGACGGCCTGCAACTCGGCATTGAACCCGCTGAGTCGCGATTCGATGCGCTCGCGCTCCCGGGTTTCGGCCTGGGCGAGCGCCTTGGCGGCATTCATCTGCTCGACCAGAATGTCATTTGCGACTTTCTGGCGGGCCGCTTCGTTCATCATGCGCTGCTCGATCTCCGCCACGCGCGCACGCCCGGCGTCGCGCGTGGTCGCATGAATGTGCAGACCAAACGCGAGCATGGCGAGAAACAGGATCACCACCGAGATTGAACGCGACTTATATCGCGTCGCCAGCTTTCGGAACTCATACATCGCGCCGGCGCGTCGAGCGCCGACCGGGCGCTTTCCGAGATAGTTTTCAAGGTCCTGCATCAGCGCGAGGACGTTTTGATAGCGATCTGAAGGCTGCTTTTCGAGCGTCTTGAGGACGATTGCCTCAAGATCGCCGCGAAGATTCGCCTTGACGCTGCCCGGCTTGGCGGGCATTTCCGACCTGACGGCCTGCACGATTTCCTTGCCGCTTTCCGAATTGCAACTGTAGGGCAGCCTGTCGGTCAGCAGCTCGTAGAGAATGACGCCGAGCGAATAGACATCGCTGCGCACGTCGGTGTCATAGATTCGGCACGCGACCTGCTCCGGACTCTTGTAAACGAGGAATTCACGCAGCTCGCGCCGACCGCTGCCTTCCTTGGCCGGGCCGACATCGACATCCGTCACGGACGCTACGCCAAGCCCGACAAGCTTCGGATTGCACTTTCCATCGATGACAATGTTGCTCGGTCGCAGATCGCGATGGAGCAGGCACTTCTGGTGCGCGTAGTGAACGGCCTCGCAGATTCGCATGAAGACCGCGAAGCGATCCTCCAGAGTTAGCTTATGTATGGCCAGATACTCATTCAGCGAAACGCCCTTGATGAATTCGCTGACAAGATAGCAGTGGCCTTCGGGCGTCAAACCGGCATCAAACAGCGCCGCGATTCCGGGATGCGAAAGATGGCGCAGCCGCTCGATTTCGACGCGGGCCCGGTTAATGCGCTCAAAGTCCGGCAGGCCGCGGTTGTAAATGACCTTGATCGCCACATGGCGCTTGGTGCGAGCGTCTTCGGCCTTATAGACGATGCTGGCCGAGGTCTCGCTGATCGTGCGGATGACCCGATAGTTGCGCACGATGCCTTCAATGTCGACACGAGCGCCTGCTGCATCGTTCGCGGCGGCGGAAGGCTTCTCGTTGGTAGAGTCCCAGCCCCCCTCCAGCGTTGAGAGCATCGGACCGGCTGTCGAGCCGACCAGCGGATTCGAGGGACCGGATTCATTTGACTTCGTATCGAAGTTCATCTTTTTCATGTTGCGCACCATCCGAGCATGAAGGTCGATTCGCTTGCCACAAGAGCGCCGGATTCAATCTACAATATGCTTAATGCGGACATGGGCTTAGAGCAGTCCATTGCCAGCCATTGTGCCACAGAGGCGGCCTTCTGCGGGATCAATCGTGCAGGGCGCCGGGTTCGCGATCCTCAATGCCGTACACGCCGTGCAGGGCGACCGGCCGCGCCGGCGTGGACGCCGCACGAACGACCGTGCCGCCATCTGATTCCCGTGACTTGACTTGCGATACACTTTCCCGCGATGCGGACGACCGTCCTTCCAGCAGCCCCATTCCGAACAACTCGAAATCGTCCGGATGCTCCATGAGCTGGCCGGGCACCGGACCTACCTGGTTGGGTTCGAGGGCTTCGACCAGATGCGGCGTCACAAGTACAACGAGTTCGGTGTTTGACCGTTGATAGTCGACCGAGCTGAAAAGCTGGCCAAGAATCGGTACATCGCCCAAACCGGGAATCTTCGTTGCGATGGCGTTGACCGTCTCGTTGAGCAGGCCGGCGATCGCAAACGTCTTGCCGTTGGGACACTCAATCGTCGATTCGACGCGGCGCGTTCGGAATGTGAAAACGGGAATGGTGTCGATCTGACGCGATCCGGGCACAGCGTCGCTGACTTCGGTCATCACATGCAAGCGGATGATCTGATCGGCACCGACCGTCGGTGTGAATGCGAGACGAACGCCGAACTCCTTGTATTCAATCGTGATCGCACCCGCGACCGCACCGCCCTGGGAAACCGGGATCGGCACTTCGCCGCCCGCGAGAAACGTCGCCGTCTGGCCGCTGATGGCCACGAGATTCGGCTCGGCCAGCGTTCTCGCCAGCCCATTCTGCCGCAGAGCATTCATGAAAATCTGCAACTCTGCCTTGGGAAAACCGAACGTGATATTCGTCTGCGTGCCGTTACCGACCGGCGCTACGGAATATAGCTGCTGACCGGCGAGCACATTTGCCAGCCCGCTGCTGGAGAAGGTGGTCGGGTTTAGCTGTCCGACATTGTTGGCGAAGAAGAAATCGCGCGACCAGTCCGAAGCGCCGATTGCCCAATTGAAGCCGAGGTTTCGCAGCGCTTCCTTGTTGACTTCGGCCACCACGACTCGAAGCATGGTCTGCTGCGTCCCCGATACCGACAGATGGTTGATCACCGGTGTCGGCTGATACGCGGCGGCGAGTTCCTCCATTTGCCGGGCGGTCGTTGCGTCGGAAACAGTGCCCTGCAAGACGAGCCGGCCGTTGAGCGACGTGACGCGCACATCGGATCGCGGCGCAAGCGAGCGGATCAGATTTGACAGCACGAAGAGGTTCGGCTCGACATAGACATGAAAGACGCGATGCTCGGCGCCGACCGTCAGCACCAACTGCGTCGTGCCCATGCTCTTGCCGACAACGATCACTCGGTTTTTGGCGGGCACGATGACATCGGCGACGTTCGGATCGACGATGTTTACGCCGTCCACGTCACAATTCAGGTCGACGACGACCGAAGCATCGACGTTGACGCGGATCAGCTCGGATGGCTGGTCCTTCATGGTCATGCGGGCGATCTGGATGCCCTGACGCAGGCTTGATGACAGACCAGGCGATTCCGGAGCTTTAATCTCATCCTGCCGCCGCATCGCCGACAGCTCCACAATCGGCGTTTCGGTCGTCTTGATCGTCGACGGCGTCGCCGATCTCGTGGTGACTGGAGTCTTGGCGGAGGCGGCGGGACGCATCGTCGGTCGAAAGTCGACGCCAAAGTCGGCAAAGCCGCCATTGTCGGCATCGGACGTGGCCTGATCCGGGGACGCCTTCGTGCCTGGGGGCGGTACCGTTGCGACGGATTCGTCGCTACGGTCTGATTCGAATGCGAATTCCTCGACTACGGTTGCTTCGTCGGATTGCGCGGGCTTGTCAGACGTCGAACGGATTTCATCTCTCGACTCGAAGGGCGCGGCAAATTCCCATACATCATCATGTTCTTCGCTTGAAATGGAGATCGGACCACTATTCGCAAGCACGATTCCGCCGCCGTACAACGCCGGATGACGCGCCGTATGTACCGGCCCGATGGCGGCTGTCGGCCGACGCTCCGGCGCACGTGCTTGATCCTGACGCATGGCGGCGGTGCGGTCGTTGATTTCGACCCACGCCTCCACGGAATCGACCGCAGCCGTCCACGCATTTCGCACGACATCGATGAATTGCTCGCGCGAATCGCTTTCGTGATTCGCAGGCTGCGCGTGCGTCAGTGCCGTCAGACTTAAGAGTGTGATGTAGAAAATCATGGTCTATTTACCCGCCTTACATTGTGCCTGTAACTTCAGTCAAACTGAAGATTGACGCCGATCTTGAATCCGCCGACTGTTTGGGTGCAATGCATGACAACTCCGGCAACGTAGAATGGAACTCCGTCGGGGTTAATCTCAGCAACCAGCCGAGTGCCGGGCGTCAGTTCTGTTTCGCCTTTGAGCATCAAACCGCTATTGGAGACATTGTTGAGAATCAGCCAACGCCAGACCCATGTGCCTTGATCGTCAAATCGCAGCTGAACTTCCATTTGCAGCGGATTGCGCTCCTCGTTTCGATGTGGTGCGCTTCGTGTCGGCGATTCGTTGACTTGATGAACGAAAGCCAGCCAATCGTCCCGCGTCAACAAAACGACACTTGATTGTGCGGTATGCGAATCCATATTCCTGCTCTCAAATCTCACGCAACGACTGTTCATCGCCGTTTGACGTGCGTATATCGGAACCCGCCCCTGGCCCCATAAGGAACCGATCACGCAATTTACGAAGCAAACTGGCGATGCGGTCCTTATAGGACGCACCGCCGCTCCGGCAAAAACAGCCAAAGCCGGTCGGCCGCCGACTCGATGGTTAACCAGTGGAAACTCCGTGTCGTCAGCATCGCGCGTGCCCAGCGTGCCGCGTTCGCATGAATGCCAGGAGGAGTGTTAAGTGAGCCAGAAGAAAATCTGCGTACATCAGATCGACGATCCGGTCCTACGAGCCTTGAGTGAATACAAGATTGTCGCTTTCACCAAGTCTCGTGAGGAACTGCGCAACGTCGTCGGAAGCGAAGCGCTCGCCGCGCTCATTCTGGACCTTGATGCTCAGGATGTCTTTGACGTTATCGTGGAAGCGATGGAAATCGCGCCACTGGTGGCCATCATCGGCGTCACCGGCTCCAGTGACGTGAACAGAATCATCCGCGCCCAGCGCGCGGGCTGCAAACAACTGGCCTGCAAGCCGCTGGACGAACATGATCTGCGCTCGGCGCTGCAGCGTGCGTTGTGTGAAACGGACGAACGACAGACGATCGGCAAGACCATCGCGGTCGTAGGGACGGCCGGCGGCGCCGGATCGACGACCGTAGCGTGCTATCTGGCCATGGCGATCGCCGATTTTTCGCCCTCACTCGGCCTTTTCGATCTGGATCTCGAGTTCGGCACGGTCGCTAAGTCGTGGGACCTCAATCCACGATACACGATCTCGGATTTGAGAGACTACGGAGAGATCGACCGCCTCGCGCTAGACGAAGTCATGCTCGAACTGCCTTCAGGAATCTCCGTATTGCCACGACCAGAAGAGTTGGAGCATTCTCATACGATCGACGATCAACTTGTGCGCGGCGTCTTGCAAGCCGCAGGCGTCAAATTCCCATTCTCTGTCATCGATCTGCCTCGCAAATTTGATGCCGTCACGGGGTGTGCCATTGAGGCTTGTCATAAGCTGCTCGTCGTCACACAGCTTTCCGTGACAGGTATTCTGAATGCCGGACGCATCAACGACGGCCTAGTGCGCTTCGGCGTACCGACTGAGAAGATCGAATTTGCCGTCAACCGCTATTCCAAAAAGGTTGGAACAATCGACGTCGCGGCGTTGGAGCAGAAGGTGGGACGAAAAGTCGTCGGCGTCATCCCGAACCACTACAAGACGCTCTCCGTCGCCTGCGATCTGGGGCAGCCCGTCTCCGAACGAAATCCCGTCCGCAAAGCCATCGCCGAGATCGCCGCGACGCTGTGCGGCAAGCCCGCGCCGCAGCAATCGACCGGCTGGATTGCCAGCCTTGGGCTGCGCGGCTGACACGAACGCCGCTGACGGCTTAGAATGCCCGGCGTGACACGCCGACGACCGCGCATCCTGATCACCGCCGGAACCCGCCCGGAAGCGATCAAACTCGCCCCGTTGATTCGACATTTGCGCGAAGAGGACTGGGCCGATGTGCGCGTCCTAGCCACGGCGCAGCACCGTGAATTGCTTGATCAGGTGTTCCGCTTCTTCGATATCACACCCGATATCGACCTGAACATCATGCAGCCCGATCAGGCGCTGGCCGAACTCACGAGCCGCCTCATACCCGCGATTGACCAAGCGCTAGACGTGGAAGAGCCCGACATCGTATTGACGCAGGGGGACACGACGACCGTCATGACGACGGCGTTAGCCTGCTTTTATCGACGCATTCCCGTAGGCCATGTCGAGGCCGGCTTGCGCACGCATGATCGGCATTACCCGTTTCCCGAGGAGATCAACCGCGTCATCGTGAGCCGGCTCTGCGATCTGCATTTCGCACCGACGGATTCTGCACGGGAGAATCTCACGCGCGAGGGCGTCGACAAAAAAAGCGTACACGTCACCGGCAATACGGTTATCGATGCTCTCTTGTGGACGGCGTCGCGGGCGGAACTTCCGCGTGAATACGAGCCGACCGACGGGCGGCGGCTCGTTCTCGTGACCGCTCATCGGCGAGAGAATTTTGGCGAGCCACTTCGGGAGATTTGCAATGCGATTAATGATCTTGTCGAGGCCCGCGATGTTGAAGTGCTCTATCCCGTGCATCCCAACCCCGCCGTCGTCGCGACGACGCGCGAGTTGCTCGGCGGACTGCCGGGCGTTCGGCTCGTGCCGCCGATGGACTACCCCCAATTTGTCGCGGCCATGAAGACCGCTCACCTGATCCTCACGGACTCCGGCGGCGTGCAGGAGGAGGCGCCTTCGTTGGGTAAACCCGTGCTGGTCTTACGCGATGAGACCGAGCGGCCGGAGGGCATTGAGGCCGGCACGGCAGTACTGGTAGGGCCGAATCGTAAGCAAATCGTGGCGAAAGCGCTGGAGTTGCTCGACGATCCCATCGCTTACGACCGCATGGCGAAGACGGCCAATCCGTACGGCGATGGGCAAGCGACTCGGCGCATCGCCGATGTCGTTCGTGCGTTCGTGGGATGACTCTGCATGTAACGCTGTCCCATTGGAAGCGATAATTAAGTGCGCTGCGCCGCCACTCCCGTGGTGGCGCGTTCTTACTACGATGCGACGACATTGAACAAGCCGCTCAACATTCTCATGCAGAATCGGCCGGACAGTAGGTCGCATCCCGGTGGTGATACTGTCCAAATGCAGCATACCACGCAATTCCTGCGCGATTTGGGTCATCGCGTCGATCATTCGCTCGATCCAGCGCCGAATTTGCGCGAATACGACGTTGTCCATCTCTTTAACCTGACACGCCCCGTCGAAACGCTCGCCCAATGCAGGAACGCGATCGAGCAGCGTCGTCCGTATGTGCTGTCATCCGTTTATTGGGATCTCGATTCGGTTGTTCCCTGGAGCGCACATGAGTGGCCGCGAAGCGTTGTGCATCGGTTGACGCCGAAGGCCGTTCGCGGCCTTCGGCGCAGGATGCGTCGTGACGGTCCTGCCGATCGGCACGCGATGCAGGCTGAGATTGTTCGCAATGCGGCGCTGGTATTTCCGAATTCACACGCCGAGAAGGATCATCTGCTCGAACGATTCCCTGGGTTGTCGACGGATCAGATCATCGTCGTGCTGAACGGGATCGACCCCGTGTGTTCGGCCGACGCTTTGACGCCGTTCTCCGAATCGATCGGCGCACTGGTCTGCGCCGGCGCGATTGGGCCACGAAAGAACCAGCTCAATCTGGTTCGCGCGTTTCAACAGTTGCCCGATCTGTGCCTAGTGATCGTCGGTGACGCCGCGCCGGGTTGCAGCGGCTATCTGAACGCAGCCAAGCGGGCCTCGCGGAAGCTCGGCAACGTGTCGTTTCGCGCTCGGCTTCCGAGCGAATACATGCATGGTGTTTTCCGACAGGCGCGCGCCGTCGTGCAGCCGTCGTACATCGAAACGCCGGGCCTCGCGGCAATGGAAGCGGCGGCAATGGGCGTGCCGATTGTCGTGGCCGACGTGCCGCCGGTTCGAGAGTATTTCACGGACATAGGCCACTATTGCGACCCGAATGCGCCCGACAGCATCGCGCAGGCCTGTCGTATGGCCGCGGCCGCCGGGCGATCGGATGGATCACGATTCACGGAACAATATGCATGGAGGAACGTGCTGAAGCCTCTGAAACAGGCGTATGAACGCATCGCGACCGATCGTCTGAATGTAGGATCACCGGAGGTCTGAAACGCGCCGAGCAAGCTCCAGCGCGGTCTGCTCGCTCGCTGCCTCGGCGATGACACGTGCGATCGGCTCGGTGTTGGATGGGCGGACATGGACCCAGCCTTCAGGCCAGTCGATGCGCAGACCGTCGATGTCGTTGACGCTTCCGCTCAGGCGCGCCCGCACGCGCTGCATCCACTCCGTGATCTGCGGAGGCGCCAATTCAAACTTCTGCTTGATCATCACATAGCGCGGAATCTCATCGACAATCTCGGACAAGCGACGGTCGTCCTCGACCAGCAGACTCAGTACGCAGCCCATACCCACGAAGCTGTCGCGCACGAGCACGACGCGCGGATCGATGACGCCGCCATTGCCCTCGCCGCCGAGGATGCAGCCAAAGCGGCCTATGGCCGCCGCGACATTGGCCTCGCCGACAGCCGTGCGATGCACGCATGCCGCACCGCCAGCACGCTGAGCCAAGTCATCAATCATGCGAGAAGTCGACAAATTCACCGCGACGGGTCCGGGCTTTGTGGAAAATAGATGTCTTGCAACGAGCGCCACAGTGTATTCCTCGCCGATGTAGCGGCCGGTCTCGTCGACGATGGCGAGCCGATCGCCGTCGGGATCCTGGGCGAAGCCGATGTCGGCATGGTGCTCGCGCACGGCGTCGCAAAGCGTGACGAGATTCTCCGCCGTCGGCTCGGGCGTGTGTGCGAAATGGCCGGTCGGTTCGGCGTTCATGCGTATGACATCGCAGCCGAGGCGTTCCAGCAGCATCGCTCCGCCGACGCCGCCCGCGCCGTTGACGCTGTCGAGCACAACGCGCGGCTTGCGCTTCTTGATTGCACTCGCGTTGCAAATAGCCAGCACGCGCGCGACATGTCGCTCGTGTGTCGATACGTCTGACGAACGCCGTCCGATTTCGCCCGGACCGACATAGCGAAAATCCTTCGCCCGATAGCGTTCGAAAATCTGCTCGGCCAGTTCCGGCCGCGGCGCGACGCCTTCGTGCGTGAGAAACTTGATGCCGTTCCACTCGGCTGGATTATGGCTGGCCGTCAGAACAACGCCGCCTTTCGCGCCCAGTTCGCAAACCATCAGAGCCGTGCCCGGTGTGGTCACAATGCCGAGTTCGACGACATCGCATCCGACGGCCATCAGCCCCGACGCCAGCGCGGCCTGGACCATTTCGCCGCTGGGGCGCGAATCGCGCCCGATCACGATGCGCCCGCCGCCCAGATGGGAACCGAAGGCCGCGCCAAGCTCCGCGGCGAGCGTCGGCGTCATCGTGCTGCCCACGAGGCCGCGAACACCGGAAACTGTCATCATCAGAGTCATGCCGTATTCCTCTTAGCGGCTGGACCGCTCCTGCTCCAGATCGTCGCGCACCTTCGGCGGCAGATAGACTTTCTCGATGTCATCGAGATTCGCCAGAGCCTCCAACGTGCGCTGATAGCGCGTCTGCGTATCGGCCAGCGTATCGACAAATAGCCGCCGCTCGCCCTTGACCACGCAGAGTCCGCCCCCTTCGCCCGAAACCGGCGCGCGCTGAACGACAAGTCCGATCGCCTCGGCGGCCGTCAGGAGCGCTTCCAACCGGTCGTGGATGTCCATGATGTCGAATCTTCCGCAGCCGAGCGGCGCGGGTCAACCCCGATCGGCAAAGTCGGCCATCGGGCGCATTGCGCAGCGTCGCGCTTCGATCATTCGCGGGCAATAAGCCGATATAGACAGACCCGCCGCGTCAATTGCGCGGCCATAAAGGAGAGGTCTCGCTTTGTCGTCGGATCCGACCCACCGCAAATCTCCACCGCGCGCGGCGCCTGTCGCCGAACCCGTCGTCGATGAACATCTGCACGCGACGATCTCGCGGCATCTCGATCAACTCGAAGCCAACCTCGGCGAGTTGCAGGCGCAAGTGCTTGAGCTGCAGCGCATGGCGTCGATCGGCACGATGTCGGCCATCCTCGCACACGAATTCAATAATCTGCTCACGCCGATCCTCACGTATACGCAATACGCCCTCTCGCGCGAAGACCCGCAGCTCTGGCGCACGGCAGCCGAACGATCCAACAAGAACGCCCAACGGCTCGCCGCGCTGTGCCAGCGAATACTGGGGTTCACGTCGAACACATCAAGCGGTCCGAGCGCGCAGCTCGTGAAGCCGCTGTTGACGGATGTCATCGAGTGTCTCGGTCGGGATGTTACAAAAGACGGGATACAAGTCGAGATCGACGCACCGGATGATCTGAAAGTCGTGGTCGACGCGGGCGCGCTGCAGCAGGTGCTGTTCAATCTCGTCCTTAACGCATGGCAGGCGATGCTGGACCGGCCCGGCCGGTTGACGCTTTCGGCTCGCGCGATTGATGAATGCCGCGCCGCAATCACCATCCGCGACACAGGCTGCGGCATCCCGCCGGAGAATCTCCCTCGCATCTTTGAACCGTTCTTCACGACGAAGACCGGCGAGTCAAAGTCTTATCGCAGAGGTTCGGGGCTTGGCCTGCACGTCTGCCGCCGGCTGGTCGAGGAACAGGGCGGCATGATCGAGGTCGAGAGCGCAGCCGGGAGCGGCACGACGTTCTCGCTCACGCTGCCGCGCGCGCCGTTGCATTGACGCGCGCGGCCGATCACTGCTGTCTCATCACGGACGGGTCGTAAACGACCAGACCACTCCGACGCGCACGCCGGCTTCATTCACGGTGTCGATTCGCCAGTAATACGTCGTCAGCGTTGCAAGACCGGTCGGCTGATACGACGTCGTCGCCTGATTTCCCTGAAACTCGGTCGACGCGGTCGTCGCGTTCATCACCGCCGCCATGCTGTCACCGAAGTACACGTCGTAGCTGTCGGCGCGGGCGGCGGAACCCCATGTCAGCGTCACTTCCGGATTGATGTTCGTCGCACCATTGAAGGGCGTCGGCGATGCGGCCTGCGCCGGAAGTTCAAGCGTCGTGAACCGCCAGATGACGCCGGTGGTTCGCGTCGTGCCGTTGGAGGCCACCGAATCGACGCGCCAATAATAGACGGTGTTCGCGGCCAGCGGCGGCATCTGCGGCGTGCTGATCTGCGTGACGCCGGTCGTCACGCGTAACGTTGCACCCACAAGCGAACCGATGTTTGAATTCGTCACGTCGGCCTCATTGGTGCCGAAGTACACATCGTGCGTCACCGCGCCGACACCGGCCGTCCACATGAGCGTCGTGTTGACCGAGACGCCTGTGGCGAAGTTCGCGGGCGTCGGATTCGATGCACGCCCCGGTCCTGTCCGGAAGCGCCAGACGTGCCCCTTCGCCGTGCCGTTGGCCGTGATGGTATCGACGCGCCAGAAATAGAACGTCAGGCCGTCGAGAACGTTGGGCGGCTGGAAGGGCGGCGTGCCTCCGCCAAGCGTGAAGCTGCCTTGATATTCATCGCTGGCGGTTGTGGCGCTTTCGACCGCATCTTCCGTCGTGCCGAAGAACACGTGGTGCGACGTAGCGTTGACATCGGGCGTCCAGTCGAGCGACGGCGTCAATGAAACGCCCGTCGCGCCATCTGCGGGAATCGGATCGGTCGCCTGACCGGCGATCGTCGTGAATTGCCAGACATCGCCCTTCGACGTGCCGTCGATATTGACGCCGTCAATACGCCAATAATACGTCGTCGCGCCGGCGAGCGGATTCGGCGGCGTGTAGGTCGTCGCGGTTTGATTGCCGCGGAAGATGCCGGCCGTCTGACGCGTGGCGTTGGTGACTGCGGCTTCATCCGTTCCGAGATATACGTCGTGCGACGTGGCACTTCTGCCGGCAGACCACTCGAGTGAGACATCGAGCGCGATCTGATCCGCGCCATCGAACGGCACGGGAACGGTTGCCTTCGGCGGCACGGTCGTAAACCGCCAGACCGACCCCTTGGTCGCGCCGCCGGGACCGCGGGAGTCGATTCGCCAGAAGAACTCGGTGTCGCCTTCCAATACGCCCGGCACGTAGTTCGTCACATTCACGGTCGCGCGGAATGGCGCGTCATCGTTATTGGCGCTATTCACTTCAGACTGAGACGTGCCGAAGTACACATCGTACGAATCAGCGCCCGTCGCGGCCGTCCACATCAAAGTCACATTCAGGGCGATCCCCTTGGCGCTGTTCTGCGGGATCGGTCCCGTCACGGCCGGCGGCTTGCTGCCTGTCGTGAAGTTGAGCACCGGGCCGGTCGTTACGCCGCCCGGACCGATTGCATCCACGCGCCAGAAGTACGTCGTATCCGCGGTCAGGCTGCTCGCTTCCACGATCTTGAACGTGGTGAACTGAACGTCCTGCGTGGTGCGCAGGGCCGACGCCGCGCCGCTGACGACGGCGCTGTTGCTCGTGCTGAGATAAACGCGGAACTGGGTCGTCGGACCATTGCCACCGACATTCCACGAAAGCTCCGGCGTGATCGTCACATTCGATGCCACATTGGCCGGCACGAAGGGGCCGATGACCTGGCCGGGCGGGGCGATCGTCGCAAAGCTGAAGATATCGCCCTTGGTCGTGCCGCCGCGGCCGATCGTGTCGATGCGCCAGTAATACGTTGTGGAGCCGAGGAGATTCGGAGGATCGAACGTCGTGCTGCTCTGCGTAATCTGGAACAGCGGGCTGCCGCGATCGGCCTCTTCAACGTCGACGGCGTCGGTTCCGAGGTAGATATCCACTTGTTCGATGTCGGGCGATGCCACCCACGAGAGCACCTGTTCGACATCGACATCGATTTCACCATCGAAGGGAATGGGCATGGTGACCTTCGGTGGCGCGGCCGCCGTTCGGAAGCTCCACACCTCGCCCTTGGTGGTGCCGCCGGTGCCGACCTCGTCGATGCGCCAGAAGTACTCAGTATCGGGCAGAAGCTGGCCGTCGCGCTCGGCGTCTTCGTCTTCGGGATCAAACTGTGCCGAATTGACGTTCCCCTGGAAGATATCGTCGTCTTCATCGGTGGCGTCGGCCACGGCGACCGCGTCCTTGCCGAAGTACACGTCGTGGCTCGAAGCGCGTTCGCCAGAGGTCCATCGCAGGATGACTTCGACGCGCGCGGATGTCGAACCGTGGCTGGGTATCGGATTCCTGGCCTGCTGTGGTACGCGCGCCGTCTTGAACGTCAACACGCTTCCCTTGGTCGTACCCAGTTCGTTGACGCCGTCGATGCGCCAATAGTAAGTCGTGTTTGGATCGAGCATACCGGGATCAAATGTCGAACCGGTCTGATTGCCCTTGAAGGCGTCATCGCTGCGCGTCGCATCCGCGACAGCGTCTTTGTCCGTGCCAAAATAGACGTCCTGGCTGTCCGAGAGAATGCCGGTTGTCCAGAACAGTTCGATATCGACCGCCACTTCGGCGGCATTGTTGACCGGAAACGGTGCGGAGATGTTGCCGGGCAGGTCTTCAGGGTTTTGCCCATTCGGCGGCGGTTGGACGCCGTTTTGGTCGACGACGATGTTGGTAGTGATCTGATCGACGAAACCGCCGGACCCGAAGATATACGCCGTGACCGCGTACGTTCCCGGCGCGCTGTAGCGATGGGTGATGGTCGCGCGGTCGCTCGGACCTTCGACGAAGCCACCGCCGTCGCCGAAGACCCAGTTCACGCGCGCGACGGATGTCGGATTGAGAACCGCCGACTCGACCGAAAACGCAACCGTGTAGTTGCTCTCGTTGAACAACTGCACGGCCGTAATCTGACCGAACGGCAGAAGTACGGGCTGGCCTACGCCATCGCAACCCGACAGCGGCGCGATCACCAGCGCCAGCGCCGCCCATCCCCACTGCGATGTACGCTTCACGGACTTGTTAAACCATTTCACGGCGTCATCTCCCATGGTCCGGGTTTCTCATGGCCCGGCACGAACTCATGCACCACAACGCGGACAAGCCGACACATTTGCGCGGCCGTCCGTGGCGGCGTTCGCTCACGCTGCGATTTGTGATCATGCCGAAAAAAACTGCGAGCGGTCTTCGTCCGCCCCCCACTATGCTGCGCCGCGAGCGTGCGGCGGCTTTTCATCTGCGATGGCCGCTATGAGAATCGATCTCCGAAATGCGGCCGTTTCGCAGGACTGTGTGTGAACTAGTCTACGTCGCCGGAAGGCCATGTTCAAGATCGATGCGTCAAAGCCGGTGGCGGACTGCTCCAAATTGGGACGTAGAACAGGCTAAGCTCTCCGCGAGTCCCCGACGCGCGGTTCGGTCCCGGCGAACAGCCGACCGATATTGGCGCGATGGCGAAGCACCACGACCGCCGCCGCCAGCACGCAAAGGCCCAATAACGGCGAATGCTCTGCCAGTGACCAATCCATCGGCCACGACAGCGCGACAAAGGCGACGGGAACGGTAAATGCCGCAAGAAGGGAACCCAGCGAAATGTATCGCGTCAGGAGCACCGTCGCGATCCAGACGCATAATGCCGCCAGCGCCGGCAGCGTGAGATATGGATAGATCCCCAAAATAACGCCCAATGAAGTGGCGACGCCCTTGCCGCCTTTGAATTTCAGATAAATCGGGGCCGTGTTTCCCAGTACGCAACACAGACCGGTGCCGAGCCACACCCAATCGGCCGCCGTCGTGCCAAGATCGACGCCCGACATTTGAAGGACGGGATGGGCGGCGATGGAAGTAATCGCGCCCTTCGTCGCGTCCAATAGCAAAACGAGTACGCCCCATTTTCGACCGAACACACGGCCGACATTGGTCGCGCCATAGTTTCCGCTGCCGTGAGCGCGCACATCGACGCCCTTGAGGCGCCCGACGATCAATCCGACGGGTATGCCGCCGAAGAGATACGACGCGAACAGCAAAATCAGAATCGGCCCGATCACGACGCCGCACCCTTACGCGCCGTCGAAACATCGTCCGGCTTCAACACGTCTTCCAGAGCGCAGACCCGAGCGCCTTCTTTCACCGCGGCGCGCACCCAGGCCTGCCAATGCTCCATGCGCTGCATGTCTTCGGCGAGTATCCACGGATGAAACACGATAGAGGCAAAGCGGTTGTTCTGCAGGGCCTTCCGCAGGACGCGGTAGTGCTTCGACACGGTCGCGTCGTATGTGTCTTCGCTGCGCCGCAATCCTCGGTCGTCGGTGTAGATGGGTATCCGCAAGAGCGGCGGCGAGCCGTCGATCAGCACATAGGGGTGCTTCGCGTGATCGTGCTCGGAATTGTATAGAAAGTTCTGGCGGGCCAGCTCCGCGCACAGCCGCATGTCGGTCTCCGAATGCGGCGATCGAAAACCGACCGGATGATAGCCGCGGCGGGCAAAGGCCGACCGGCAGGAAAACACGAGCTGCTTGAGCGCTTCGTCGGTCAAATCCGAAGGCTTTTCGTCGGCGAATCCGAGCACGGCGATTTCATGGCCGGCCTCGGCAATCTTCGCCAGATGGTCCGGCCCCACGTCGCAGAGCTTCGCCGGGCAGTGAAACGTCGCGCGCAGCCGATACTCGCGAAGCGTCTTGAAGATCGTCTGCATGCCGACATCGAAGAGATACTCGCTTTCGTAGATCAGCCCGCGCTGAAAGTTGAAGCACAGGCCGATGGTGGGCCGATCCACGCTCTGCTCGACGCCGGACGGCGACAGCGCCGACTGCGCCTTTCCCCTGAACTTATCCAACAGACGACCGAACAAACCCTACACCCTCCGCCTAACGCGCCCTTGCACTTGCGCCGGAACGCTTCATCCCGATGATCTCGTGAAACAGCCCATCGAGTTCTTCGACGTGTCGTCTCATGCTGACGCGATCGCGCAGCTTGACGGCGTTTTCCGACATTTTTCGCCGAAGTTCGGGCGACGCCAAATCGAGTATCCGCCGCGCCCATAGTCCGACGTCTTCCGGTGACTGAATCACGAAGCCCTCGCGACCATCCTGCATGACTTCGGCCGCGCCATTGAATGACGTTGTGATCGCGGGCACACCATGCGTCAGCGATTCAAGCACGACACGGCTGCACGGATCGTAATACGTGGGATGCACACAAACGTCAGCCGCCGCGAAAAATGCGGTAGACCGCTGCGTCGGCCCCATGAATGTCACGAACGGCTGAAGCGACATGGCGTCGATCCGCTTCTGGAACGGGACGACGTTGTCGCGACCTACGACCAGCAGCCGAAAACGCTCGAAACCGCCGACGCGCAGGCGCGACAGTGTCTCCAGCAGCGGGAACAGACCCTTCAGGCGAAAATTGTGCGCGAGAAACAGCAGCAGGAGCGTATCGTCTTCCACGCCCAGATCGCCGCGCAATTCGTGGCGCAGCGCGGCCCGCTCCTCGGCATCGGGCACGCGCGAATTGACACCATTGAAAATAACGCGAAGGCGCGGCGGCGACACTTCGTAAAACTGCTCGCATTGCCGCGCGACATAGTTCGACACACACGCAATGACCGGACCGCCGGTTTGAAACACGCGCCGCTCCAAATCGATCATCGATCGCTGCTTGACGTTGATCGCCATCAGCGCCCGCTTGAGCAGCCGCCGCGACGCCGTCGCACGCGTGTGTACGTTGCGCGACATCGTCTCGGCCAATAGCCCGCCGCGCGGCTGATACACATCGGCCTCGGGCAGCAGTGAGACGGCGTGAATGATGTCAAGGTCGCTCTGGGCAATGTACGTCGCGGCGCGCTTCGCGAATGCCGCCACGCGGCGCGATTTCATCAGCGAGGGTACGCGAATCGTGTGAAAGGGGATATCCGGCAGCGACTGGCAGTTGGTCGACGTGACGACGTGAACTTCATGCCCGCGCTCGACGAGCAGCCGGCACAGCTCAAGCGTTGACGTCTCGGCGCCGCCCCGCCAGGCCTCCAATCGTTCAATCACGACGCCGATCTTCACGCGCGCTCCCGCCGGTTAGCTGTTTCTCGCGCGCCGCCTCGCGTCGTGCGATGCGATGCGGCGCGATTTCGCCTCGACCATTCGACTGACCCGCCGAAGCCGGCCGCCGTCCACACCGCGCCCCGGCCGGCATTCGTCGGGCGTTACGAGATAATGATACAGAAACCTCGCGCGATCGGCACGCGTCACAAGTCCGCGCGGCGAACTGTAGTCCAGCGCCGCAAGGTCTTTGACCATCCAACGCACATACGTCAACCGCGGCGAAATCATGCGGGCCAGGTCGATCAGACGCAATACGATCTCACCGCTCGCCGTCCGCGAGAGAAATACGTGACACAGATAAAGATCCCGATGAAACAGCCGGCGCTCGTGCATCCTTCGAGTAAGCAGC
Organism: uncultured Planctomycetaceae bacterium; assembly: GCA_964599535.1. GTDB lineage: Bacteria > Planctomycetota > Phycisphaerae > UBA1845 > UTPLA1 > JADJRI01. The sequence continues at coordinate 29,419 of CAZRFP010000025.1, forward strand.
GCGAGCTGCCGGATAATCTCGTGCTTGTCTCGCGGCGACGGCCCCACAGTGGGATCCGCCATTGCGGCATCCGCCAGCTTCTCCAGCGAGGCGCCGGGCACTTCATCCGTGATGAGGAACCCCCGTCGTTCGATCGGTCCGCTCATTTGCTGCCCGAAGGCGATCGTGGTCAGCGTCGGCACGCCCAGTTCCCATAGCTTGCGCGCGAACCGCGCCTCCCGCCGCGCGCTGCCGCGCCGAAAGTCGCCGCTCATCATGCGCCGCAATTGCTCGCGCGCCGGCGGCTGGTGATAGCGCTTCAGATACACGGTCCGCGTAGCGCTCGATTCGTCGTTTACGACAAGGCGGATGCGATCGCGATGACCGGCCAGGCCGGGCTTCGAGAGCAGCTCCCCCTGCGAATACTGGAAGACATCGTCGATCGACTTAAGGCCAGCTGCTTGCAAGAGCGTCATAAAACGTGCGTCGATCTGCATGCCCATCCGCTTTTCATAGCGTATGCGGCGGGGATGAATGTAATCATCCGGCAGGCGCGGCCGGGGGAAAGCGGCGTAATTGATCATTGCCTGCAGAACAGGATTACCGGCGCTCGCACCGGCAACGAGATTCGTCAGATCGTCATTGGAGAACACCGTCGGACTGAGACTTTCGACGAGCTGCAACAGCGCCTCACCCACACGCTTATCGCGCTCCAATGCCAACGCTTCGCCCGATGCGTGCCGTAGCGGCACTACACGTCGGACACGCTCAAGATCGATCAGGCAAAAAGCCCATCTGTCCCCTGCACCCGCTCGGGCTGCCGATGTCGCCGCATCGATCGGCGACACCAGAATGTGCTTGGCGTGAAGATCGGGCCAGATAAACCCGGCATCACAGATGTGCCGCACCAGCGCGCCCAACTCGACCCAAAGCGCCGCGCGGCGCGAGTCATCCAGGAGAAGGGGTCGCACAAAACCGGGAATCAACCATTCCTCCAATGCGAAAGGAAATGTCGTTGCCTCGACAAGCAGGAAGGCCTGCGTCGGTACGCCCGCCGACCGGCGCTCCCCCACCGCGACGCGCCGCATCGCGGGAAGATTCGCATCGGCCATCGCCCCGCACGCATGCCATTCTCGCAACGGCTGCGACCAGCCGCGCCGAAGCGTCAGGATCGGAAACAGCGAATGCGCCGGTGACACGCGATAGACGCGTTTCAGAAAGAAACGGTTCGCAGATCCGCCATTGGAGAAATTGATCGGAACCGTCTCGCGATAGCGGTGACGACTGGTCGGCGGACCGCCGGGAGCGCGCATGAACGAATCGAAGTCGGTCAGGCCGGCGGCCTCCAATGCCGATCGATACGCGGGTTCGATTTCGATCCAGTCGCTCATCCGCTCTGTCCGTTGTCTTTGAGGCGCCGGTCGACGGCGATCGTGCGCACCATTTCGCGATGCATCCCATCCGGACGGCGCACACCGAGATAGCGGCAGAACCATCGCCACATTTCGATTCGCGTCAGTCGGCTCCGTGCACCCTTATACAGGCTCGACAAATCGCGCACGCGCCAGTAGGCCCGGCTGACGCCCCATCGCCGCACGCCGCCCCGCGACGAATCAAGAACATACAAAGCGGGGCCGTCCGCCGCGCCTTCGACAACCAGGAGATTCCGCAACTGCATATCGACGTGGAAAAACGACGCTTCGTGCATGCGCGCCACGAGCGCCGCTGACAAGCGAATAACACGCCTGCGTTCGAAGGCCCGCTGAGTGATCGCGTGGCTTGGGCTGCCGGCGTCGTGGGCGCGGCGATCGAGCCAGACATCCAAAGGCGTCGCGCCGGGCACGCCACGTGTGGCGATGAAGCCGTCGCGAAATACGCCGAATCGGCGGCGACAACCGTGTGCAACGACTTGCGGCACAAGCGCGCCGCACAGATCGCGCAAGTCAGCATAATTTCGAGCCTCGACGATGCAGCGATCGCGCGTGAAGAACGCCCCGAGAAGCGATCGGCTGCGACGGTAGACTTTGATGAACAATTCCATCGGCCCGCCGGATGTCTCGATCGTCAGGCATCTTGTCGCGGCCGATCCGCGGTTCGACACGCCTTGCCCGCGCGCCGAATCGACGAAGTCTTCGTACGCCCGCAGTCCGGCACGGACCAGATCGTCGTGAAGTTCGCTTGCGAGGATCGACAATCGGATGTTCATGGCCGGCGCCGTCAGGCCCACTCCAGCGGCTGCGACGGCGGCGGATCGAAGTAGGCGCCGCGTCGAATTCGCTCCAGTTCCGTCGGGCGCAGCCGGTCCGATTTGGTCTGCACGTGCCGCAGCCAGGCGCGATTTTCGCGGCTCAGTTTGTCGGCGCCGAGATACTCCAGGAGAAAACGAAGCTGATCAGCCTTGGAACAGAAGTGCGGCGCGACGGCGCCTAGCGCCGCCAGATCGCCGACGATGCTCTCCTGCCGCCGCTGGGCGATTCGAATGCGCTTGCCCACCGATGCGTCAAGAAAATAGAACTCGAAGCGATCATTCGGCAGCGCGCGGATCAGCACGTTCCGCCAGAATAGGTCTCGATGCACGAATCCGGCATCGTGCATGTGCCGAATCTGCTTGGCGAGCGAAGACAGTATTTCTCGCCGCAATCGAACTGAACGAGACGACCCGCGCTGTTCTCCGAAGGCCTTCATGAACGTCGACAACGTCATGGCATCGGGCACGCCTTCGGTGATGAGAAAGCAGCTCCGCAGGAAAAAGCACACGCGCCGCTCGCCATACGCCACCGGTCGAACCGCTTGAATGCCTAACTGTCGCATCAGCCGAAGCACGCGAAATTCGTTCTTCGCCCGGCTGGCCTGAAAGAACGTACCCCGGAACATGCCGCGAAGGCGATGCCGCCATCGCGGATAATGATATCGCTTGATGAACAATGACGCGGCATCGCCGTTGAGATTGACTTCTATCGTGTCGGTCGTGCGACTCCACGCGGCAAGCCGCGCGCCTTCGCAGTTCAGGATCGACTCGACCGTCTCCAGATTCGCGCGGCTGAGGCGATCGCGAAAGGCGCGGTCCATTCTAATGTGATCCGTCAAAATCATTCCGCCGCGAAGCTCCTAAGCCGATTCGACGCGCATGCCCCCGCCCGAAGGAGCGCGGTCCGAAACGTCGCGCCCGAGAAACTCATCAGCCGCTTTCAACACCAAATCCGGTTCCAGCATTTTCATACAGTTGTGATGCTTCAGCGGACAAACACGCTCCATGCACGGCTGACAATCCAGATCAAGCGATACATTGCGCTCCTGATCAAAATATGTTACGGTCCACGCCGGATCACTGGAACCGAAGATCGTCACGACCGGCACCCCGAACGCCGGTGCAAAATGCCGAGGACCGGTGTCGTTCGTTATCAGCAATCGACAACGGCGAATCAGCGCCTTGAGCGGACCCAGCCCCAGCGGCGGATCGACGAAGATTTCGATCGGCCGTCGCGCCGACGCCGCCAACTCATCAGCGATCGCCCGCTCCTTGGGACCGAGCGATGCCACCACGCGCGCGTTGTAACGATCAACCAGCGCATCCGCCAGCGCCGCATACTTCACGGCAGGCCAGCATTTCGCCGAACCGTAGTTCGCACCGGGGTTCAGCACCACTAGCGGCCGCGCAGGATCGTGACGACCAAGCCTGCGATCCAGCGCCGCCTCATCTTCCAGCACTGTCGCAAGCGTCATGCGTCGCGAGACGGCGGTGCAACCCAGCCGCGCCGCGACCTCGTTGTAATAGTCGATCGCCGGAATGGGAACAAATCGGCCGTTGCGCTTCGGCGGTTTCAACCTATCAGTCAGCAGCCACGATCGGCCGTCGCGAGCGTACCCGACGCAACGTGCGATGCCACCTAGTGCAACGACGGCGGCTGATCGGAACGAATTGGTCAAAAGCACGGCCGTATCGAATCGGCGGCTTCGAATCTCGCGAACAAGCCGGAAGGTCTTGATCGGCGAACGGCCGATCGGCCAATGCAGGTTTTCGTCCGCAAGTCCTGTCCCAGCAAGAACATCCGCAACGTACGGCCGAAGCAAATGCACGATGTGGGCCGATGGAAATTCCCGCCGTATGGCCTCAAGAGCGGGCGTGGCCATGACGGCGTCGCCTACCCAATTGGGTACACTAACAAGAATACGGCGAGATTCCTGGAGATTCGATTTGGCCGTTGGATTCTTCTGCACAACCATATTCTATCGCGTCACTTGCGCGCCGTAAAACCGTCGTAAGCCGACCATGGCTCGCAAAGGTCGATGCTGGACACCGGACACAAACCTCCCTACATTAACTTGCTTTCATCGCGGCTCGTGTAGACGCAGCGGTGAATCGACGTCGTACCACCACTGCTCAGGGAGAACCCAGCATGGGCTTGATGCAAGGCAAGAAGGGTATCGTCTTCGGCGTGGCCAATGACCACAGCCTCGCGTGGTATATCGCCGAGCGTCTCCATGCCGAGGGCGCCGAGATCGCGTTCAATCATCT
>CAZRFP010000026.1:0-33837 GCA_964599535.1 uncultured Planctomycetaceae bacterium
TCACCAATACGAGATCGCGCAGGCCCTGCAACTCGGTTCCGTCGCGGTTCGCTCCGGCAATGGGGTCGGCAAGACGGCGACGGCCGCCAACATCGCAATCCATTGGCTTTGCACCCGGCAAGGTAGCATGGTTCTCACAACCGCGCCGACGTTTCGACAGGTCAAAGAGATTCTCTGGCCCGAGATACACCGTCTTTACGGCGAGTCGATTCGACAGACCATTCGTTTACCGAGCGGGCTGCAGATCGGCGGCGGCCTCGGACCCACTCCGAATACAACCAGTTGGGAGCTCGCGCCGGGTTGGACCATGCTCGGTGTCAGCCCCCGGCGCAAAGAGAACTTCCAGGGGCATCATCCGCGCGGCGGCATGCTGGTCATCGCCGACGAGGCGAGCGGCATCAGCGACGACATCTATCACGGCATGTTGTCGGTCACGACCGGCCGGCACGACCGCATCTTCGCCATTGGTAACCCGACCATGCCGGGCGGGTGGTTTCATCGCATCTTTAACGACCCGCGATTCGGGGAGCGATGGACGAAGATTCACCTCGACTCAGAGCGGATGCCCTGGATCGCCAACGCGACATCCGATCCGCCGTTCCCGGGGCTTGTCTCGCGCGAATGGATCAATGAGCGACTGGCCGAGTGTGGTGGCGATCGCGAAGACCCGATGTACCAGGTTCACGTGCGCGGGAACTTCCCCGACACGTCCGATGAGTTCCTGCTCACGCTCTACCAGGCCGAGTCGGCATGCGATGAGCCCGAGCCGGACAAGCCGGTCTATACCGGCAAGCCGCACGTGCTGGCCGTCGACATCGCTCGCGGCGGACGAAACCGATCGGTGCTCTGCTGGATTCGAGGAAACCTCGTCACGCGCATGCTCTCGATCCGAATTCCCGACCTTACCTATCTGGCCGACCGCATCATCGCCGAGTGGAGCAAGGATCGCACGGACGCCGTCATCATCGACGCCGACGGACTTGGAGTCGGAGTCTTCGACATCCTGCGACGCGAGCGCAAGTTTCCGGTGTTCGAGTTTCACGGCAACACAGAGGCATGGGACCCCCGGAAGTACTTCAACGCACGCGCCGAGGGCTACGGCATTCTCGCGGACGATTTCATCGATAGCCGGCTTCGCATCGACGCCGGCAAAATACCGCGCGAGATATCCCAGCGACTTTGTATTCAATTGGCCTACATCCGAAAGAAGTGGGCGCCGCGGGACGGGCGTTTGATGATCGAAAGCAAGGACGACATGGCCAAGGCCGGGAAGGCCAGCCCGGACGAAGCCGACGCGCTGATGATGGCGCGCTGGGGTCAACGAAAGCTGGTTCGGATTCGCCGGAAGAAGATCAAGATTGTGGCAGGGTAAACGACATGGATACAACCCGTTCTCGTCTGGCATCCCGCGTGCTGAATATGAGCGACGAACGCCTGATGCAGCTGGCGCGAAACGTGTTCGCGCGGCACACGGTCTTCGCCGAACACATCATCGGCGTTGCCTCCACGGCCCTTGTGGAATCACATCGCCGCTGCTATCCCCAGCGCGCCGAACAACTCCGCAGCACGATCGAGGAACAACTCAAGACCCTCATCGAAGGCGACAACTGGAAGAACGGCATCTACCAGCCCGCGCCGGATTGGGAAATCATCTACGGTGGTCGTTTGGATGCGACGGCATCGCCGTATCAGTCTCTGGCGTCCTGGCGACGTGAAGCGCGTCTGCTCTATCTGTTCAACCCGCTTTATCGTGGCATGATCGAGACGTTCGTGTGCTACGTCGTTGGTGAAGAGTTCACGATCAACGTTCGGCATCCCTCGATCGAGGGAACCACCCAGATCGCCAATGACACATTCGAGAACTGGGCGCACCGCGAGGGCAGCGACTTCGAGGAGCGCTGTGAGGAAATCGTCCGCCGCGCCTGCACCGACGGCGAATGCATCGTCTGGGAACGCACCGGACCCTTATCCACTTCCGCCGCGCCGGCAAACGAAAGTGGGCCCAGAACGGCACTGCTTCGATTCCTCGAACCCGAGCAAATGAAGGAGCCCCCCGAACGCATCATTCGAGACAAGAGCGGACTGGATGCCGAACAGATCGCCGAACGATCGTTCACCGAGGGCGTCGAAACCGCGAAGAATGACCCCGAAACGGTGTACGCCTACTGGTTCCGTGATCCGGCGGACGAATCAAAGTGGGACAGGATCGACCAGGATGACATACGGCACGTCAAGATCAACTGCAGCCGCAACGCCAAGCGCGGCATTCCGCTGCTGCTCACCGTGACCGACAAGATTCGCGACTACGACAAGTGGATGACGTCGCGTCTCGTGCTCAATCAAATCCGTTCCGCGATCGCGATGGTCATCTATCGCAATGAGTCGGTCCCGGACGACATGGCACAGGCGATCGGTGAGGAGAGCGACGGCTACAGTGATTCCACCGGCACCGACGGTCGCCCGCTTCGCGTCCCGCAACGCATCGTCGATGCTGGTACGGTGATGCACCTCCACCACGACGACAAGGCGGAGTTTCTGTCGCCGAACATCCAATCTCAGGACGCTTCGGCCGACGGAATGGCGATCCTGCGGCTGATCGCCGTGGCGCTCGGTCTGCCGGATTACATGGTCACGGGCGACGCCTCGTCGTCGAGTTACTCGAGCCAGCAGGTCGCCGAAGCCCGAGGCGCGAAGACCCTCTTATCGTGGCAGCGCCGATTCTATCGACATATCGCCTTGCTCGTCCGAGACGTGATCCAGGTCGAGGCCGGCCAGATCAGCAAGGCCGACGTGATGGCGCTACGTATCTCGGTTCGTGGGCCGAAGGTCATCGCGCGAGATCCGCTCGACATTGCTCAGGAAGCGGACATTCTCGTCGATCGACAGATCATGTCGAAGAAAACGGCGCGGGCCCGGCTCAGCCTTAATTCCGACGAAGAGGATCGAAACATCTCCGAAGAGCAGACCGAACCGATGGACCAAGGGATGCCGACCCGGATTCCCGTTGCGCGCAAGGCACGGCAGGAGGCGGAAGATGAGCATGAATGAGCTCGTCGAATTCACGAACTACGTCAACGGCCTGTCGACCTATGTTCATCCCGATATCGTGAGACTGATCCACCCGGCCGGCGAAGGCCACACGGTGATCTTCACCATCCTCGGCGCCAACATTCCGGTGCAGTTGGACTCCGACAAGGTCTTCGAACTGCTCGCACGCAAGAAGGAGAACTCGACGACGTGAACGAAAAATCGCGACATATCGATAGTGAGCGGTGCTGGTGCGAACCGGAGGTGCTTCAAGAATGCCCGATCTGCCTCGGCGTCGGAACCCATGCGGCCGACCTGGATTGCGAGCTTCCGCCGCCGTGCCCGCAGTGCCAGGGTCGCGGCTCAGTTCCGGCCTACAACGAGCATGAAGCGAAAATCATCGTTCATCGAGGGATCTGATATGCAGGCGCTGCTTAAGAAGGACGACGGTGAAGGCGTGTACATCCTAATCGACACAGACAAGCCAATCTGTGAAGCGATTCTCGACGCCGTTCGTCGGCTCGACTATTCGATCACGCCCCGACGCGTCCCTGCCGAGCATGGCGCTGAACGGTTACTGACGCGAGTCACGGTGGACCACGAGATCGAAGGCTGTGGCCGGATCATCTTCTACCGCTACCACGATCGCGACTTCTTTGACGACCTCGCCGACATCACGGATGAGATTCATCGGATCGGATTCGGCGTCCGTGCGAGAACTGAATGGACCACGCGCAAGTGACGGCGTCCAACCAGGCCATCCAGCAAGCCTGGGTGGGATTCATGCACGATCTCGTGGCCGTGGAGAACGGTATTACGCGCCGGGCCCGCAGGCCCGCGGACGAGGCGCGGCGAAATCTTGTTCGGTTCCTTCGCCGTCTGCCATCCAAAACGACGGACTGGAATGTGTCGATTGTCGAAATCGCGATTCGTCACGCCCTGAAACACATCCGAACCGCCGCGATGAAGGAGATGGTGGACTTCTTTGGCGCATTGCCGCGCGAGGTCATTCTTGCCCAGGCCGAAGCGCTGATCGACGCATTGCCGCCCGAGATGGTCGCCCAGATCGGGCAGCACATGCAGCGCGTGGCCGTCCGCAGGAAGCGGCGCCTGACCGAGGCGAAGAAAACGGTCGTCTCGATCGACATCGCCTCACAGCTTCCAGGAATTCTCGAAGAGTTCTTTTCACTGCTCGGTGACGACGAAATGCTCCAATACCTCCGCTCCGAGGAGGCCCGCGCCTATGTCGGCGCCTTCCAGCGATCAATGTCGGGGCGAGGCGCAAAACTGGACCGCATTCTCGCCCAGTCGGACTCGATGAGCGCGGAGGAGTTCATCGCCCAAGCCTCGAAGGTGCTCGGCGGCGTCGCCGATGACATCGAGCGGATCGCTCGTACCCAGACGCAGGCCATCAGTTACGACACGTTCGAGACCCTGATGGAGTACGCCTCGCCGGTGGTGAAGTGGGTCCAGCACTCGGCGATCATCGACAGTCGCACGTGCCTGGTCTGCGGCCGTCTCAATGGACGCCTCTATCGGCTCAGCGATCCTCGGCTACCGCGACTGCCGGTTCACGATTACTGCCGGTGCGCCTACATCCCGCACGCCGGGGGCGCGGATGATGCGCCCGTGCTTCCGGACTACGAGACCTGGCTCCGCTCGCAAACCGAAGACCGCCAGTTGGAAATCCTCGGCCGGACGCGGTTTGAGCACTTCAAGGCCGGCACGCGCATTGACCAGTTTGTAAACCGCCAGAACCGGGTCATCCCGGTCAAGCGGCTTCGCCGGCGACGAAAAAAGTAATTTCACCGTTGACGGGGAACATCGGCGTGCTATGAATCATGCGAAGCGTGGTGAGTGACTGAGTTGGGTTGCAATGCCCGTCAGTCCACCGACAACCGAATCCGTCACATCGATCCGCGAGGAATTGCGCGCACGCGCCGACGCTTCTCCCGCCCACCAAGCCATTCTGATCGAAACCGAATCCGCGTTCGAAGGCGTGCTGATTGCCGAATCCGGCGAGCTCAATCTCACCGAAGACGGCTCCATTCCCGATGTTGCGGTGCTTCGCGAGAACAGCCGCAATCAGCGAAATTACAAGGCGGTCATGAACGAAAAGACCGCCCGCATCTTCGAGGGCGCGACGGTTTATCTCAATCATCCCGAACCCGGCAAGCAGCATCGCGTCGAGGAAATCTGCGGCAAGTTGTCGGGCGTCTACGTGGCGAAGACCGCCGGCGGCGAGGCCATGCTGCGGGCGAAGAAGCTCACCCCCATCGGCGCCGGCAAGACCGCGCTGATTGAGACCGTGAAGTCCGCGCACGATCGCGCCGGCTTGTCGATCGAGGCGGTCGGCGTCGGTACCGTCGACACCAAGACGGGCCGGCTCCAGGTCACCGAAATCACGAAGGCGTTCGGCGTCGGGCTCGTCGCCAATCCGGGGAGCACGAACAACCTGTTCGAGTCCGTGATCTCCGACAAGATCGAAACAGACGAAAGGCTCGAGGGCCTTCGGAAGATCATTTCAGCCGCCAACTCGATGCTGAGCGATCTGATCTACTCCTACGGGGAGTCGAAGAATCTCTCGCTCGAACAGCGATTGACCAAGTCCAAAACCATCGCCACCGCGCTGGTCGCGGAACTGGCGGATTTCAAGACGTCGAAGAAGGTCGACGCCAAGGAGCAAGACGACATGACGCAGGACGAAATCAAGAAGTTGACCGTGAAGGAACTGCGCGAGGGCGCGCCGGAACTCGTCTCCGCGATCCTGACCGAGGACACCGCGAAGCTGAAGACCCAGCTGGACGAGGCCAACGCGAAGATTCAAAAGCTCGAGGAGGGCATCGCCGCCTCGCAGCGCGCCGAGTCCTTCCGCAAAACGGCGCAGACGCTCTTCGAGAAGGTGTGCAAGGCCAAGGCCGTGCCGCAGCGACTGATCACGCCGCGCCTGATTCGAACCTGCGTCGAGGCGGATTTCCGGCGGTTTCAGGTCGAGGACAAGATCGACGAGGCCGCGCTGGAGGCCTTCATCACCGAGGAGATCGAGGACCGCATGGCAATCGCGCCGCCGACAGCGCCTTCGACCGGTCCGCGGATCATGGAGTCCGCGCCGTTTCAGGGCCTGGACGACGGCAAGCCCATCTCCGAGTCGATGAGCGGCGACGATTTGCAGAAGGTGGTTTTCGCGGGCCGCTGACGAGACAACGGCACTGCGTTTCGCGAGCGTCTGGCTCGTGTCTCAGAGCAATGGAGAACTGACGATGCAACCGAATCATGCTGTGAAGAGTGACGCCACCCTCGGCTTTCCCTTCGCCAGCGCTGCCGACAGCGCCGACCTGTTGAACGCCGCCATCATCGGCGCCCAGTCCGGCGACCTGATGTACTACGACGCGGCGTCGGGCACGGTGAAGCCGGCGAACACGTTCACCTGGGGCGCGAGCGAGTCGGCCACGCAGAGGGCCTTCGCCAACGCCTTTGCCGGTGTGGCCATCGGCGGCGTGCGCAAGGATGACCCGGAGCGCGAGGAGGCGGTCAGCGCCTTCGGCCAGATTTATCAGGTCTCGGTGGCCGCCGCCGCCTACGAGGTGGGCGATCTGCTCGGCGTGGCCAAGCAGGCCGGGGGCAATGCACTGGAGCGCTCCATCTGCACGCTCGTCACGGATCCCGAGGCCGCGATCTTCCGCGTGGTGAAGAAGACGGGTGCCGGTTCGACGCTGGTCTGGGCCGTGCCGATCTTCCGACTCTTCGGCGTCGTTCCCGACGAACGCATCGGCTCCATGTCGTTCACCTTCGACACCGAAGGCGATGTCGCCGCCAACACGCGCACGGTCACGATCCAGTTGAAGGATCGGTTCGGCAACAACCTCGCGGGCGTTCGGAGCTTCCTGCTCTGGTTGGCCGGCACGGCCACCGGCGGCGTCGGCACGGCGCCGAGCGGCGCGGTGACGGCCACGGTGGGCGAACTTGCGCCGATCACGGCCAAGGTTCACCACTACGTCACGACCAACGCGAGCGGCGTCGCGGCGTTCACCGTCGTGGAGGCTGGCGTGGCGACGTGGTTCATCCGGGCGCTCGTGGACGGCAAGGTGCAAACCAGCGCCGCGTTTGCCTTCGCGTAATCGAAACCGATGCCGGTAAGAGGCCGGCGGACCCAGGACAAAGAGGACAACATCGATGTTCAGAATCCACAAGCTCGTCGAGGCGGAAGCCCAGCAGGTCGGCGATGTGAACCGCGCCCGCAACAACATCGCCCGCGCTCTCATCGAGAAGAAGGGCGCCAACGGCCGCACCGTGATGGACGACTACCGCCGGCTCAGCCTGCGTGAGTTGTTCGAGGCGTTCTGTGGTCCGGTCGGCTTCGACGGCATCTTCATGGAGGCGGGCGGCACGCACGTCTCCAGCGCCTTCGATCTGATCACCAGCAACATCATCCAGCGGGAGTTCGCGGGCCTGTCGGACGTCACGTCGCACCTGATCGGTGACCGGATTGTGACGTCGATTCCCTCTGACCTGCCCAAGGAGACCTACAGCGGTCTGCAGGCCCTGGAGGATGGGGACGAGGTGGCGGACGGCGACGAGATCAAGGAAGCGAAGTTCAAGGGCGAGCGGTCGTTCCAGGCCCCCCAGCCGACGCTCTTCGGGCTGACGGTCTCGATGCACATGAACATGATCAAGTTCGATCAGATGAACTTGTTCCTGCGGCGGGTCGACCAGGTGCGCGACAAGATTCTCGTGCACCGGGAACTGCGCCGACTCAAAGCACTGTGCGATCACGCCGACAATCAGCGTTACTACCCGTTCGACGACAGCGATCGCTCGCACAGGCGTGTGGCGCTGTATCGCACGGCGGCCACGGCCGGCAAGTGGTACGGCCGACATGTCACGTCGATCACCAACGCGGTCGGCAACGAGGCCAAACTTCAGGCGGTGATGGACAATTTCAACGTCCGCAAGGATGAGGACGGCAAGATCCTCGCGACGACGATCACCCAGGCGATCTTCCCGGCCGCCAAGCAGATGGCGGCGCTCAAGATGATGGGCTTCACGAGCTTCCTGCTCGGTGGAAGCGATTCGGACCACAGCAAGGTCGGCGGCGGCCTGACGGCGGCTCAGATTCTCAACGGCATGCCTGAGCCGATCTTCTCGAAGTACCTCGATTCGGTTTCCGGGGCGGCCGGCACCTGGTTCATCGGCAACATCAAGCCCGCGCTGGTGGAGCAGGTGATCCACGAGATGACCGTGGCCCGGGCGCCGGAGAGTCACGCGGCACTGTTCGATCGCAACCTGGCCGGCAAGTGGAAGGCGTACTACCAGGCCAATATCACCGTGGTCGGAGACGACGAACTGCTCCGATGCACGCCGTAACCCAGTCGTCAATCGGTCGCTGCGCGGCTGAATGATCCCGTGGCCCCGTAGCTGGCTGCACACCGGCGCGGGGCTTTTTTCTGAGGCGTCTTGAAATGGCATCGATTCGAGAGAAGGAACTGGCGCTGGTACAAGCGAATCTGCTTGCGGCCAACCAGCGGCTCAATCAGATGCTCGCACAGTCGCCGGATGACATTGACAACATGAAGCTCTACGCGCTGCGGGCCACGATCGAGGACCTGCGAAAGCGTGAGGTTGAACTGCGCGGCCGTCGCGTGCGATTCACCAAGCTCGTGCCGAGGTAACGACCCTGTGAGCGGCTGGATTACGACTATCCTGAATTCGATCCAAGACTGGATTCGATTCGAAGTGCTCGATCGAAGCGACGCCGTCATTACGGCGCCGCGCACGATGGCGTCCGCGACGTTTGCGTTTCCGGAGTTGACGACGGTCGGCCGAAGACTGTGGATCAATACAAGCGACGGAGCGCTCTACGGACCGTTCACGGTGGCCCAGCGCGTCAATTCAAGCACGATCACGATTGCCGAGGATTGGCCGACGGACCTGATCAGCTACGTCAATCTGGGCGGCGTATGCACGTGGCGGCTGCAGACTTGGTTCGCCGCCCAGCTTCGGCGCATGGAGTTCATGACGATGGACCCCGGCACGCGGATGATCACGAACCCTGCGGCGACGGACATGCCGCTGCTTGTGGGCGGGCCCGTGGTCGGTGAGCACGCAATTCGTCAGCATTCCAACCTGCAGATCGAAATGACGCTGCAGATGCACTTCGAAATCTGGACCCCGGGCCAGTACATCGACCAACTGACCGACCTGATGGGCGAACTGGTCGATCTGCTGCTGGCGGGTCGGATCAACCGCGCGGGCAACTCGAATCGACCCTTTCGGATGACAGACGACACAACGGGCTATCAGCGCGCCGAGTTGGGGCCGGTCGAGTTGCGGCGAGCGGCGGACACCGACGCAAATGGCGTCCTCAAGAACATACGGCACGTGGGCAAGCTCGATCTGAGTTGCATGGTTCTCAGGCGACAGCCGTCATAGGAGCAGGAACATGGCCAATGAAATCGGATCGACGGCACCTTACGAGATCGCCATTCGCGTTGCGGAGATCAGCGCTTGGGACGGCTCGCCGGCGGCGAACGCCTACAAACCCTACGCCATTCCGAGCGAGACGCTGACGCGGGAGCTTGAAAACCGCGAGGCGGACGTGATGGACGGCATGCTCTCGGCGCGGCGCACGAATCGCCGCCAGGGCAAGAAGGGCGCGACCGGACAGATCACGCACTACCTTCGCCCGGATTGCTGGCTGGCGCTATTGCGCATGGCGTTCGGGGCTGAGGCGACGGGCAATCCCGCGTTGTCGCAGGCCAGTGAACTTCAGTTGTTCAACATCGAAATCGATAAGGGGCCGGACATTTATCGTGCGATCAACTGCCGGGTGTCGCGTTTCACGCTCGGCTCCGAGCAGAACGCGGGTCATCTGACGCTGGTCAAAGACATCGTCGGCGCCGATCTCGTGCCCGGTCAGTCATTCACGGCCACCACGGCGACGCTGCCGGTCGGGCCACTCATTCAGCACTACGAATTGGCACTGTTGATCGACGGGGCGGCTGTGGAGCCGATCAGCGTTGAATTCGAGGTCAATCACAACCTCGACACGGACATGTACCGCAACAGCCAGATTCGTCGGGCGATGAAACGCGCCAACAAGCGCATGGTCACGGGTGCGTTTGTGCTCGACTACAACGTGGCCACCAAGGACATCCTGGCGAAGTGGCACGCCGATCAGGAGTTCGGCTTCTCCGCTTCGTGGACGAACGGCGACGACGTGTTGACGCTCGCGTCGCACACGCCCGCTTCGGCCGGCGCCCAGTTGCTCGGAGACGTTCCGACCTTCAATGCCGGCGGTGGCGTGACGCCGGTTCGATTGCCATTCAAGTGTTACGCCGGCGCGGCCGGTGACGACGAACTCGTCTGCACGATTGCGAGTTAATTGAGAGGGACACATGCAGTTATCCATTCTTAAAAACGACCAGTTCACGGGCGATGCCCAGGCATTGCCGGACGTGGCGTATGTCGACGGGAGTCTTTGTTTTGTTCGGAAGCTCCCGGCGACGCCCGCTTACCCGCTTCCCGTGTCGTTCGCGTTCACGCCGTGGACGTTTGATGACGCCGGCGAGTACAGCAAGCAGCTGGCTCAGATGGACGCGATGCCCGCGGATGATGCGAACGCGCGAATCAACGCGAACGCCAAGCTGTTTACGTCGTTTCTGGCGGCACACGTGAAGGCGTGGTCGCTGAGGGATGGGAAGGGCGGCACGTTACCGATCACGGAAAACACGATCGCTACCGCGCCCGGGCGCGTGGTCATGGCGATGTGGCGTGCGCTACTGGAATCCGGCAGTGCCGTGGACGACGCCGAAAAAAAATCGGACGGCTCTTCCGATTTGCCGCTCAATACCGCGGATGGTTCGAACTTCGCTGCGCCGACTGCCTGAGGTATCGGGTTCAGGGCGATGGCCGCGTGGCGCTCGACGCCGACGGTCGACCGATCGAACACGACAAGACGAAGAGCCCGATCTGTCAGCGTGTTCCCTGCGGACGGTTTGAGGCGCCGCCGGGCGACACGCGAACGCCGGCCCAAATCCAGCGCGACAAGCCGGGCATCTGGCCGGCAAGCTGGCGGCCCGTATTTCAGAGGTACCGAATGTGCGTGGCAATGGGAATCCCGCCCCGCGCCGGCGGGCTCAATGACCAGGACTGGTTTGAGGTGCGTGTCTTCACGGCGATCAAGTTGGCCGAGGAGGCGGCGAGGCAATGGGGACAACGGGACATCGTCGCGAAGGCGGGCCCGATCGCGGGACTGCTCGCGATGAGCATGACGAAATAGCGTGCCGACGTGTCCGACGATGTACGCATCAAGGTAGAGATTCTCGACCAGTTCACAAATGAACTGCGCAATCTCGCGGGGCAATACCAGGCACTCGGCCGGCAGCAGGACCAATTCCATCGCAAGGGAGCGGATGGCGCACGGCGCCTCAGTGACGAGCAGCGGCGGCTCCAGCAGTCCGTGGCTCAACTCGAGACACGCTTCGCGGCGTTCGGCGAGCGGACCGGACGGATGCTGCAGGGCCTGATCGGCACGACTACGCGCTGGACGCTGTACGTGGGGGGGGCGACGGTTGGCGCGGTCACACTTCTGGCGCGCGAAGGCATTCGGCTCAACACCGAGTTTGAAAAGTACCGGCTGACGCTGGAGACGGTGCAGCGATCGCAGGCCAAGGCCAATGCGACGATGGCATGGATGCTGGACTTCGCGAAGCGCACGCCGTTCGAGATCGAAGGGTTGGCCGAGGCGACGACCCAGCTGGAGGCCCTGGGCGTCTCGGCCCGAAGGTGGTTGCCGCTGATCGGCGACATGGCCGCGGCACTGGGTGGGGGGCGCGAGGAAATCAATCAACTGGTCCAGGCGGTGGGCATGCTGAACGCCGGAAACACCGGACAGGCCATGCGTTCCTTCCGCCGGTTCGGCGTGACGCAGCAGGATTTCGAGCGACAAGGCATTCGATTCAGCAAGACCGGAGAGGTGACGAGTGCGGCACAGGACACGATGAACGCGCTGGAAGCGATCATCAATTCCCGATTTGCCGGCCTGATGGAGCGGCTGTCGGGCACGTTCGCGGGCGTGATGAGTAACATCAAAGACACCGCGACACAGAGTCTGATGGGCGTGCTCGGCCCGGCATTCGAGACGGCGGCGAAGGAAGCCAGGGGCTTTCTCGGCGTCCTGGACCAGATGGGCGAGTCGGGCGGGATGGAACTGCTCACGAACCGGCTCGGCAAGCAACTGAACGACGCTTTCAAGTCCGCGATCGAGTTCGCGAAGAAGAACATCGTCCGTCCGATGGAATCCGGCGCCGGGTTCGGCGACATCGCGAAGAACATCTTTGACCAGGCCAAAGGGCCCGCGTCGGAATTCGCGGTCTGGTTCGCCGGCAAGCTGGCGGACGGGATCATCAGCGCGGTCGGAACACTCATCACGTCGCCCGAAGGATTGAAGGCGATCGGGGTTTACGCTGGATTCAAAGCCATCCCATTGGTGATGGGCGCAGCAGGCGGATTGATCGGAAAGGGCGCCGGTCGGCTCGTGTATGGGTCGGTCGCCGAGACGGCGGGTGGCGCAGCGGTCGGATCGGCGACGGCGGCCGGAGTCGCTGCCAGAGCGTTGGGCGGAGCTGCGGCCAGCGGTAGCGATGCAACGATAGCGGCAGCGCGAATGTTCGCGATGCGACAGGCTGCGATGGCGGCGGCCTATCCGGCATTGCCGTCGGCGTTTTCGTCGACGGGGGTTCCGTTTGCGTACGGGTTTGTCGATGCGGCCGCTCCGGCAGCCGCTGGCGGTATGGGCGCGTTGGGACTGCTCGGATTGGCGTCATTGCCCGCGGCCGGCCTGATTGGATACGAGGCGGTGCGATCATCGTTCGAGGCACGAACCGCGTCAGAAAACCTGCGTCGCGGCAATGAACGGCTGGGGCAATCGGTGGCAGTCCAGGCCGCTGAGGCCGTGATGACGGGGAACTTCCACGGGGGGTATCAGGCACAACTGCGGGAGCTCGCCCGGACGCAACTCGCAGATCAGCGCGGGCCGCTGACCCTCTGGGATCTGCTCGGTGATTCAACCGGGCGAATTCCAACGTACGACGAAATGCGAGCGGGCCAGAAACACGATCCGAATCGTGAATTCGAAATACGTCATGCCCAGCGCCAACGACAACGAACGGCGATGGACGGTGAGATGATCGAGGAAATGGCCCGCCAACTCGAGCCGGGAATCTCACAGTTGGGCGACGAGTTCAAGGCGATCGCGCAGACGATCGACGCATTCGGGGACTCGGCACGCGCCGCGGCGATCGAGGGAATGAAGCCGCTACGCGAAAAGGCTGAAGAATTAATCAGGCCGTTCATGTCGCTCGACCAGCACATCGCGCGCGTAGACAAGAGGATCACCGGCCTCCGAAACGAAGACCTTGATCTCATGTCCAGGTTCGATGCCGCGCGCCGAACTGGCGACCATGAGACACTCATGAAGCTGGCGCCCGAATTCGTTCGGCTCAGCGGCGATCAGACGATGGCGCTGATGGAGCGGGCCACGCTCGAATTCCGCAAAGAACAAGCGGTGGTCCAGCGCAATCAATCCATGCTCGGCCAGTACGCATCGATCGCGGGCAGCGGAACCGATCTGGATAAGTACAACTTTCTCAATGACATACAAGAGGCACAGGACATCCGGACCCGCATGTCGCGCGGCGAATTTGGCGGCCTCGATCTGCGTCGTGTGATGGAATTGCAGAGCTCGACTCGGCTCTTTGACGATCGGGATATTCGGCGCCTTGCCGAACAGGGACTTGGGCGCGACCTCGTTGAACAGTTCGGACAAACCGCGGGGCGTGATCTCTTGAGCGCGTTCCAGACCAGCGGTGGATTCAGTGAGGAGGCGGCCTCTGAGCGTTTTCAGCAGCGAATGTCGGAGTTCCTTGAACGCGTTGAGAAGGTGAAGCTGCTCGACGTGGAAATGACCGAGGATGTTCTGCGGCCGATTCGAGATGGGATTCCGGACGCGTTTCGGGAGGCTGCTCGTGTTGCGGCCGACACCTACATTGAGCGTGTCACCACCGGATTTAATGAGGCGTTCCAGACGCGAGCAGAAGGCGCCCTGCGCCACACCCTCGAAAACATCCTGCGGCGGATCCTAGAGGACATCGACAAGAACCGGGGAGATATGCCCACAACACCCTCCCTTCCCCCCGCAGGCACTTGATACATGGCGATCGACCTTTACTACGGCACGTACAAGTTTCCGATCGCGCCGATGGTGACGATCGCCCGGCGCCCCGCGCAGGGCGTAGCGCAACCACAGGCTTACACCCAGACCTGGACGATCCGCGGTGAACTCTTTGAGCCCGGCAGCGGAGCGCTCGAGGGCTACATTCTGCTCCGCGAGAAGCTCGCCTCCGCGTTTTCGCAGCAGAACGATCTGCTTTGGGTGGATGGACACAACGTGGTCAAGGCCCTGCGCCACGCGTCGGCCATCGGCGGGCTGACCATCTCAGTGAACCTGCCCGAAGACCCGACCGCTTACGCCACGCACGTGCCGTACCAGATCGAAGTCAGCGGCACGTTCATGTCACAGCATCTCGACGCTGACGGCGTGGTCACCTTCAATCCGGCCGACCTGATATTCGGCGAATACACCGCGCATGAGGAGCGACAGAGCAATGAATTGATCAAGCGACTGAGCGGCCGATTTCACGGCCAAAGTCCTCTTCATCTTCGGATGGCGATCGACAACCTGCAGACTTCCGTGCCGGGCGTCCTGTTGCGAAAGTCGGTCCAATTGCAATACGACTCCAGTGGGCGGTTCACGAACCAGATTCAGTTCGCGATGGACCTCGTCGACTCCAGCGCATCGCCAGACGTGTTCGATGTGGATGAAGTCATTGAGGTACAGCAGGGCGGCTCCTACGCCGTGCCGAGACTCCTCTTGGGCGGGCGAGATCCCGTATTTCAATCAGGTCCCGTGCAGCCCACGATCATCGTGCAACACGGATCGGCCGTCGGTCGCACGACCTACCCCTCAACCGCTATTTACGGCGTCAAGTGCCTACCGCTACCGGAGATTGAACCACCGTCGTTCGTGCGGGAATCGCCGATCCCTCGTCCGGACGGATCGGGCTACCACCAGTTTCGGTTGTCCTGGCGACGTGTCATGGCGTCACCGTCGACGGTGGATATTTCGCTACCGCAGCCCCTTGTGGCACCGATCTAGGAGACTGATTCACCGTGCCGTTTACTCCGTATCTTCTATTCCCCAATGGTCGCAAGCTCTTTCTCTCGGCTGAAGGACTGCAGTACACGCGAACCCTCGGCATGTCGCCGAACTTCAACACGATGGTTGCGCCCAACGCGGTGGAGTCGTTCGATCCGCCCGGCGGCCCGCTGCCGGCCGTCGATGACCTCGTCACGCTCTTCCTCGTGGACCCGACCACCGGCGAGCAGATCATCCTGCCGTTCGAAACGATCCACGAAGTCGATTTGATCGAGGACGTCAGCGGTCGCTCAGACATCCGAATCGTACTGAAGGACCCGCGATACGTCCTTCATCAAGGCGCGATCACGGGTCATTACAACGTGCCGCATGAAGCGCCGGCGTACAGAACCCGCGCGCACGACCAGAACGGCAATCCGATCGAACCGATTCAGCCGATTCGTCCGAAGGACCAGACCGAGATCGAGCAGAGTACGCTTGAGAAGCTCCAGTTCCCGATGACGTTGCGCGGCCTCATCGACCTGTGCTTGAAGGCCCTCGGCCTCGATCCGGAGGACGACTACGACTTGTCGATGCTGAAGATTCGCGAGGCGTCCCAGATTCCATCCCCTAATCCGGACGGCCTTCAGATTGGCGACGATCTTCCGCTGTATCCAGCGGTGAAGTGGGAGTTTGCCAACCCGGCCCGCGAGGCGGAGCGTCTTCTGAATGAACACGGATTCGCGGTGACGCTCTGGACGCCGGGCGTGAACGGTGATGCCAGTAGCCCGATCGGTCAGAGCACGGGCGGCAACCTGAGCAACAAGCTCGTGGTCGTGAAGCTCGGCCAGTGGCACCCTCAACAGCGCACAGGCTTCGAGCCACCGGCGCCGACGTTCTACGACCAAGCATCGCTTCGAAAGACCAGCACCGGGATTGCCCAGCACACCGTGGTTGTCGGCGGCCGCACGGTCATCGAGGAATTCACGGAACTCGAGCCGGTCGGTTTGGACGTCGACGGCCAGATCAAGCCGCTCGCGGAACTGAGCTACGCCGTGGACGTGACGCCGCAATCGCCATACGGGCGATTCGATCGCGTTTCGAGCCCGAGCGGTTTCAAGGACTACGACCGCGATCCGGTGAATGGTGTGATGTCGCCCCCCTCACCGATGCAAGGGCAAGCGGCATTCACGTTCGACGAAGTCAAAGCTGTTGCCGAGCAGTCGATCTGGAAATGGTTTCGGCTTCCAAAGAGCCACTTGTGGAAACTCCCGGTACTCGGGCAGTTGGTGTCCACGCGCAAGATCGAAGGGCGCGTCGTGCGCAAAGAGCCGTACGTCGATCTCGAAATGTGGCAGGCCGAAATCGCATCCGGCCGGCTCGGCGCCAACGTGGCAGTTGAAGACCTGTCCGACCGCTACCAGATCGATCTCGCCCTTGGGCTCGTCAAATTCTCGTCCATGATGCTGGCGATCCGGAGTGTGCAGCATGGCGAGGACGAAACGCGCCTGGCGCATAGGCCGGCGAAGGTCGTGCTGCACTGGACCCACGAATCAGTTCAACTCGATGCGCCGCTCGTTGACGATGCGCCGAACCCGAACCCCGCGACCTGGAAGGGGAAGGTCACCGAGGCCGACTTCTATCGCTATCCGGCTGGTGCGCCGTTGGACCGCGCCAACATCATCCAACGCCAGGAACTGGTCCTGTACCGGAAGGCCACAACGCCCAATACGGTCACCGGTTCGTATGAGGACCAGAACCGCGCGGAGCTCGACCTGTACGCGATCAAGCTCATTGGCGAGGCCCGCTTTTCCGACGATGCGTACATCGCCGCGCCCAGCGGCAACGTCCCCGGCCTGATCAAGTTCTCCGTCGACGGCTTCATGCGACAGGTCACCTGGTCGATCCGTAACAATCAGAGCGACACAACCCTGTCCGCCAATCGCGAGCGGCCCGTCGGCGGTCGCCAGATCGAGCCGTACGAGGAGGGGCTGTTCAAACGCGAGACCACGCGCGTGGTCAAGGCGGCGCGCGAAGGAACGTTGCTCGTACCGCAGGCCTCGCCGTCCGGCCGCACCGCGACCGCCGCCACACCCACCCGCAACTCTACGCCGGAAGCGCCGCAGGAAACGGCGTCGCGGCCGGGACTGGTGAGCGTGCTGAATGTCACCGACTCGCATATTCCGGCGTTCAGCTTCGTACAGGTCGTCGGCGGCGATACGTCGCTCGGCTTATTGCACGTGAAACGACCGTCGCAATCTGAGCCGAACTTCGGATATTACGTCACGCAGGCGCCACTACCTGCCGGCAGCAGCGGCTACGCGGGACACAGCGGATCGTCGTACGTGCGAATCGCGGCCGGCGCGGACATCACCGCCGGTGATTACATCGAGCCGGGCGTCGATCGAGTGAACGAAGAGGAACTCCCCGGGCTCGATCCAGAAGAGCATCGTGGTCCATTCGTCGGCTATCTCGGCTCACTCTTTCGCGTGCTCAAGGTCTATGCAAACCCACCGGGCGGCCCGTCCGACGATCGCCTGCCCGATCACGATCATCCCGTGGCGTTGATCCAACTGACCGCAACGCGTGAGTTCGGTCAGTTCGGCAAGATCGTCGACAGGGGGCCGGCCTATCCCGGCCCCGGCGGCGCGCCGACACAAGACCCCGACTTCACGGACAAGCGCTACTGGGTCGATCTCGGATTCGTCAAGCCGCAGCCAGGCTGGACCGAGCAATCACCGCTCGATGTCGAGGCTTTTCCGCCGACCGACGAAGCCAACCACCGCATTATCACCGCCACGAACATCGCCGATTCGTCATCGCAGGCCCACGACCTCCCGACCGACGGCACGCAGGACGTGTTCGTGCGTCTCGCCTACGACCGGCCAAGCTCCGCCGGGCAAACACCCCGCCCGTATTTCTGGTTCTCCATCGGCGTCGCCACGACGATTGCATTGATCGGCGGTACGACGTCGAGCCACGGATTCGAGTTCGGCATGGGCTACGCCCGCGTGGCCGGCACGCGATGGGAACTGCCCATCGATATCGACATGCCGCAAATTCAGAACTCCAACCTGTCGCTGCGCGATCGCTTCATGCTCGGCGGCATGGAGTACGTCGTCGGGCGATTCGTCACACCGAGCGGCGTTCGAAACATGATGCGGCGCACGCCAGGCGAACGGGATTGGGTCATCATCGGCGACTCGAACTTCGACGAGATCTTCGGCGCCGTCGTCTGGAATGGCCGTGCATGGCTGGTCGGCGTGCCGGCACCCGGCTCCAATAGTCGGCTTCGATCATTCGACGGAACGAGCTGGTTCGATCATCCAGGTGGGCCGGACTTCGCGCTCTACGCCATCGCGCTTTGGCATCCGCCTGGATCGCAGGCTGAGTCGCTCTTCGTGGGCGGCCAATCCTCTCCGTTCGATTCCTTCCAGGGCGCGGGGCGTTTTGATGGCGTCAGCTGGTCTACGATCGGCGGCTTCTTTCAACACAGCGTGCAGGGCGTCATCCGATGCATCGCTCCCTACAAGTCGGGCGCATGGGACGTCCTCGCATTCGGCGGACTGTTCACGTCGGCCGGCGGCGTGGCCGCGGCCAACGTCGTCGGCTACACCGGCGCCGGATTCATCCCGCTCGGAAGTGGTCTTCCCATTTCCTCGGGCTGGGTGAGTACGCTTCGACAGTGGGATCGTGCCGACGGTTCGGTTCTCCTGGCCGGCGGCTTCGGCATCAATCTCGTCGGCTCGATCTTTCGATTCAACGGCACAACCTGGTCGGGCTTTGGCGAGATTCTAGCCCAGGTTCCCGGCAGCCTCATTGTCACCGAGATCAACTCCATAGAAATCTGGCGCGGGCTGCCGGCGATTGGTGGACGCTTTACCCAGCGCATCATCACGCCGATCAGTCGTGACCTCCTGCGCATTGCAACCATCGACGCCGAAGATGCGATCGGTCCGATCGGAGGTGGATTCGACGACACCGTGTTTCGCATCGCGACCTGGCAAGGCGCAAGGCTCGCATTTGGCGCGTTTCGGGCCGGCGGCGGCCGCGCCGCCAGATGGACCGGCGTTGCGTGGCAGCAATTGGGCTCAGGCTTGCCCGGCCCCGCCCATGCCTGTGCGATCGTGAACGACATACCCTACGCCGCCGGTGCGTTCGGTACGCTGCAGAAGTTCGCGCCGGACTGGCATGATGTCGGAGCGTTCAACGGAAACGTCCACGACATGGCGTCGGTGGGCAACACGATCGCGATCGTCGGCGACTTCACCGTCGCCGGCGGCACGAACGCCATCGGCGCGGTGCTGGCAGAGATCGGTGACGTCAGCATCATCTGGACCCGGCTGGCCAACGGACTGGTTCGCGGCAACAACGAGATTCCCGTGGGCCGGGCCGTGCTGATGATCGGCGACGACGTGCTGATCACGGGTTTGTTTGACGGCGCCGAACAACCCAACGGCACATTCGTCGCATCGCCGAACTTCGTCATCTACAACCTTCCCACGAATCAATATCGCGCGCCGGCGCAGGGCGGGCTGAATGGCGAAGGACACGGATTGGCCTACAACCCGGCGACCGGCCGCGTGGCGATCGTCGGAGCCTTTTCCACTGCGGGCGGTGCATCCTCGCCGTTTGTCGTCGAATACGACCTGTCGGCGGATACGTATCACTTCGCCGGCGGCGGGTTTGTCATGAATCTGGCGACCTGTTGCGCCTATCGGAATGGCGTCTTGCATGTCGGCTGCCGCGACGGCGTGAGCTGGTTCGTCAGGCGATGGACCGGATTCAACTGGCAGAATGTCGTACAGCCGTCAGGCGAGTCAGTCTTCAACGCAGACATTCTCTGCATGCTGGCGCGCGGCGCGGAACTGGACGTTGGCGGTCGCTTCACCGGAACCGGGGGCGGCGGACAAACACGCGTGCCGGAGCTCTTCATCACCCGCATGGAACTCGACGGCACCTGCCGCCACGTCCTGGGCGGTGTGGACAACTACCCGTCCTTCAATGCGGCGTTCTCAAGCGGCGGGTTTGAAGTACTCCGCATCCACGTCACTGATGCGGACGAGCTGATTCTGCTGGGGGCGTTTCGGGGCGCGAGCCGCGGCTATTCGTACCATGCGACACGTCTGACTACACGCGGATACCGCGCGCTGGGCGTCGGTCTGCTGCTCTCATCCGGCAGCAGCAATTGTTGGGTACGGGGGTGGGTGCGCACTCCACGCGGATATCTGGCCGTTGGCGTGTTCGACCGCTTCATCAATCCAAAGAATGTTCCGGGCATTGAGGAGCAGGGATCGTCGCCGAACGTCGTGGAGTTGATCAACAATCGGTACTGGAAGCGATTCAGCGAGACCGGCCTGGGCGGCCAGGGCGAGGACGTTTTAGAACACGGCGGCGAGTACTTTGCCGTGGGCTGGATGCCGCACCACTGCGTCAAGCTCGATCTTGAAAACGAAACGATCACGCCGGTCGATCCGTCGCTCGAGTCCGGTGGTCTCGCGTGGGGCGGGCATAGTTTCGGGGGCACACTGCGCATTTGCGGCACCTTGAAGCCGTCTGGTTTCGAGTCGACCTTTCCGGTGCTCCGCTTGTCCGAGGGCGTGTTTGTTCCGGAGAACGTGCCGAACATGATCGAGGCTCGGCAGATCATCACGGCTGACCTGGGCGACGGTCCGGCGCCGTGGCTGTGCGGCGTGACCAACCCGATGTTCCCTCCAATCGAAAACAACAGCGTCCTGCGCAAGCGTTTCAACGGGGCCTGGATCGACATCATTGGAGAAACGACGCGTCTTGAGGGAGAGCCGTACGGGATGGCGTTTTGCCGATGGGGCGACACCCGCTACATCGCCATTTGCGGCCCGATGGGCCTGAATGGCGAGGGGTGCTTCGTCGCACTCTATGATGGTCACGAGTTCATCAAAATCGTCGGTGACATTGGCCTGTCGTTTCAGGTGAACCGGATTTATTTCTCGCCGTCGCGCGGCGGAAAATTGATCGCCGTGGGCGACTGGGACAAGATCGAAGGCGTCCGGGCCATGAACATCGCGGAATGGGATCCGGACAATCACTGGCAAGCGCTGCCGTACGGCGGCATCAATTCCATCGGCGTGTCGATCGGGAGGTAATCATGGGTGTACGGATCCGCTCAGACGCGCCATTTTACGCATTGAGAGACGCGGCAATCCTGATAGGCCGGCTTGCGGCGGCGGGCGAGTTTCGTGAATCCATCGAAGAGGCGCTCGAGGCGACCCGCAAACATCTGATCCGAGAGTACAAGGGGCGTGCCCGACGGGAGTGGGCCAAGATCAAGCCGTCGACGCGGGCCCTGTCCCGTGGCCGAACCGGCGCCGCGATCACCAGCTACCAGCAACTCAGGGCGCAGGCTCGGCGCGCGCTGCCGCTGATCGACACCGGCGAGACGCTTCGCTCGCTGGATCGCGGCCATCCGCTCAACGTCTTCAATGTTCACGACATGCGCGGCGAAGTGGGGTCGCGCAGTCCGATCCTCGCCAAGCATCAGGTCACGCACGAGACCCGCTTCACGTTCGGCCCGGAGAAGCGGGCCAGGCTGGAACGCAACGTGCCGCCAAGATTGACGCGCTCCCGCTCACAGAAATGGAATCGACTGTACTTTCAACTGCGCGGCGCCTATCGAAAGATGTCGGGTAAGACGGTAACGGTTCCCGGCCGTCCGCTGCCCACCGAGCCGGATCGAGCCACTATGGCGGCAATGCGCCGCAAGATCGCGCGGCGGCTCGCCGATCTGGTCCGCCAGGCCCACCGAAACCCAGGCAGGAGATGATGCACCATGCCGAGCTATTTTGAACTCGAATTCGGCCGAGGCTTCCTGAAGAACTTCACGAACGACGAAATAAACCCCGTCGCCGAAGAGGGAAACCAGCGAACGTTTGGCGAAGATGATCTTCGGGAGGCGGAGGACTTCGCCTTTCGAGAGATCAACTCGGGCCTCGTTGGGTTCTACGACATCAGCCTCTGGGCCAATAGCGCGCCGCCGATCATTGCCCAGGTCGCGGAACTGATCGGCGCGGGCTACATGTGGCTCAAGCGCATCAACGCCGATGTGGGTGACGGCGAGGTGTCGGCCAACGGCCTGCTCAATCAGGGAAGAGACTTGCTAAAGCAGGTGCGCAGTGGCACAATGCTGATCATCGCGACCAACGGGAGCGTGCAGGCTCGCCGGGTGCTGCAAGACACATACGAACTCGGCTGATTCACGGGACATTTCATCGCAGGCGCTGATTGACACGGAGGCGTTGCCGTGTCGCAGCCCATTTCCACGGTCGTATCGGAACGCATCAACCGCGAGTTGATGACGTTGAAAGCCGGCGGCATTGACGTGCCCGCCTTTCTGCGATCGCTCTTCGACGCCATCGCCTCGTATCGCGACATCCGGTCGCACCTGGCATCGGGTTTCGAGTGGGACGAAGAAGCCACCGACGGCCTTGACTTCGCCTACAAGTCCGGCCGGTATCATCGCGGCCGTGGCCAATTGCACACGATCAATGCGGGCGTCGTGACGCTCGCTGACGACGACGTCAATTTCGTTTACCTGCATCCGGGCACGCAAACGATCGAGGCCAACACGACGGGCTTCGAAACCGATCGCCTACCGCTCTTTGAGGTCACGACACTCGGCGGCGCGGTGACGGCCGTCACGCGCGTTCTGCCGAACCTGATGGTGATTCACGACGACGTCATCGGGCTCAATCAGTTGTTCCCGATACACCCGCTCCTCGATGCGCCGGAGGCCCTTCCGCCCAACCTCGTTGAATTTGAGATCGGTGCGGAATTGGGGAACCAGATTCAGATCAACTTCGACTTCTACCTTGGCCTCGACAACCTCTATCTGGGAGGAACCCGTGATGTCGAGATATTTCTCGCTGACGCCGCCGGCGGATGGCTGACATCCACTCCTCCGAGCGTCGAGTTCACCAGTTCGCTCAAGCTCGCCGACATCGTCGCGGGCAAACACATTCGCGCCCGCTTTAACGGGGGCTTCACGAACTTCATCACCATTGAGCACAGCGGCGCGCGGACCTGGTATGCCGGCCTGATCATCGGCGGGCAGGTGTTTTATTCCGACGCGATCGTCTTCAGTTGACAGGAGCAGGCGTTCATGATCGTCAACCCCATCACATCCGAAGTCGCCGCACGGATCGACAGCGAGCTTCCGTATTCGGCCCGCAAGGTGCCGATGTCTCGCCTGCTCGACCTATTGTTCAAGCAACTGCAGGCGCTCGAGGATCGCCTTGCGTCTCAGCTGGGTTTCGACTGGAACGAGCCGGGCTCCGGCGGCCTCAACTTCGCGTTCCACGACGGGCGCTATCACACCGGTCGCGGCGATCTCTACTTCGTGGCAGCGGCAACGGTTGTGCTGACGGCCAACGCCACGAACTACATCTATCTCGATCCGTCGGACAACACGGTCAAGAAGAGCACGTCGGTTCCAGCGATCGGCAATCTACGGCTCTGGCGGATCGTCACCGGCACGACCGGATATGAGCCCGAGGACGTACACGACGAGCGGGCGTTCGCCTGCATTCTCTTCGGCACCAACATTCCCGCTGAAGCACTGGCCGACGAAATCGCCGACCTTCTGAACTACGTGACGTTCTCGGTGGGCGCCGAAGCAGCCAACGCGATCGACGTGACGATCCAGGTCAAGAACGCCAAGGGCGACAACGTCGAGGCGGTGCGGGTGCTCGAGCTTTGGCTGTCGGATTCCGCCGGCGGCTGGGAAACGGCCACAACACCGGATACGAGCGTGGCCGTGCAGGCTGGGGTGGCGATGGATGTACCGACGGCCAATGAGCGATTGAGGGTGATGACGAACGCCAGTGGCGTGGCGGTGATCCGAATTACGCACTCCGCCGCGCACACCTGGTTCATGGGTGCGAAGCTGCAGGACATCGTCACGTATAGTGGCGCGATCGCGTTCACATAACGACTCCGCCCGGCGCGGTGTGAGGTGATTCGGATAACCATTGACTGGTTACTCTCCACGCTACACCGATAGCCAGCATCGCGCCGGGCCAAGTCAGTTAAGGCGAATGACATGCACGAATACGACAAGACCCAGACCATCGAGCGTTGCGAGGAGACGTTTCATCGACAGACGTCGACGGCTGACGCCTTTGGAGATCTTCTCGACCCGGCTGTTTGGGCAGCGCTGATCCAGTCCGGCGTGGCACACAAATGCAATCGGGCCACGGACGTGGACATTCGCGTCGCGTCGTCGGAAAACGGCGGCGAGGTCGATGGAGAGGTCTGGCTTCTGCGGGCGCCGAATGTCGATGGTGGCAGGGCGGTCGCACGCAAGGCCTGTGCGTTCACGGCGGTCTGTGGCGGACCGAGTATCGCCAACAAGCACCCGTTCGATCACGTCGTCGCCTTGCCGAGCACGACGGTTTACCTGGCCGACGACATCACGCTCAGCTTCAACTCAGGCCACTGCGCCGCACAGCCCGAGACGGCGGTGGATGGCGAGGAGTGCTCGATCGAGGTGGACCCGAAGGGCGCGGAGTATCTGCTGGTGACGATCACGGATCCGGACCAGGGGGTGGTCTTCATCGGCCAAACGAACATTGGGTGACGGAGTGATAGGGTGGTAGACAGACCCAATCATCAGCCTGAATCCGAATGGCGCGGCCGCGTGGAGCGGAAGCTCGACGCGCTCTGCAAGGCCATCGGCGAGATCAAGCGTGATATCGTCGGCGACGACATGGAGTCAGCCGGTCGATGCATAGTCACCCGGCTGGGCCACCTGGAATCACACCGCGAACGCACCGATCGCGGGACGGGCCGGTGGACGCGCATCGCCGACACCGTCATCACCCAACTGATGATCACTGCCGTCACCGCCGTCATTGCCACGGTTATTTTTACCCGAGCGTTGCCGCCGGATGCGGCCGCCCGGATTCACGCCCTCGACAAGCCCGCAACCAAGGAGAGCAAAGATGAGACCCCGACCCCCCCTGCCCGTTCAGGCGGACCGGCCCGGCAACGTCCGCCGACGTGACACCACGTGCGCGCACGAAAACAGCCCGCGAATCTACATTTGCGGGCTGTTCGCGGCTTTTGTCGCGTTATTTTCGGCGGCGAGCGCCGGCGCGGCTGCGCCGAACGGGGGGCTTGGCGGCGGTCTTGAATGCCGCGATCACGGCATCCAAATCGCGCGGGGTGCGGAGTCCCTCCTCCCACTCCCGCCATCGAAAATAGGTTGTTCCGGCCGCCCGTGCGGCCTCTGTCCGGGTCAGCCCGGCGGCTTCGCGGGCCTCGCGGATCATGTCGGCGATCAGGGTCATTTCTCGTCACCCCCTTCGATTTTTTCAGACCTCGCCAACAGCGCGGCATACGCCGTTGCGCGGCCGGCGGGCGTGTTTTTGAGTCCCAGTTTGGCCAGCGCGCGAACCACGCGCCAGACGTGCCAGCGGCGCACGCAGACGTGCGCGCCGGGGTGGTCCTGCGCGATCGCGGACCTGGCCGCATCCAGCAACTCGCGCAGGAGCGCGGGGTCGGCCTCGCACATGCCGAGCGAGGCGGCGAGCTCGTGCTCGTCGCCTCGCGGCATCCACAGCGCGACGCGGTGCGGCGGCCGTAGATCAGCCATTCGCCACCGCCGGCACGCGATCGCCCCAGAAAACATGGGCCTTCTCCACCTGCTTATCAGTCACACCAACAAGGTCGATTCGCCCCCAGGCTGGAATGAGCGGGCGCAGGGCCGCCTCCAGCGCGTTCGGGCTTCCGAACGCGAGGCCGCAGCCCCGGCCACGCGATACCACGAAGTCGCGGCAGAAGTTGCACCGAATGTGCTTCACCAGGCGGTTCAGCGCCAGGCGGGCCTGGGGTGTTTCGGCCGGGAAGTCGATTTTAACCAGCGTCCAGAGCGTGGAGTAAGACGACGTGCTCATGTTTCTGCTCCTTGCGGCCTTGCCGCGTTTGGTGGTTCCGAGCGGCCTTGCCGCTCACTTCATATGTATAATATATGCGCTAATTGCGCATATTGCAAGCGAAAATCCGGGAATTTTTTCAGATTATTTTTGGGGCCGGATTCCCGGTTTTCGGCGGGGAATCGTGTTTTTTGCAGACCAGCGTCGGCGGGGAATTCAGGCGGATTCCGGGATCGGCGTGATTGCGGCCCGCGCGCGGAGTGTCGCTTCGCGCGCGGCTTTTTTCAGCGGGAGAACGACCATGAAACGCGGCGTTGAGACGGTGTTTTTTACGGCGTGCATTCTCGCCGGCGGGCTGCTGGCCGTAGGCTGCCAGGCAGGTGTGCAGCCGCTCTGGAGCCAGGCGAAACCCGAAACGGTCGTGAAGATCAATCCGTTGTCGCGCACCGTGACCGTGCATAATTCGACCGACACGGACATTTCGCTGGGCGAGTTCAGCGGAAAGACCGCCGCCGGTACCGAGTGGCGGGTGACGGACCTGAAGTTTGTCGCGAATGCCAGCAGCGTTCGTACCGCGAACGTGGCGCAGATGGAGATGTCGCGGCAGATCACGGACGCGGTGATGCAGGGATTCGCAGCCTGGCTGGCGCAGGCGATGGCGCCGCTTCGTGGCGCGAATGTCACGATTGACACGCCGATCGGCGGGGGAAGCCTGACGACGGGCGGGCAGGAGACGGAACCGCCGGCGGAAACGCCGTAGTAAATTGTTGTGACGTGATGAACGAGCGTCCCGGCCGTGGCCAGGCCACGGACCGGGGCAGGCCTTTTTTGTTGGTGGCAACCATGCGGCACGTGCTGCTGATCATCGGGATTCTGGCGTTGTGCGTTCCGGCGTGCCTGTCGACCGGGCGGCAGGCGTCTTCGCTTGGCGGGGGCGAGGGGGCGGCCAGCGGAACGGCCGCCAACCAGCAGGCGGGCCTCGCCATCGCCGACAGCACCCACGAGGCCGGCGAGCGGGAGGCCAGCCCGTCGAGCGATCAGACCGGCGGATTGAACATCAATTGGCAGACGACGACGGCGGCGGGGGCGGGGTCGCTCGTGCTGCTGATCTGGGCGGGCATCACGATCAGCGGGGATCGCCAGGAGACGCGGCGCATGGTGCAACTGATCGAGGCGCTGGTCGTCATTGCGCTCGCCCGCGATGGCGCTGACATGGTGACGCTCTGGCTAGAGCGTCCGGCCTGTCGCAAGTGCCGGCGCGAGAAGGCACGAGTGCCGGAGAGGGCTGCGGCGTGAGCAATGCCCTCCGTTGACATCAACATCTCAAAAGACACATTCCTCGAGGAATCTAATCCGACGACGGCGTTTGGAAACTCCACGGCTGTGCGGCTCGGCCAGGGCAACTTCGTGACACTTCCGGCAATTACCCGTCGCGCCATCTTAGATGTGTCACTCGCATCGATTCCGGCTGACCAGGTCATCGTGAACGCCGAACTCCACCTATGGGTCACGAATTCGGTGCTCACAAGCACGCCTGTGTATCGATGGTATGAGCTGCTCTCTACGGACGTGTTCGACTGGGTCGAAGGCCAGGCAACCTGGAACATCAAGGCCACGGCGCTGAATTGGAACACTTTGGGTGGCGACTATGAGGATGTCGTTGAATCGCCAACAATCAACATGCCTGTTAGCAGCGGCGGCTGGCATGTGTCGCCGGTCACACTGCTGGCTCAGCGCGCGTATGCGGCCGGCCGGCCGCTGAAGATTCTCGGCCGCAAAGTGAACGAGAGTTCCAACGCCTACTTCGAATTCTCGTCCCGCACGCACGGGACCAGCCCACAGCGACCCTTCCTCCGCGTCGAATACGAGCCGCCGCCACCGCCGGCGGAACGCCTTGGGACGCGGATATCCTCAGCCCGAACCAGCCGCCGGCGCGTTTCGTCGCTCGGCCGGCCGAGGTAATCGATGGCTGATCCAATCATCATCGATGTATTCCAGGACGCGACCATCAGTAGCGATTCCCGCGATAGCCTTGGCCGTGACAACGATGGTTTGATCGGCAGCGCCACGACAAAGGGCTATCGATTCCTATGCGCGTTCGACGCTATCGCAGGCGCGATCGAGCAGGCCGTCCTCAGGCTTCGTGCCGCGGGCGGCGTTGTTGATGGCTTCGCGAAGGAGCCGGCTCTGCTGTGCATTGTGGCGCTGGAGCAGACCAGTGATTTCGACGAAGACGTGGTGAATCGAGATTCACCCGACGGCGTGACAATCTGGCCGGGTTCCGACTACCAGTTGACGGCACAGACGTTTGATCCGGGGATGGTGGATTTTCTTACGCCGATGGTGACGCTTCCTTGGCCCGAGGTCTTCGGCGAGATTGACCTGGACGTGACGCCGATCTTGCAGAATTACCCGCGCACAAACCCGGCGCGCTGGCGATTCATGCTGTTCTCCAGCGACGAATCAGATAATACGAGCATGGTGTCGTGCGGCCAGAAGGATTTCGAAGATGGTGACGGCCCGCAGTTGATCGTGACGCTCGCCGAACTCGAGAACCACTTTCCGGGGAAGCCCGACAGAACGCGCATCTCTTCCGCCCGCCGGAGCCGCCGACGGGTCTCAGGGCGGCGGGTATAGGTGGTCTGGCTGCAGGATTCTTTTGCCCGGTCGAAGACAGCCCCGGAAAAAAAACAAAAAAACCGTGCGCACGCTGAATCTCGAGCGGTGTTATTTATGTACGAACGCACCGCAGGCACACCCCTCTGCGGATGCGGGAATTAAACCGGGGTCAATGGAGAGCAAATGATGTCAAGTTTTTTCTCGGATTTCGGATCGTTCTTCCCGTTCTTCTTTGGGTTCATCGCGTTCACCATTTTCGTGTTCCTGGCCGGCCGCGTGACCAAGAAGGTCGACCGGCAGTAATGTCCACCTCCCGCTCGGCCGACGGCCGGTCTTGTCAAACCTGACAAGCCGGTCGCCGGTTAGCGCGAGTGCATCCTATAATCTATGGAGGTGTCACGTGTGTCGGAGAGATTCCAAAGGAAAAAACAAGACCTCTGCGAAGTTGGCTTCCAGCGGTCGCATCACCACGAATGGCGGCTGCCATTCCCCATTTCTATGCCGGCGAGTCGCGCCGGCGAAAATCTAAATCCAGCAGTCTGTGCAAAGGAACAACGTCATCGGAGCGAAGAGAAGCAGGCAACGAGCGGAAGCGTGGTACTGAATGTCGTTGAGAACGAAGTGCCAAACCGAAATCCCGATGTGCCGGCTATCGGCGAAATGGACTTCGGCTTGGGTGGATTGGGTCGCGAAGGTGCGGATGCAGGGGCCGAACTTGTTGAGCTTTACCTGAAGGCACTGCTAAAGCATGGTTTCGGAATCAGGGGGGAATTTGTACATGCGGCAAAGCGCCATCTTGGCGCTCGCATGACCGAAGCGGACACAATCCCCCTGCTCGTCCTGGCTGAGTGGCTCGCCCAATTCGGGGGAATGGAGCCGCAGCATGTCCGCTCGACAGAAGCCTCGCACCGATCAGGACCAATCGAATCAGCCGACCGAGACGACGAAGGCTGAGCATAAAGAACATGAGAATCGCCCCGATGCGGCGCCGGGTCGCTCCGGCGCCGATCTCTTGCGCGAAAACAGAGACCAGATACAAGGTATCAGAAACTCGCTGTGTCGAATGCACTGGCATGTCAGGCGTGGCTCGTTCGATGAAGAAGACTCTACACACGATGCCTTCGTTCGCTTCTTGCGGGTTAATCCAAAAATGCGCGACGATGCAAACATCGAAGATGTACACCGATGGTTGGTGTCAACAAGCTGGTACGTTCGTGGAACCGCGTGCCGGAATGCGATAAAAGAAAACAACGTAGGTGATATCGATGAGGATTTGCAGATCTCTGACGAAGGGAGATGCGCGGATCCGGAGCACGAAGCTCGGTGTCGCGATCGTGCAGAGAAGCTCATTCGGCGATGGCTTGACGAAGTCGGCGCTCCCTTGCTCGGACCGTGGCTGTTTGATGGCGCCAAGCCCATTAGCGAAGCCGAACGCGCAATGCGATATCGACAGCTTAGAGCTGCCTGTGATGCCATGAAGCACGTTTTCTGTTGCAAGCTTGATCCGGAGCGCTGCTCGGTTTGTTCGGGCTGGAAGCTTACCGCCGACGAAGTGCTGTTCTTGCGAGAGCGCTTTGCGGATTATGCCGAGCCGTATCTTCGCCTGTGGAACTCAAAGGCGTAGCAACTTCATCCCCGTCGCAATGACGAGATACGCGCCAGACTCATCCGTCTGCCGGCACATGAATCCATCGGCCGTCACGAAGTGGCGTTGATGGTCGGCCTGGGCAGCGACCGTGTTGTCCATGCTCTCGGCGGGATGCTGCTCCGCGTAGACGACGATCATCGTTCGATAGGAGCCGTCCTCGCTTACGGCGTCGAACCGCTCCACCTCTATCCGGCTGACCATTCGCAGATTCCTTCCCGGCCGGACGAGCGGCCTCTGTGGCACGGTGAGGGGGATTCAAGACAGGACGTGTCGGAGTGTCAAGGGGGAGTGAGCGTCCCAGCGACGTGCTTCCTGGTAGCTGCACGATTTCAATGAGATCGCGATCTCGGCGCCGCCTTTTCCCGGGCTGACCTTAAGTGATTCCTGACCTTGGCGACGACGACACTAGAGTCGCCCGGCACCGCCGACTCGTCCGACCGGAATGCTGGCGTCATTCGAGCCACGGACCCTGTATTGACCAAGTCGCGTGGAATTTCGCGTCAGTTCTCGCCGCGGCAAGGATCGGAGCGATGAACTGTCTGACCTGCTCCACGACTTGTACAAGCGTGACGCCGGTCTCGACGATACGGCTCTTGTTACAGAAGGCCTGCCATTGTTTTTGCTTTTCCGCATCGGTCGCGAATTCGTCGGTCAGACCGACCGGTAACAATTCCGGTATGGCGGTTCCCCTCCGCGCAAACGTCGCCCGTACCGCTTTGAGCAACAGCTTTCCGTCAAAAGGCTGCGTAAGGATAAGTTGCCGAATGTCAAAATAGTCTTTGAAGCGAGAGTTGATCATGCCGAGCTTGACGATGGCTTCGGTCTTTTCAGCGATAACTGTCTCTTTCGGATAAGCCCGGAGCTTGGGGGCTGGCATCTCAAGCAACGTCGGGAACTCGATTGACACTGCTGGCGGTGTGAGCACGTCGCCGAAGCCGATATCGATCTGAACCGGGACGACGGCGTCTCCGAGTTTCGCTCGCAATGTCACGCGGATGCCGCCGTATTCATCTACGCCACGAATCTCCTCAGCCTCGACGGTCGCTTCTTGAAACCGAATGCCGTCGTCAGTAACGTCGATGACGCAAACTTCACGAAACAGCCTGATCAAGCGATTTGGGGTCGCATCACCGTAGCCCAATAAATCTACGTCGCGGGTGGCTCGGTGTCTCGGGCCACCCCATGCCGTGAACAGCATCGCGCCCTTCAGCACGAATGACTTCGCGTGTTTCGATTCTGCGAGGCGATATAGGAGCCGCTCTGCGGCGAATCGAACGAGCAGAAGATTGAAATCGTCGCCCGTCACCCCGGAGATGTTTGCGAGTTTGGCTCGCACGGACGCGGCGATGTTCTTCGGTGGACGGGCCATCAGAGCGTCTCCAGATAGGGCCGGATGACGTTCGTGACGCGGCATATTTTGGCGTATCGCCAAAGGTCGTCGGCCTTGATGCGGTGTTTTCGCCACGCTTCACGCAGGGCTTCCACCGCGACTGCGGTGCCGATCTTGTTTCGGAACTTGAAACAGTCGGCGATGGTCTTTGCGATGTCGAAAATCCGAATGGAAACTCCCTCGACGGTACGAACCTCAACGCCGCGACTGAGTGCCTCGCCAGAGAAGCGAACCACGCGAAGAACAGGCTGCTTCACCTTCGGAGCCCAAGCCTTGGGCGGGAGTGCAATCCAGACTTCGGCGGGTAGTTCGGTGGTCAGTTCGTAAAACCGAAGTGCCGAGAGCAGACAAACTACGCCGTTGGGTACCTGTTTGGCGACTTCGGCAAGTGAGTGGTTGGCGGTGAACTGTCCATGGGGGAGTCGATAAAGTCCTCGCCCGGACTGGATGAGTTGACCCTCAGCGACAAGTTCATACACGAGGCGGCGGGCTATGCCGTTTTGCTCGGCGTCACGCGGACGGATGACTCCCTGGCTCCGGGCAAGAGCAAGAATCACTCGTTTTTTGAGGCTGGGGGTGGCCATACAAAACCTCGGATATTATTGACAAGTTCCGAGGGTTTGTACAGCCGGTGTCCATCAAACAGGCCCACCTCTCAAGGAGGCGTCCGTCAAAAGAGATCTTTAAACGCATTCGCGTATTGGGTTGTATGCTTCGTAAGGAATAGGACATCCTCCGGATTGCAGCAACCGAAGGCGTACTTACTCAACACGTCGCGCCCGAGGATGTTGTATCGTTGGCTGTGTGCTTGCGGTTGTCGCCCGCCGCGACGCGGGAATATCCCGAAGAGCTTCGGCTTTGGAAACACGGGGTTGAAGTGGATGTGCAGGTCTTTTACGGGAAAGGTCTCCCCGTTTTTTCCCACAAAAACGAGCGTGCAATGCGACAGGTAGCTAAAATTCATCAGTCCAGCAATCGTAGGAATCGGTCGATCCACCGGGTTTAGTTCGTAATCTCGGATTGGGATTTGCTTTTGGAATCGGCGCAGGATCACCGTGCGATCGGCGGCTGTGTCCACAACGAATTCCAGCAAACCCTGTCGTCCTAATCTCTCATGGACAAAGGTCGCTTGGATCACCGGTCGCTTTAGATTTCTGGGCCCGACCCACTCACCATGAACGATCATAAGATCAGGATAGCCTCGTCGGCGTCTCGATACTGCATCACCGCGGTGTTTTGCTGGTCGACACTCAGCTTGCAGAGGTGCTGATCAGCCGCAGCCTCGTCGGGGAAAAAAAGAACCTCGTCGAGTGAACAGCCGAGGACGAGGGCGACCTCCTTTGACTTGTCATCTTTTTGGAAAATCTCAGAACGATTTGCTTCCGCCCAGCGAAGGACGGTTGCTCTCCGTTGGTGATAATCAGCAATCGACTCGAGGTGACGGTCGCTCAGTGGCGATTTGGCATACTGTTCACAAATAATCATGTTCGGCGTGCCTCATACCAAGGTCCCTACGAAGAGGGGGCTGACGCGACGGACGTTATTCTACCAAGCTCGGCATTGTCAAGTCAAAATCTGCACTTCAATGTTCATCGGCTACAACCTTCACGCTGGATTATAGGGCCGCTCCTGGGTTGCCAATCTCTAACACCACTCGTGGGCAATGCTCTTGGAAGCCCTTGTGGGCCGGTCAATTTTGCGACAAGTGTCGCGACCCCCGGCCAGGTTGCTACGTCGCAAAAAGTCGTCCGGTTCACCCCCACGTGCGTGGGGACATCGGCTCCTTTCCCCTCCAGGGGCGCGGCAGCCACGGTTCACCCCCACGTGCGTGGGGACATCCGTGCATCTTAACTAACGGGAAAGAGGCAATTCGGTTCACCCCCACGTGCGTGGGGACATCTACTCGACTATCCGGAAGTGGACGAATTCCTAGCGGTTCACCCCCACGTGCGTGGGGACAACTCGGAAGAGCGTCGTGTAGGGAACGACAGCATCGGTTCACCCCCACGGGCGCGGGGACATCTCTCCGCCACTGGCCCCGTCGCCGCAC
>CAZRFP010000027.1:0-33693 GCA_964599535.1 uncultured Planctomycetaceae bacterium
TTGGACGCCGGCTATTTCAAAAAGCTCGGCGCATACTTCGATAACGCAGAAGATGAAGAACCGTCGGGCGTGTCGTTCGAGGCGACTCGCCGGATATTATCAAAGGCGGGGCTGGACGACGTGCAGATCGAGCAGTGCTGCCTCTACCTTGTGCGAAAGGGCGCATACTGCGACGCTCATGTCGTGAATGATCTGATCCCCGCGCTATCGGCCGAGAACGCCGCCTGACGCAGCCGGCGCTTTCGCCGGTGAATGCAAGAACCATCGTCAATTCAGAAACCGCGGAACGCGGAAGCCTCAATCGGAAAACAACAACATGGGCAAGAATTCAAAGAACAAGAGCGGCGATCGAAAAAACTCCGGCGCGGCCGGACAGAACGCCGAAAACAGCGGCGGCGTCACCGCCGGCACGCTGAACAGAGCCGCCAACAAGCCTGCACAACCGCAGATGCCGCGCATGCCGACATCACCGTCGGGACCGGGCGGCATCAGCGCAGGGGCCTTCGTCGGCGGCGCGGCGTGCCTCGCGCTGGCGGTCATCATGACGGTGATGCTCGTGATCGATCACTTCGGTCTGGCGTCGCTTCCCGGTTGTCACGAAGGCGGCGGCTGCGCCGAAGTCACGCGCGGCAAGTGGGGCAAGGTGCCGGGCACGTCGTATCCCGTTTCGTTTGTCGGGCTGGCTTATTTCGCCGGTCTGCTGCTCGCATGGATGATGTCGCGCGGCGGCGTGGCGGATGCGTTTCGACATCTCGTGCGACTCGGCGCGGTCATGTCGATGATGTTCATCGGGCTGATGATCGCGGAAGGCCACTTCTGCGCATATTGCTTCGTGACCCATCTGGCAAACTTCGGCTTCTGGGCGATTGTCGAGTTCGGCCGTCTGCCGACGGCGGCTTCGATGCGCGGCATCGGGGCGGTCGCTGGTGTCTTCATTGTGGCATCCGGCGCGATGTTCGCCGCGGACAAGGCCCATACCGGCGAGATCAGCGCCGAGCAGGATCGCCAGCGGCAGGAGGATATGCAGAAGATCATCGCCGTCTCCCAGCAGAAAGGCGCCGACGGCCCGACGACGGTCACCGACGCCGGCACGAACGGCGCTTCATCGCCGACCGGCGCGCAGCCCGTTGCCGTGCAGCCCAAGCGCGAGCCGTTTACCGGGCGCTATCGCACCGGACCGGAAGCCGCGCCGGTGCGCATGCTCATGATCACGGACTATCAGTGCCCCGACTGCCGCGCCGTCGAGGCCGTGGC
Organism: uncultured Planctomycetaceae bacterium; assembly: GCA_964599535.1. GTDB lineage: Bacteria > Planctomycetota > Phycisphaerae > UBA1845 > UTPLA1 > JADJRI01. The sequence continues at coordinate 1,255 of CAZRFP010000027.1, forward strand.
GCGGCAGATTCTCGCCGAGCGCGACGACGTATCGCTGTCGGTTAAGCACTTTCCGATGGATCAATCGTGCAACAGCCATATGTCGCGAACCCTCCACGCCAACGCCTGCTGGGCGGCGCGCGCCGCTGAAACGGCCGGACTGCTGCGCGGCAGTGAGGGCTTCTGGGAAATGCACCACTGGCTGTTTGATCGAAAAGGCGCATTCACGGACGCCGAATTGAACGCCGGCCTTGCGGCGTTTGGATATGATCCGCGCGAGTTTACGCAGATCATGATGAGTCCGCAGACACTGGCACTGGTGCAGGAAGACTGCAACGAAGCCATGGAGGTCGGCGTCTTCTTCACGCCGATGATCTTCATCAACGGCGTTCATTTGCGCGGCGTCTTCGAGGCCAACGCCAACAAACTGCGCGACTCCGTCAACGTGCTGCTCGCACAGAATCTGCCTGCCCTCACGGCCGAGGCCGACGAAAAGCCGACGGCCATCGAGACGTGCATCGGCGACTGGCGCGAGGAATTTCAGCGCCGACTGCCGGCCGATTCGACGCCTTGGCTGCGCGGACCGGCTGATGCCCGCGTTCAGATCGTCATGTGGGCCGACTATCAGGAGCAGTGGTCGCCCGTGGCCGATGCCGAAATTCGCAAGTGGATGGAGGGCAAGCCCGACGTGAGTTATGCCTATCGCCATTTCCCGTTTAATCAGGCGTGTAACAGCGTCGTTTCGCGGACGGCGTTTGAACAGTCCTGCGTGGCGGCGCGCGCCGCCGAAGCGGCCGGCCAGCTCGGCGGGATTGACGCCTTCTGGCTGATGCACGAATGGCTGATGACAAACCAGAAAGCGGTCACCGAGCAAAGTGTCATCGCGGCGGCATCAAGCATGGGCATGGACGGCGGCGCCTTTGCCGCGGCCCTGCTGGACGGGCAGGTGGCCGCGGCCATCGAAGAGGACTGCAAGGCGGCCAAGCCCTCGGCGACGGCGACGTTTTCGCTGCTCTACCGCGGCGGCATCCCGACAATCTACATCAACGGCCGCGCCGTGCCGCGCTGGCGGCTAAACCAGACGGTGATCATCGACAAGATTCTGGACGCGGCGTATGAAGGAAAGTAGACGCGGGCGGCAGCAAACCCTTGTGCCATCCGCCGGACACAATCCGGCCCGGCTCTCAGTATGACAAGTCGTGCCGTTCGTCTTATTGCATCATGGCTCTTCCCAAGTCGACGTCGCCTCGAACTCTTCTCCCGCCGTCATAACGCAAATCGTTCCACCGCAATCACCGGACCAGCCGAGGAAGATGAGATCAGGGTCCGACGCCGGGTTTGGCTCGAGCGTCAGCTTTGAGCTGGTTCGAACGTATCCCACAATACGCCCCTGATAGCCGAAATTTGAATCGAATGGACCGGACTCCCCTGGAAACGTCAGAAAGTCGGAAACCTCGAGCAGGCCGAGAATGGCGCCGACGCGGAATTGGGGTGCTTCCTGGGCCGGCTTGTTCTGCAGGTCGATCCACGGCATCGGTTGGTAATGCGCGGTGATGCTCCGGTCGCCATTCATCAGAAACGAAGCTTCGCCGAAGTTGCCCAGATCGCCAACGGCGATATCACCCCCAAATGCGACAAACTCGACCGCTTCCGGCACGTCGGGCACGCCCGCAGTTGTGCCGGTCGTCAAGTAGCTTTTCAACCCGTCGAATGCCACGAGCGTGACCCATCGACCGTTTTCGACAAGTACATCGCGTTCCTCCCCTCCTGGGCCATTCGCGATCACACGGACGTGCGGCGTGGTCACGCTGTAAGGCGCGTTGGATCGGTTCAGCGGTATATCGTCGATGAACACATAGACTTGCATCAGAAAATTGTTCGGATCGGCACTCTGAAGCGTTAACGTGAGCGTGTGGTAAGTGGCGCCGTTCGTGTTGTCGTTTGCATTCGAGTTCGAATTTGTATTCATGTTGCCCGAGTTGTCGTTATCGACCGGTTCCGGGCATTCGCTGCCCCCGGCGATCAGAATGAGCATGCACATGACGACAAGCTTGCCGGATTTGACCATGACGCAATCTCCTTGGTTTGATCCTCTGAAAAGTGCATCTCACGCAACGCACCTTCTTCCCCCAAGAATCGTTGGTCGCTTTGCGACGAAGCGAACTATGCGACAACGAAAAGGGCCATCCAACAGGTAGTTTGTAAAGGGCGGCATCCTAACGCCGCCTTTTCGCAATGCCAAACATTCGAGAGTGGCAATCGTTGTTGAGTGGATCGCATACCCTATCAACACGACTGGCGTGACGATGGCATCAGGGGAAATTCGGATGCCTGGTCGTACGATGCCATCACACGTTTCGACTCGCACTCTGGAGACCCGGCGATTGCCCCTTCGGAACGTGGAGATTGAGTGAGAATGGCGCTGTCATGACATGCATTAGTACGGCATTATTCTCGGACGCGCGGCGGCTTCTCGCGCTCTGCGCGTTGAAAAGCTGAATGGCCCCGCGATTCGGCTCGATTTAGAATGACGACGCGCGGAGGTCCCTCGCCAGGATCGGCCGCGCGCCCTTGGCCACGCATGTCGATCGCGACGCTTCCGAGAACGGTTCGAACCTTCGCCCGCCTGCGGGTCATCGCCCAGGTTCTCTCGAAGCATGGCTTCGGCCACTTCGTCGATCGACTGCAACTCGGCGGCTATCTGCCCACGTCGCGCCTGTTTCGCAGACAGAAGCAGGAAACAGAACTCGAAGAAATCGATCCGCTTGAATCGATTGGCCGCCGGCTCGTGCGCGTCTGCGAGGAACTCGGACCGACATTCATCAAGCTCGGCCAGATCGCCTCGACGCGCGCCGACATCCTGCCCACCCAGATTCTCGCGGCGCTCGAGCACTTGCAGGCCGACTGTCCGCCCTTCCCGCCGGAGCAATCAAAGCGCATCTTCCGCAAGGACACAGGCCTCTCGGTCAGCGAGGCCTTCAGCGAATTTGACGAGAAGCCGTTCGCCAGCGGGTCGATCGCTCAGGCCCATCGCGCCGTGACGCTTGACGGGCAGCAGGTCGTCGTGAAGATCAAGCGGCCGGGAATCGACCATACGATCCGACTCGATATGTACGTGCTGAAGTTTCTCGCGGAGCAGGCGGAGTATTTCTTTCCGGAGCTGCGCCCGTTTCGTCCGAAACTGCTCGTGGATGAATTCACCCGAGCGCTGGAGCGCGAGTTGGACTTCGTAAACGAGGCGTCTTCGACGGCGCGGTTTCACGAGGCCTTCAAAGACGATCCGCACGTGCGAACACCGATGGTCCGTTGGGACCTCACCGGTCCGAGCACGCTGACGCTGGAATACATGGAAGGCCTGTCGTTTCGCGAAGTCGTGGAGGGCGAAGGCCCGTCGATCGATCGGCGCGAGCTGGCCCGGCACATCGGAGAGTGCTTTGTCAAACAGTTCTTCGACACGGGACTGTTCCACGCCGATCCGCATCCGGGCAACTTGCGCATCAGCCCGCCGGACGGGCTGGTACTGATCGACTTCGGCATGGTCGGTCAGATGAGCGACGACATGATCGACAAGCTCGTCGTCGGCATCGTCGCGGCCGTGCGCAAGGACGTAGACATCGTGATCGACATCCTGTCCGAGGTGGACGCGCTCGGTCCGAATACCGACCGCCTCGCGCTGACGCGCGATCTGCGGCTCTATCTGGAGAAGTATTACGGTCTACCGCTTCAACGGCTGGACATGTCAACGATCTTCCGCGAGCTGATCGAGACCGTCCGCCGGCACGATGTGACGCTGCCGCGCGACTTCGTGGCGATGTTCAAGTCGCTGGCGATCATTTCGGGCGTGATTCTACAGCTTGATCCGGATTTCAATCTGATCGAACTGCTTAAGCCAAAGCTGTCGGGCATGGTCCGGGAACGGCTGTCGTCGAAGCGCCTGCTGCGCATGGCGGGCATGACCGCATGGCATCTCGGGGGGATTCTCCGCGACGGGCCGCGCCTGCTGCGCGAGTTGATCCGCGGTATCGGACGGGGCCGGTTTCAGGTCAATATTCGGCACGAAAACCTCGATTATCTGGCAAGCGAGCTGGATCGATCGAGCAACCGGCTGGCGCTGTCGATCATCATGGCGGCGACGATCATGGGCGGCTCGATGCTGCTGTCGATGGAGTCGAGCGTGGCGATATTCGGCGTGCAGATTCGCTACTTCGGCCTGGCGGCGTACGCGCTGGCGTCGGTTATCGCGGTCTGGCTGGTCGTTGCGATCCTTCGCAGCGGGAAACTGTCTTAAAGACCATCAAGATGAACTGTGGCGCTGCCGTCTCGGCGGTGCGAACACAGGCGAGACGGCAGCGCCACAGCTTAGATGGGTGGTCTGTAAAGGCGAATGGGGGATCGCATGACCGGGAAATGCCAGGACATCGGCATCACGGACCACCGCGCCGCGCGGTCACCCGCCACTCTGGCGCCGATCGGCGATGCGGCTGATCGCGATGTTTCCATCATTACCTTTGAGACGTATTCACAGCCCGCGCCGACTGCGCGGGAAACGTGGACGCGCCATCCGTTGTCGCGCGTTGACGCGCTGCTTGCCGCGACGATCTTCATCGCAGCGCTCGCGGCGCGAGCGCCGTTCATCGCCAAGGGCGAAACACTGCTCCATTCTGACGAAGCGATCGTCGGACTCATGGCCCAGGACATCGCCGACGGACACCACTTTCCGATCTACTTCTACGGCCAGCGATACATGGGCGCACTGGAGGCCTATGTCATCGCGGCGATCTCGCCGCTATTTTCGAACCCGATCCACGCGCTTCGCGCCGGGCCGGCGCTGTTTCTCGCGGCAATGGCCGCCGCGCAGTTTCTTATGCTGACGCGCTGGTTCAGTCGGCGCGGCGGATTGATCGGCGCGGCGGCGCTGATCAGTTGCTCGCCGATGTTCATGCAGTGGTCGATTTCGGCGCGCGGAGCGTACATCGAGATACTGCTGTGGGGCACGCTGCTGACGTGGGCCTATTCGGAATGGTATGTCGGCGAAGCGCGTCAGCACGCGCGTAAATTGCATGGGCGCGGGGCGATCTTCGGGCTTTTGATCGGCTCCGGTCTCTGGCTGAATCCGGCCATCGTCGTCTTCATCGTGCCAATCGTGCTGCACGCACTGTTTAACCGACCGCTGGCCGCCGCAAGAAGCCATGCGCAATCAGGTCCGATGATTGACCTGCTCTCAAATTGGCTCGGGCGCGCGACACTGCCGGTGGTCGCACTGACAGCGGTGCTCTTGTTGAACCTGACGTGGTCGGTCTGGGTGGCGGATCACAAAGTACACAGCGCCTTACTGCTCGGACTGTTGCCGAAGCCCGCTGCGATCGGTGTGATCGCGCTGGCGGGCGCCGGCGCGCTGGCATGGATTCATCGACGAACGCGCCTGATCCCGATCTGTCGCGAACTGGCGATGCGCCATTCCGCCATGCTGCTTGGCGTCGTCGTCGGCATGGGGCCGGCCTTGCTCTACACCCTGCAAGCGGCCATCGGATCGCGCGCGATGGATCCGTCACTGCCGCTGGGCTTCCGGCCGTTGTGGATGGCCGGCGACACATTGTTCTATTTCCTGCGGGGGCTGCCGCTGCTGTTCGGCGCGGACGCGCGGCCGTTTCTGCAACTGGTCGGCGTCGGTCGCGACACGGTGACAGCGCCGCTGAGCGTCATGGATTCGGCACTCACGGTCGCCGCAAGTTGGCTGGCGATCGGCTGCATCGCATCGCTGGCCATGATTGTCATTCATCATTATCGCGCGGCGCTGGGCCGCTTGCTTCGATTGGAAGCAACGCACTATCCGGCCGCCGTGTTTCTGATACTGGCCGTGGCGACGACTTCAGGGCTGTACGTCCTTGGCGGATGCACGCTCGATTTTACGACGATTCGCTATCTGGTGCCGGCGTGGGTGTTTGTGCCAGGGCTGATCGCCGCGGCGTTCGTCTCAGAGAGATTCAAACATGCCGCAAAAACTGTACCCATCGTGCTATGCGCCGCATGGGCCGTCGGGCAGTGGACAATGCACCAGCAGCTCGGCGCGCCGCATCCGCTGCGGCCGGTCGCGGATCGACTCGTCGCGCTGAACGCCGATCCTGTCGTGGCCGAGCCGCTTGACGCGCACTTGTTGTCGTATTTAACGCAGCAGCAATGCCGGACGATCGAGTTTGAATCGTTCTGGCCGAGGCTCGGAAAGTACCATCCCACCATGCCGCGCGAAGGACCGACCGCCTACCTCGTACAAACGGCCGAAGTCGATCGCACATGGGACTGGATCAAGGGCGGCTGGCCGGGCGAGACGCCGCCGGAGACGAAGCGATTTCTCTGGCCGAAGCTGCGCCGCGCGATGCACGAACATCCCGAGCGCGTACAGTATCGAACACCGCTGCCGGGTGGATATGAGCTGATTCAAATGGACCGGCCGCTGAACGATCGAACGATCTTCAAACGGCCGCATGCCGGGCGATGACGCCACCTCGCGATGCAAGGCGCGCCGGGCTCCGTGTGAGATGCGTCAACCGATTCGCAGCGCAGCCTCATGACGGCGAGCCACGTCCTTCCAATTCACGACATTCCACCAGGCCGCCACATAGTCGCCGCGCTTGTTCTGATATTTCAGATAGTACGCATGCTCCCACACATCGCACATCAGCAGCGGCACGAGGCCGGTCGTGACGAGATCCTGCTGATTCATCATGGTCATCACGACGAGGCGCTTGAGCGCCGGATGATAGCCCAGCACGCCCCAGCCGTTGCCTTCGACGGCGTTGGTCGCGGCCGTGAAATGCGCTCGAAACTTATCGACACCGCCGAAGTCGCGCGTCAGGTGCTTCGCTAACACACCGTCGGGATCGCCGCCGCCGCCCTTGCCGCTCGGGGCCATGTTGTCCCAGAAGACGATGTGGTTGAAATATCCGCCGGCATGAAAGGCGAGCAGGCGCGATAGCTGCTGGATGTTTGAAAAATCGCCGGTGCTGCGAACTTCCTCCAGCTTCTTCAGGGCCGCATTGAGGCCCTTGGTGTAGCCGGCGTGGTGCAGATCGTGGTGGATGCGCATCGTCTGGGCGTCGATGTGCGGCTCGAGCGCGTCGTAGTCGTACGGCAGTGGTGGCAGTTCATATTCCGCCGGCGGCGCGGCCGACGGATCGCCCGCCGAAGCACGCGAAGGACCGACACCATCAGGCAGTAAAGCCAGACCGGAAAACGCCGCCAGACCGCCGATCGCGGTCAGCTCGCCGAGAAACTCACGTCGCGAGGACATCGTGGTTTGCTCCTGACAGGTTGTAATTCGCGACATCGATGGTCGCGAGGAATCGGCCTGCGATGACCGTATTCGAGCTTCGACGCCGCCTCACCGCTGTTTCGCGCCGCGAAATCGCTCGATGGTTCAATGCCGGCGCGGATTGCCGACGACGATCACCTTGACGAGATCGCCTTCGACCGTGCAGCAGATGCGATTGCGTCCGCCGAGGCGAAGCCGCCAGGTCGAACCGAGCTTCTCCGGGTTGGCATCGCCGAGATTCTGGTTCGCGGCGTAGAATCCGACGCGCGGAACGTCGTGCTTCCACTGGTCGTACTTGACCGTTTCCGATCGGGTGATCTGGTCAAACTTCGCACGTTTGTCGTCTATTCGCATGGCTTGCTCCTTTTATGATACTGATGGTCCAAACTACCGAGGATTATACCAAGCTCCTTCAGATATGAAGGGGCGCGTCGGCGCTTTTTTTTGATGCCCTACTCACGGCGTCCCAGGCAATGCCGCAACGGAAAACGAGTGCTGGGGCGGCCCGTTTTTCGATCATATCCGGCAAAGGCAGGGGAAGTCGGCCGGTAGTTTGAGTAAAAGGCTGCGAACGGTTGAAATACAGACGCCCAAGCCGTTCAAAATCGGAGGATTCCACTTGCCGAGGATATTTCGCGTCATCGTTCCTGTGGCCGACATCGAGAAAGCCGCCGGCTTCTACTGTGTCGTGCTCGGCCAAGTGGGCATCCGCGTTTCGCCGGGGAGGCATTACTTTGACTGCGGCGGCGTGATTCTCGCCTGTTTCGACCCGCGGGCCGATGGCGACGGCTACGGCGCCGCGCCGCTGCCGGAGTGGATATACATCGCCGTGGATGATCTCGAAGCCACGTACGCGGCGTGTCGCACCGCCGACGGCACATTTGAAGACGACGACGTTCACGGCGATCCGGCCGGTGAGATCGCCACACGGCCATGGGGCGAGCGGTCGTTTTACGTGCGCGATCTCTTCGGCAACAAGCTCTGCTTCGTAGACGCCGCGACCGTCTTCCGCGGATGATCCGCCGTGCGAACGGCGTGTCTGCCGCGCGCGGCGGGGAGCCGCCGCGATTCGCCGGGGTGGGCAAAGAGGCGGGCAAGCATCTCATCAAAATGTTGCTGCAGAGAGCGCACGCGCGATTCAGGCAGGGCGTAAGTCGACATCCAGATCGTCACGTCGCGTTTGTTAAACAGCGGCAGGTCATCCATCTGCACGCGCATCCATGCGTCGTTGAGATTGGTCGCCGTCGCCGTAAAGTCGCGCGGTGGGTCGAGACGCCTGACGACGCCTTCGATTCGATCGCCGGATGACGTGGTCATGGCATATCGCCGGCCCGGCTGCGACGGCGCGGGATGCTCAACGGCCATCAGCCCATTCGCGCTCCACAACGCGGCCCATGCGTCTTTCACCGCTATGTGCGGAATCATCGCGCGGCTGACGACGCAGGCGCGCGGCGTGCCTCGATGGCGTTCAAGGTAGAGCTTGAGACCCTGAAACTGGAAGTCCCAGCCGGATTCGCAACTGGCGTACTGCGCGTCCCATGTTTCATCCAAAGGAAAGCCGAAATGCTCAAGGTGCAGGAGCGTCTCACCGGCGCGATCGTCCAGACAATAGTCTACGCCGATCTGAAAAGGCACGTCGAAGGGCAGTCCGGCCTCGCCCGGTCGAGCGGCCTTCGACGGCTCCTGATGGATCAGGCGCAATCGGCGATTTGGCTCCCACACGGCAATGGGAGCATCGAACTGATACTCGTTTCGCCATGACATGTGAACGATGCCGCCGACGCCCGGCGTGACGGACGCCTCAAGCGGGAACCAGCGCGTCAATTCCCCGGCATCGGTCAGTGCCGTCCAGACGGCATCAACGGGCGCGAGAATCAGCAGTTCCTTCTTGATGGAGCGCGTCTTCAATGGCTGGGGCATGGCGGACCTCCTCCGCGAAGAGCCGTTAACGGCTTTCATGCGAACACACCGCCATTATACATACGGCGTGGCGCAAGCGTGAAGCCGAATGAACAGCCCCTTTCGGCAGCGTCGAAGGCGCGCAAACCCTCTGCCGCGCATACATCAATACGCGCGTTAGAGTCGGGAATCGTTCACGACCGGGAATCGCCCTTCAGCGAATACCCCAGTCGAAATCAACTCCGAAGATCACGCGAATCGGAAACGTGACCAGAAAGCCAATGAGCCGCCATGGATACGTAATAAAGGTCGCAAAATTGCCCAACATGACAACACCTCCCGTGAAAAACCGAGGGTACCTTGTCAGAGAGACTGGAACAGATTTCAGAATGGACCATAGGCACGCCGCGCGGCCCGGTCAAGAAAAACCGGTGAAAAATCGTCACCCGCCTCAAGGGGCGTCAGGCTTTTGCTCGTCATCGGATCGCGAGGAATCCGCAATGACGCGATCGTCGGCGGGACCGGGATGAATGACGATCGTTCTCGCGAGCACATCGCCGAGCCGCTGCGTGTTGCGCGTCAGCAGCACCATCGTAAGAAACGTGATGAGCAGACCGATGTCCTGCAGCGAGACCATCAACATGCGGATGAGATTGCGAATGATGATCTGCCGCGCCTCGGGCGCGGCGCCGTCGGCGGACAGCACGCGACAGCCGAACAGCCGCTTGCCCAGCGTTGTGCCCGTCGACAGCTCCCACATCATGCACCACAATCCATAGACCGCGACCATGAGCAGATGGGCCGGCAGCAGGCGATCAGCGAGCGTCGGATCCGATCGAAACTGCTCCATCAGCGTGCTGAAATCATCAGCGAGGTTCAGGTTGTCGCGCATGAGTGCCGTCGCGAAGACACCTGCGATCATTCCGGGAACAAAGTCAAACAACGTCGCGGCCACGCGCTTCCAGACCGGCGCGATCGCATAGCCGGCCGGCACCGCGGCCGGGCGCATCACCTCATCGCGCCGGCGAAGTAGCATGACCGTCATGACGCCGAGCACGATGACCGGAAAGAGCATCGTTCGCCATGAAGGCTCGACGCGCTGCGATTCCACGCGCGCCAGCACCGGCGCGAAGCGCATGACCGGGCTGCCGGTCGCGTCACCCCAGGCAAACTCGATCTGCCCGCCGGCATCGAAACGTGCAATGACCAGCCGACCGAGCGCCGTCCCCACGCTTGATCTCGCCGCGTCGATCGAAAGATAGTCGGCGCCTTCGCGAACCATACCGGTCTCATGCCAGTCGCCGTTGGAATCAGGGGCATAGATGTGCAGCTTCAACGCGCTCGCGTCCATGCCCGCGCCGGCGACGAGGATCGGTCCGTTCGGCGTGCTGCCGGCCCAGGCGGCGCGGAGGTCGGCGCGCGACGACGTAGCGACCGACGCGCTCCACTTTCCGGCGTAAAACTCAGCATGGCGAAGGCGCCGATCCGCGTCACGCCAGTACAGATAGGCGCGCTCATTGCGGGCCGCAAGCCAGAACTCGGCCGCTTCGTCCGTGATCGCGGGCATAGCGAAACGCTGCCAAACGCCGCGGCGAAGCATCAAGAGCGTGTGCGCGCTGTCGGGCGCGGCCATACTGCCCTTTTGTGGAACAAGCCATGCCGGACGCGCGGCATCAGGACGCGTCGGCGCGCGAGTGGCGCCGGGGACGTCGGAATCCGCCGTCTGCGTTGTCGGCTCGACGACGCCTTGCAGAGCGCTCGTCGGGACGACGGCGAAAATGACAGGCTGCGAATCATCGCCGGCCCACGCCAACGGAAGTGAAGCGGCCTGCTCCTTCCAGAGCGAACCCACGCCGGCCGCACGATTGTGGAAGAAATTCCAAATGGTTCCGTCGGACAGGAGGATCTTCAGCCCGTCGATATCGGCCGCCACGGCCACGGGGTCGCCGTTAAAAGGCTGTAAATGAATCGAACCGGTCGGCATGCCATCGGCCGTGGCGGCAGATCGACCGGCCCAGAGCATCCGCAATTCGCCGACGCCGTCGTCCGGCCCTTTGTCAGATGCGACGATCCATGCATGTTCCTTGCTGCCGGCGAGCCACAGTCGCTCCGGCTTCCATGCAGCCGACTGGGCGACGGCATGCGGAAGATCGGCTGCGCCGATCCACAGCGCGCAGCACGCGGCGAACAGCATGGCGGCCCGTCGAGATGTGCAGTTCGTTCGCATCGGTTGCTATCAGAACGGAATATGGCGCTCAAGCCAAGCGCGAATCGCGCGAGTCACTGTATCAGCGCGCCGCATTGAGATTTCGAATTTGTGCAGCAGTTGAATTTCAACGTCAACAACAGGGCCTCGGCTCAGTTGCAATCGGCGTCGATCTGCTCGATGTTTTGGCGCACCGAGGCGGGCAATTCAGCGGGGGTCGGCATGACAAACGCCGAAGCCGAGACCTGCTCGGTTGTGCGGCCCACCGCAGACCTCATCTTGACCGTGAATTTGCCGTCGTCCTTGGGCCAGAAAATGCTGATGGTATGGGCGATCATCGGTCCGCCTTCCCACGCCTCACGAAAATCATCGAGATAGGCGGACATTTCCTTCTGACCGCTCTCATCGAGAAAGGCGATCAATCGAATCTGATAGGGCGGATGACGATCGACATAGTATTGCCTGACAATCCGGTCGCCCGACGCAGACGACGCATAGCTCAGGATATCAAACTCACGCCCCTTCGTCAGTCGTGGTCCGATGAGCCCGTCCCGTGCATCCGGCAAACCACCGACACCCAAGGCCGCGACCATCTGCTCCGGCCGCACGCCGGCGGTGCCGGAGCAGGACTGCCCCACGTTTCGATGCAATCCCCACCACATTTGCTCCATCTCAGGTTCGATCCACGACCAATAGAATGTGTCGTTCGAGCCGATCTGCATAACCGGCTTGCCCAAGCCATGACGCAGGTCGATTCGAAGATTGCGCGGACGATCGAAGAGCAGCGTACCGTCAAAGTTAAACGTGTGCTTTCGCTTGCGTTTGTCGACGACGTGTGCGGTGACGCGCGTGCTGCTGGACCAGATGGCCCGATCGAGCCTCGCTGCGTTGGCATTGATCTCGGAGACAATTTCATCCAATGAGCGCGGCCTGTCACCGGATGGTCGCGTGCCCTTTATCGATCCCTTATTCGGCGAACAGCCGGCGGGAATCGCCATCGCCGCGCAGATCGTCGTGACGGCCGCGAGCGAACGGCATCCCGCGATGAACATCCGCGCGCTCAAACCTTCACTCCCTTTCGACATCAGACTGCGACTCATCAATCGAGACTCCGGCCTCACAGAGTGCTTCGGCGGGCCGCGATGCGTGGGCGCCATCCGAATCGGCGCCCGCGCCGTCGGCGTTCGCTTCGACTTCATCAACGACAAAACCGTGCAGGATCGAACCCAGCTCCGCGCTGACGCCGGCGATTTCATCTTCGCGCAGAACCGGATTGACGACGCGGTGCATCGACTTCTCCCGAACGAGGCGCATTTCCCATATTTCGGCGTCGCCTTCGCGCAGCGTGCGCTCATACTTCAGCACGCGCTTGCGCAGCAGAATCAGCGCGAGAACAAAACGAAACCGCAGCTTGTTCGGATGCGTCGTGTCGCCCAACGCCTTGAAGAAGCTGATCATCGCGCTGTCGTCGATGAAACGCCGCTTCGGCTGGTTCTTGTGCGGCATTCGCGTTTTGTAGAAGCACAGCGCGCCCTCGGGCGTTCCGGTCCAGGCATCGAGCGAATAGTCGCGCCGCGCCAAGCCGTCCTCCGTTTCGAGCACGACCGTGTAGAAAGTCTCATCTTCGTCGAAGGCACGCCCCGTCACGCAGCATGCGCCGCTGGCCCGCGATATGTCAAAGTCCGCCATATTTGAATCGACATCCCTGTTCATTGCGCCGTCGCATGGCGCGCGGCGATCATGCGCCGGATCGTAATCGATCACGAGCGGCATCGCCAACCGAATGTGCCTCGCAGCTCGCAAACGCAGCACGCGATGAATCGCCGCTACGACGGCGCCAGCCCCTTCATTTCCATGATCGACGGGATTTCGCCCATTCGCGGAAACGCGCCCGTCTCGTGCTTGCTGAAGATGCGCTCGCCGTCGACAACCACATCAAAGATGCCCTTCTCGCCGACGATCCGTTCGATCTTCAGTTTCCCCTTGCCGAACTTCGCCTCCAATTCCGCTGCCAGACCGGCAGCCTGCGGGGCGTAGTTTCACATGCCGCAGTAGGTAATCTGAACTTTCATTATGCTTTCAACCTCCCGTCGTTCAAGTGCGCCGTCGCCGCTTCGTGACCAGACGGCAGCCAGCTTATGCGCACTCCATCACTTGTCCATCATAGGCCAGCGCCATCCCGTCCGGCAGCGTGGCGTTCGTTTCCGCGTGGCCCAGCTCGTGGGCGATGTGCGTGAAGTACGTCCGGCGCGCGCCGATCTGTTTCGCGTGCGACACGGCCTCGTCCAGATTGAAATGCGTCGGATGCGGACGACGGCGCAACGCATCCAGAATCAGCACATCCAGCCCGCGTAAGAGCGGCCACGACTCCGGCGGGATGTAGTTCACATCGGTGCAGTACGCAAAGTTCCCGACGCGAAACCCCAGGACCGGCAGGCCGCCGTGCATCAGCGAAATCGGCGTCACAACGCGACCGCCGATCTCAAACGGACCGTCGATCTCATGAGCATCCAGCTTCGGCACCGCCGACGGGTAGCGGTTCTCCTTTTCAAAAACATATGGAAACATCGCCCGCAACCGATCGAGCGTCGCGGCCTGCCCATAGATCGGGATCGGCCCGTTCTGCAGCCAGTTAAACCGGCGCAGATCATCCAATCCGAGCACGTGATCGACGTGAAAGTGGGTATACAGCACGGCATCCACGCGCCGCACTTGGTGTGCGAGGCATTGCAGGCGAAGCTCCGGCGTCGTGTCCACCAGCAGGCACGTGCCTTCGTACGCAATCGTGATGCTCGGCCGCGTTCGCTTATCGCGCGGATCGCTCGACGTGCAGACCGTACAATCGCAGGCGATCATCGGCACGCCATGCGACGTGCCGGAACCGAGAACCGTCACCGTGATCTGGCCGTCGGACATCGGTGCGGATTATATTCACGATCGTCGGCATCGGCGATCGCCCGCATCAGGCGTCGGATCATCCCGCACGGCGGCTCTTGCCGATGTTGAACATGAGTCGTGTCAATCCCCCGGATGCTCATATACAGGATGCCCATGAAAAGGACTTCAGCCATGCCGCGAAGGACCGCCCTACGCCCGATCACCCTGCTCGCAACGCTTGTCATCTTCGCCATCGTCGATGCCGCCCACGGCCAGACGCTGCTGCGGGGCACGAAACCCGCGCACCCCGTTGCCGCGCAGCCTCCGCGAAAGTCCGACGGCAAATCCGCACCCGCGAAGAAGCCGGCTGCAAAAAAACCGCCGACCGGCGACTCACACACCGGCGCGACTGCGAACTTCGCCGAAGGTGTCGCCGTGCAGGCCGCGCTCGACCGCGCGGGCTACTCGCCGGGCATCATCGACGGGCTGATCGGAACGAAGACCACCACAGGCCTCCGCGCCTTTCAATCGGCGCACGGCCTCCCGGCAACCGGCAAGCTTGATCGCGAGACGCGGCTGGCGCTCGGCGTCGATGCCACGCCGGCCACGACGCCCTATCGCCTGACGCAGGCCGATCAGTCGCAGGTCGGCCCGTGCCCGGCGGACTGGATCGCGAAGTCGAAGGCGTCGCATCTCGGGTTTGAATCGCTCGCGGCCGTGGCGGCGCATCACGGCCATTGCTCGCGCCGTCTGCTGGAGCGTCTGAACGTCGGCAAGGACCTGTCCAAGCTGAACGTCGGCGACATGGTCGTCATTCCGAATGTCGAACGCCGCGCGGCGTCAAAATCCGCCGCGCGCGTGGAGATCGACTTCGCCACGAAAACTCTGAAGGCCTTTGACGCGTCGGGCAAGCTGTTGACGCTGATGCACTGTTCGATCGCGCGGGACATCAGCCAGCGGCCCAGCGGCGCGGGCAAGGTGGCGACGATCAGCCTGAATCCGACGTACACCTTTCGCCCCGAGAGCTGGCCGGAGGTGAAGGGGATCGACCGGCCGCTGCAGATTCCGCCGGGGGCGCGCAATCCGGTCGGCCTGTGCTGGATCGGACTGGACATGAAGGGCTACGGCATCCACGGCACGCCGGAGCCTGAGCTGATCGGCAAGACCGGCTCGCACGGCTGCATCCGCCTTACGAACTGGGACGTGCTGCGCCTGTCGGAGATGGTCAGCATCGGCACGACGGTGACATTCATCGACGGCGGCGGCGGGGCGGTGGCGCGGGCGGAGTGACACGGCAACGGCATATCGCTGACACAAGCGCCGTGACACGGCAGCGGCACGTTGATGAGACAAGCGAAGCGACACAACGGTGGCACAACGGCACCGTGTCGAAACGCCGAAACCGCGAAAAGCTGAAACGAAGCGGCTGCGGCGTCCGGCCCCCGTGCCAACCGTCCGGGGATGGGCGCCGCCCGTCCGCCCCTTGATCGGGGTCATCCCCGCTGCCGGGCGAGATGTCCCCGCTTGCGTCGGGGACGGCCCCGGTTGCGCCGGGGATGGCCCCGCTTGCGTCGGGGACGGCCCCGGTTGCGTCGGAGTGCGCTCCGGCCGCGCCGGAGCGCTTCAATTTTCACAAAATCCCCATTTTCAGCCGTGCCGCGAGGGTCGCGCCATTCCTGCGCCCGGGCAGCACGCTTGCCGCATCGCACGGGACGTGGTCAGGGGCACGCGATCCTCTTACCGGACATGGGGCCAGCGCATCGTGCATCGACCGGAGGCTGTATCGGCATTGTCCATGTTCGAGGTCGGTGTCCATGCCGGGCGCTCCGGTTCGACATGCCGCCGTCCGGCACGGGGGCCGGACACTGCGTTTCGGTTTGCCACCGTCCGGAACGGCGGCCGGGCGCTGCGATGTCCGCGCCAGCGCCTTGTTCCATCCCCCGCGATGTCACCTGCCCGGCTTCGCGTATAATCGCCCGCGCGAACGATTCCCTCGTGCCCGGTTCGTCGCTTTGCCGCGTGGCCGACGCGCGATAAGGGCCGCTTGTCGGAGCCATTGCCATCGCACCGCCCGTTGCCGATCGCTGGACGCCGCTGGCCTGCCTGGCCGTCGGCGCGTTCATGTGCTACGCGGCAAACGTTTACACCGTCTTCGACGACGAGGCCCATAGCGCCCGGCTCTACGCCCTGTCGGCGGGCGAGATGCTCGGCGCGCTCTGGCATGGGGCCGATCCCGATCCACCGCTGTATTACCTTTTGCAAAGCGCCTGGGTGCGCGCCTTCGGTGTCGGTCCGCTGGCACTGCGATCGATGTCGATCCTGCTCTTTCTCGCGGCGCTGGTGATCGTGCGACGCGCGGCCGAGGCCTGGTTTGACCGCGAGACCGGCCGGGCCGCCCTGCTGATCTGCGCGCTGCATCCGGCGCATCTGTTTTTCGGATTTGCCGGTCGATGGTATGCGCTGATGTTTCTGCTCGTCGCGCTGCTTTTGTTGCTGTCGGCGCCGGTCGCGCCCGTGGGATCGACGACGGGCGCGGTGATGCCGGGTGAACCAATGCCGAGCGCGGCCGCACCACGCGCGCCGCGCGGCCGGCGCGTCGCCTGGGGGCTTTGCGCGGCGGCGGTCTGCTATGTGAACTACTTCGGCCCGGTGATCGTCGCGCTCACGTGGCTGGCGATGTGGCTCCGCGAACGGACGCCGGGCGATGACGCACGCCGCGATCGGCGCGGCCTGACGATGGCGGCGGCCGTCGCCATCGCGTGCTATCTGCCGTGGATCGTGCCGTTTTGCCGGCACCT
The DNA here is from genome assembly GCA_964599535.1 of uncultured Planctomycetaceae bacterium. GTDB lineage: Bacteria > Planctomycetota > Phycisphaerae > UBA1845 > UTPLA1 > JADJRI01. Next base: position 18,323 of record CAZRFP010000027.1, read on the forward strand.
CCTGAGCTTCCCGCAGACCGGCGGACCGATCTCGGCCTACCTGTCGTCGGCCGCGCGGCTGGGGCTGACGCTGGTCACGGGCAATCTGGCCGGTCCGTCGGCCTGGTGGGCGTGGGGGCCGATGGTCCTTGGCGCGGGGGCGATGCTCGTTCTGGCGGTGCCGGCCGTGCGCCGTCCGCGCGCTTCGGCGATGGTTGCGATGCTGTTCATCGCGGCGGGCAGCGCCGCTGCGGGCGTCCTGTCTCGCACGCTTATCGACAAGTATGTTCTCATCATCAGCGGTCCGTTCTGCATTCTCGCGGCCGCGCTGATGGTCGACGGCCTGCGATCGGCGGGGGCGAATTCGACTGCGCCGCGATACGACAAACGCACGCGCGGCGTCGCCCGTTTTGCGGCCGCCTGTCTCGCGATCGGCTGGATCGGCTGCATGGCCAATCTCGTCACCGAGCGGCACTGGTCCAGCCTGCGGTGGCTTGATCCGTTCCCGGCCGTCACGCGCCTGCTGTATGATGAGAACTGGGAGCGCTCGCGGCCCGATGTCGTCTGCTCGCATCCGTCGGCTCGCTATTACCTCGCGATGCATCGCGTGAACGACTCGGATCGAAGCCGCATCGAGCGGCAGATCATGCCCGAATGGCGGCCGACGCTACGCACCGATGCAGGCGAATGGCTGGCAGCGCTGCGCGATCAGGAGGATCCGCCGCCGGGCGAAGGGCTGTTTGCGCTCACCCCGAGCGCTGCGGCGAAGATCATTCCCGATCGAAGGCCGGCGCTGATTCTCACGCTGGAGACGGCGGGCTTTCATCAGTTGCCGGAGTGGTCGGCGCTGCTGAAGCTGCTGGAGCGCGACTATGTCGCCGAGGATGAGCCGCCGACCTATCTGGAGGATGATGCGGCCCGGTGGAAGAATCGCGTCGATCCGGCATTTCGCCATCCGCGCTGGCGCATCACCGTTCGCCGCTGGTTGCGCCGCGAGTAAGCCCGCTCGCGCAGGCCGTGCCTTTCCGCCGAACAACCGATATTCTCTCCGCGTTGAGCATCGCGCGGCAGCGCTGGGAGTCGAATGGAATGTGCGGCATCTGCGGATACATCGGCGTGCATCGCCCCGAATGGCTCGAGCCGATGTGCCGCGCCATGGCCCATCGCGGGCCTGACGATGACGGCACATGGTCCGACGCCGCGGCCCGCGTCGGGCTTGGACATCGACGCCTGTCGATCATCGATCTTTCGCCGGCCGGCCATCAGCCCATGACCAATGAAGAGGGATCGGTGCGCATCGTCTTCAACGGCGAGATTTACAACTTTGAGGAGCTTCGCGCCGAACTGGCGGCGCGCGGTCATGTCTTCCGCGGCCACAGCGATACGGAAGTGCTGGTCCACCTGTACGAAGAGGAAGGGCCGGACCTTGTACATCGGCTCAACGGCATGTTCGCGCTGGCGATCTGGGATGCCGACGAGCGGCGGTTACTGCTGGCCCGCGATCATGTCGGCATCAAGCCGCTGTACTATCGGCTCGACGGCGAGGCGCTCTACTTCGCCTCTGAGATCAAGGCGCTCTTGCGCATTCCCGGCGTGCCGCGCGCGCTGGACCCCGCCGCACTGCACGACTATCTGACCTTTCTCTGGACGCCCGGCGGGCACACCATGCTCGAAGGAATCCTCAAACTCGAACCGGGCCATCGGCTCATCTGGTGCAATGGCCGTGTCACAGCCGATCGCTGGTTTACGCTGGCATGGGAGCCGGATGAATCGCTGACCGAGTCGCAATGCATCGAAGCCGTCCGCGAGACATTCCTGCGCACCACGCGGCGACAAATGGTCTCCGACGTTCCGCTCGGCGCGTTTCTCTCTGGCGGCGCGGATTCGTCGAGCATCGTCGCGTGCATGAGAAAGTCGTTCCCCGAGCGCGAGATTCGCTGTTATACGGCGCGATGCGCGCCGGAAGATATGACGCTCGATCAGCTCGAAGACGACTATCCCTACGCCGTCAAAGTCGCCGAGCGCCTCGGCGTCACGCTCAAGAGCATCGACGTGCGCCCCGAGATGATCTCGCTGTTGCCGATGATGGTCTTTCATCTCGACGAGCCGGACGCCGATCCGGCCGTTTTCCCGTCTTATCTCATCAGCAAGCTTGCCCGCGACGACGGAACGACCGTGCTTCTCTCCGGCACCGGCGGCGACGAGGTGTTCTTCGGTTATCGCAGCCACATCAGTCAGCGCCTCTATGCCCGGTTCGATCGATTTCCGCGATATCTGACTGGGGCGATGATCGGCGCGGCCGTCGCGGCGAGCACCGCGCTGCTCGGCGCATCCAGGGCGCTGCCGCGCCGTTTGAGAAAATTTCGCCGGGCGCTCGTCGAGCGCGGGCTGGCGCGTTCGATCGCGCTGGCCGATTGGTCCAGTCCCGAAACGCGCGCGGCGCTGTTCGCCCCGGCGCTGACGGAGCAATATGCGAATGGCGACGGATTGTCATCGGCCATGCGTCGCTATTACGACGGCTTCGTCGGGCGCGGCAGCCTGAATCGCCATTCGCACATGCTCATTCAGGGCTTTCTCGCGGCGCACAACTTTCTCTACAGCGACAAGTCCAGCATGGCCGCATCGCTAGAAGTGCGCGTGCCGTTCATGGACCTCGAACTGATGCGCCTCGCCGCGCGCATTCCGGAGCGCTACAAGCTCAGCGGCGGCGTGACAAAGTCCGTGCTGAAGAAGGCGATGGAGCCGCTGGTCGGGCACGACGTGCTGTACCGCGCGAAGACCGGCTTCGGCGCGCCGCTGCGAAAATGGATCGCCGTCGATCTGAAGCCTGCCGTTCACGATCTGCTCGGCGAGCGGCGTCTGCGCGAGCGCGGACTGTTCAACCCTGCGGCCGTGCAGCGCGTTCTGGATGAAAACGCGGCCGGCCGGGCGGACCATGCCTATCTGATCTACGCCCTGCTCACGCTGGAAATCTGGATGCAGACGTTCATCGATCGTCCGGGAGAGAGGGTGACGCTGTGACCGAGCGCGCGATCGACGCTCTGCAACCCGTGTCCATCGGCCTCGGCCGCGTGCTGCACATTCGCCCAAACGGCGCATGCTACGTCGGCCGCGGCTATGCGATTCATCGAACGGATGACAACGGCACCACAATCGAGCGCGTGACGGCCATGCCGCGCTCGATCGGTCGCCGCTTCGCCGAAGTTTCTCGCCTCGCGTGCAGATTGCTACGCCACGAGGTGAAAGGGGTTGCAGAACTGTCAAACGGCTCTCTCGTTGCCGCCAATCGTGAATGGGTCTATCGCGCCACCCCCGGCGAACCGGTCATGTCACGCGCCGAGATTGAGAGCGCCGGACAGCCGGTCTCGCCGCCGATGACGCTCAGCGTCGGTCCGAACGATCGCGTACTCTGGGGAGAATACAACTCGAAGACCGCGCACGGTCTGCCCGTTCGACTCTATGTCTCCGATGACGGCGGCCGGTCGTATCGCGTTGCCCGCGTCTTCGAGGGCGGCAGCATCCTGCATATTCACAATCTGCAATTCGACGCGCGCCTGCGGCACTACTGGGTGCTGGCTGGCGATCACCACCATGAGCCGGGCATCGGTCGCTTGTCGGAAGATATGAGCGATTTCGAATGGGTCGTCAAAGGCGAGCAGCGCTACCGTGCCGTGCAGGTCTTCGATTTCGGCGATCACCTCATTTACGGCACTGACACCGAGCGCGAGAAAAACGCCGTCATCCGGCTTGAGAAGTCCAGCGGCCGCATCGAGCGCCTTCAGGAACTCGACGGCAGTTGCATCTATGGGTGCCGATTCGGCGGCACGTATGCGCTGTCAACATCCATCGAGCCTTCCTCCGTCAATACCGGGCGCGAAGCCGGACTCTGGCTCTCGCGCGACGGCGAGCGATGGACGCGCGCCTATTCGGCGGTGAAAGACCGATGGCACCCGACGTACTTTCAGTTCGGCTCAATCGTCTTGCCGCGCGGCGAGAGCGATCGGGCAACGGCGTTCTTCAGCGGTCAGGCGCTGACGGGCATCGACGGACGCTGCTTCGCGGCGAATCTCTGAGGCGCGGCGGCGCGCTTTCGAGATGGATACATCGTCACTCGCCGCGCAGCTCTTCGCCCACGCCATCAAGGAAAAACTCGACGCGGCCGCAGCGCGGACAGACATACACGTCGAAGTACTCCCGATTCTTGAACAGCTCGAACAATCCGCCAAGAAAATCCCACGCGCGCGTACCCTCGTGAAACTTCTTGGTTCCCATGAATTGAAGCGGAATCGTACAGCGCGGGCACGTCACCAGATCGACCGGTCGATTCGGCATCTGCGGAGCGTCCTATGATGAACGCTGAAGTGAAACCCAATCCGACTGACTGCATGCCGAAGCGTGCTCATTGACGCAACTCGACATGGCCGCGCCGGCGCACCAATGGAAAGCCCGGAGCCGCGCGAGCGACTCCGGGCTGACATCATGTCATTTCATGCCGCGCATCGCGACGAGGAATCAGCCTTTGTGGGCACGGAAACAGTCGCGACAATAGACCGGCCGACCCTGGGCCGGCTTGAAGGGCACGGTCGTCTGAGCGCCGCATTCGGCGCATACTGCGTCGAACATTTCCTTCGGTCCGCGATCTCCACCGCCGCCGTATCCGCCGCGACCACCGCCGCCGCCGTATCCGCCGCCACCGCCGCCGCGCGAGAACGATCGGCCTCCCCCGCCGCCGCCACCGCCGCCACCTCCACCACCGCCGCTGGCTTTTCGCTTTTCACGGCAGTCTCGGCAGCGCTTCGGCTCATTCGTAAAGCCGCGTTCGGCGTAGCGCGCCTGATCCTCCGCGGAGTGGATGAACTCGGCGCCGCAATCCGCGCACAGAATGGTCTTGTCTTCGAACGACATGGGGGAAACTCCTCTCGTTTCGGCGCCCTGCGACCATCTAGTCGCTTCTCGCCGTACCTGGAAAATGCGGGAATGCCCCAACCGAGGGAGTGACGAGAGGAGGTCGAATGCCGTGAGGGAATATCGGCCTGGACTTCTGCGTCGGCACTTGGTGTGGGAGAACCCGCGGACTCATGGCGACGTCACCGATTCCGCCGCCTTGCTGAACGCCTCCGCAAAAATGTTGCACGGCATTTGTAAGGAATCCTCTCCCGAGGAACCAAGGCCGTCGCAACCCCTTGTGTTGACGTAAGTATGCAGCACAAGTCGAGATTGTTCAAATCAAAATCCGGAAGAAATCAGCCTGCCGACTGCAAGCCTCACATTGACAGGCGCTTGGGGCATGCCTATACATCCAACGTCGAGCGCGGCGACCGTGCAAACACTGCCTTCCGACCGCGCTTCACCTCGCCATCATCGCGGAGAGTCGCAATGAACGCCCGCATTCGAAACACCTGGCTCGCACTCTTGTCCTGGACATTTTGCGTCGGTTTAACCTGCGATTTTCAATCACTGACCATCCTCCCCGAGACGCTGCCCGCCGGCGTCGTCGATCGACAGTATGCCGTCTCGCTCACCGCCGGAGGGTCCAACGACGGAATCTGGAGCATCGATTCCGGACAACTACCCGACGGGCTTGAGTTCATCGGCGCGACCGGCACGATATCCGGCAAACCAACCGAGGCCGGCACGTTCAATTTCACCGTGTCAGTGACGCGCCTATTTAGCGGCTCCGGCCAACGAAGTTATTCACTGACGGTCAACCCGAAACTCGTCGTCGATTTTGATCTGCCCGTTGCCCGGCAGGATCAAGCATACGCCTACAACATCGGCGTCACCGGCGGCGTTCCTCCCTATTCGTTCGAAGTACTCGGCCTCCCAGCGGGATTACAGGCCAATCTGAGCACCGGTCAGATCAGCGGGACGCCTGTCGAGCCGGAGGAAGGCCGCACCATACAAGTGACCGTGACGGATGACGCCGGTCAGGCCGTGACGGCGACGGATTCGCTGCTCATCAAGCCCCGCGCTGTCCAGATCATCACGGACACGCTCCCGCCGGGAAAAGTGAATCTGATGTATTCGTCCACGATTCAGATCGTCGACGGCAAGACACCGTTTACATTTTCCGTCATGGAAGGCTCGTCATTGCCTCCGGGGCTGGCGCTGCCGGACAATCAGGCCACCGGCGTGATCTCCGGCGTTCCCACGATGGTGGGTATGTTCACGTTTACGATTGTCGTGGAAGATTCGGACAACCCTTCGACGACCGACTCCCGCGAATTCACGGTGACCATCGCACCAGAATGAGCACGCGCGTATAATTCGGACGCATCCTCCCTCGCGCGGAGTCCATCGCCATGTTCAAGCGCGCATGCCTGTTCGCGTGTGTCGGATTCGCCTGCTCCGGCCAATCGTGCCGCGTTAATGTCACCCCCGTTACAGGCGTGCCGCTACGCAATGCAAACGCCTTTATCCTCATTTCGCGCGAAGCCGGCGATTCCAATGCCGTCGTCGAAGCTGAAATCACGCGCGGCTTTGCAGCCGTGCGCCTCGAAGAGACGCAAAAGATCGTCGTCAACGATGTCCGGCTGCAGGGCGTATTGCGATACTACGATGCAGAGGTTCCCGCCGACGAAGGCTATCTCATCGCCGTGACCGATCCGCGACGCGGCACCGACCAGACCGTAATCGACGAGCCGCCTGCATTCGAGATCACATCGCCCGGCGAAGGCGGCGATGCATCACTCTCCGGGTTCACCATCGAATGGACAAACGCCGACGCCGATCTGGATGTGCGCGTTCAGTTGCGACAGCGCCTTTTCGGTGAAGACCTGTTTCTGTCGGTCGGACCGTTCGTCGATACCGGCAGCCTCAGCCTCGGCTCGCGCCAGCTCGCCGACGCCGGATTCGGCCAGGGCCGCGACATGACCATTCTCGTCACGAAGATTCGTCGCGAAGACCACGTACTCGGTTTCGCCGACGGCCGCGCGGAATGCCACCTGACCCAATCGATCAGCGTGAAGCCGCGGCCGTGACGTGGAAACTGAATTCGGAAGTTGATGCAGATGAAATGGGCTGCGTGCGAAAGTGCTGAACGTCAGGCTTTGTCGTCCGGCTTGTCTTCTTTCGGTTTGGAAAGCGGCACTTCAAACGTGATCTTGCAAAACTTGCAGCGCACGTGCTTCCCACGACAGGCGGCGGGCACGCGCAGAACCTTCCGGCACTTGAGGCTTGGGCAAAGCATCATTACGACTTCACCGGTCATAGGTTCGGATCGGTTGCTGGTCATGTTCATCCGACTCGCGAGGCGTCGCATTAGGGCCGACGCGGGCCATAAGAGCCTATCTCAACGCCCCATGTGGAACCGGCTAATGGCCGGTCCAATAGGTCTCCAGGAAACGCACTCAGTGAAAAGCGTCTTAGCATGCGTGCCGCCAGTCACCGGGCTTATCCCCTATTGCATCGGGCGTTTTCGATTGGAACATCACGTCCGTGGAGTATTAGAGAAAGCTGGATTATCGGGCGGGTAAGACTGTCAAAAGGCTCCCGGATCGTGCGGCTGCCGTTGGGGCAGGCCGCACGACCGGGAATGCACCGCGCGCTTTCGCGATCAGCGTTGATGAAGAGACGGAATCCGTCCAGACGCATCGCGCTGTTCACATGCCTGAGCTTGTGTACTTGCGGACTCCGCTTTCTCAATAAGTATCCGCCGGGCCGACGGCGCAACGGCGTCAGCGCGAAACAAAACCCATCCTCAACCATCCAGCCGATCGGAACGCCCCGTTTTACAGCTTCCAGACACGCGTTCGCCTCGGTCCTGTCGGCGCGTATAATCTCCGCCTCATGCAGAGCATTTCAATGGAATTGGATTCCACCGTCGCCGGGGCGGTGAACGGGTCGCGCGATGACCTCTCGCGCTTGACCGAAGCCATCCTTCCGCATATCCGCGGCACGATCGTGGCTCGATTGGCCCCGACGCCGGGGCAGATGCACGCCGTCGACGAGATCGCCCAGCAGGTGCTCATGGGGCTGACGACCGGCATCCAGCGGCTTGAAAACCCCACCCACGCCGGGCTGAAGGCTTTCGTCTCAGGAATCGTTCGAAACCAGGTCAGCCTGTTTCTGTCCGGGCGTGGCGGAGACTCGCCCGGACCGAAGCGCGCATCGTTGGATTCGACATTTGCCGGCTGTTCGCAGATGGGGCCGCTCTGGCAGTTTCTGTCCTCTGACGGGACATCGCCGCTCAGCGCCGCCGTGCGGACCGATCAGTGCGGGCGCATCGTCGAAGAACTGGGCCGCCTCAAGCCCGAGCATCGCGAAGTCATCACGCTGGCGTTCTTCGATCAACTTCCTACCGGTGAGATCGCCGGCATCCTGGGCATCTCCAGACCCGCCGCGTCGATGCTGCTGATTCGCGCGATCAAGTCACTGCGCCGCAATCTGACAGGCTCCAGCGAGATCGGCACCTCCAGCGCGTTCGGTTCGCCCCCCCGAGAGTGACATCGAAGCGACACCCAGCAGTCAGTAACAATGACACCGGCCAGCCAGCCGTCCAATACCTTGCAGCCGGTTCGTCCGTTCACAAAAATCAACAGGTCCCGCGCGACGCTTTCGCCGCGCGAGACCTGTTCTGACTCCTGTGGCACAGGCTTACACCTGTGTCATCGTTTGTTTTCGCACCGGCGAGATGCCAGCGCCACGGTTATCCTTGTCACATCGTCCGGCGCGGCCGACGGCGCGACATCCCGCCGCACAGCATCAACATCGCCATCATGAACGACAACCCCGAGCCTGCACCGCACAATCCGCCGCCGACCTGCTGGTTGTTGTCATCATTGTCATCCAGCTCATCGTCGCTTTCGTCCTCGTCTTCATTGACGATTTCCTCATCATCGGCGTCTTCATCGTCATCGACCTGCTCGGTGCAATCCGGAATGCCGTTGCCGTTCAGATCGATTGTGTCATCGAATCCGTTGCACACGTCGCACGCATCGATCACGCCGTCGCCGTCACTGTCGGTCTCGCATTCATCGGGTATGCCGTTGCCGTCGCAGTCCTCGCTGACGCCCGATGTGATGTCATTCGCGTCATCGATGCCGTTGCCGTTGCAATCCGTGATTGGCTCTTCCTGCACGACGCCGTTGGCGAACAAATCGAGAAGGAACGGACTGGGCACGGCGTTGCTGAAAATGCGCATCTTTGTCGCGCGCTCCCCGGCGGCCGACGGCTGCACGGTCAGACTGAACGTCACGCTTCCGCCAGGCGCGATCGACGCATTGTTCAGATTCATGGAGTAGTCCGCGGCCTGATTGCCGAAGAAGCTCACGCTATTCACTCCGAGTTGCGCGTTGCCGGTGTTCCGGATGCGCATCGACAGTGTCAGGCTCTCGCCGACTTCGACATCGCCGAGATTGACGGCGTCGTTGTGAGACACGTCAACATCCTCAATGCTCACGCTGATCGCCGGCGCCGTTGGCACGACACCCGTTCCACTCAGGATCACGCTGAAGTTCGGCTGTGACGGATCGTTGCTCGGCAGCGTGAGGACGGCCTGCCGCACGCCCTCCGTCGTCGGATTGAACGACAGCGCCAAGCTACCCGTGCCGCCCGCCGCCACCGGATTGCCGATCAGATTGAACGTGTAGTCCGCCGCGCCCGGACCGGCGAGCGAAACCTGCCCGATCTGCAGCGCGCCCGGACCGGCATTCGAGATCGTAAGCGTTCGATTGACAATGTTGCCGATGTTCGACTGTCCAAACTGAATTGTCGAACCGTCGAACACCTGCTGGCCGGCGGCGACGTTGAACACGCTCATCGCGGGCGACTCCACCGGCGCTTCGATGGCGCTGTTGCTGATGGTCAACTGGTAGCGCTGGCAGTCGTTGATGCCGTCGGTTGAGTACACTTCAGCCACCATGAAGCCTGCAAGCGTGTATGTGATCGGCGGATGATACTCCGCCTGTCCGGCGGCGTTGAAGTCGATCTGCGCCAGAAGGCTGAACGTGTTATTTGCGGCCGAGACGCGCCGCCAGAGGCGCAGTCCGAGATTGCGGACGGACTTCGCGTTGACGCTCGTCGTCGCGCTGGTGCCCTGAGCGCCGAATTCGTATGTCGTTCCGACGGGATCGACGCGGATGGCGATGGGCACGCCGGCGAACGCGGTGAAGCTGTAGAAGTCCGAGACGCCGGCGCGCTCGATCGACACGTCGCTGATCGTGAACACCTGCGTTCCAACGGAGGACGGGCTGTTGAGCGGACCGCCGACAAAAGTGCTGGTGGTGAGGGCGTCATTCTCCTCGGCCCAGTCGCCGTAGATGAACTGCGCGCCGCGGATGTCGTCCTCCTGCGGGCCGTCGTAATTCGTCGAGAGGAACGGCTCCATCAGCTTCGTGCCGTTGGCCGGCAGAACGTGGTTCATGCCGATGCCGTGGCCGTGTTCGTGCGCCAGGACATTGCGTAGCGATCGAAAGTTGTTTGCCGGATTGATGAAGGTCGCCATATCAAGGCTGTCCATGACCATGTCGCCGCCGAACTGCGGAAAGAAGTTGACCGCCAGCGCGTCGCCCAGCGTTCGCATGGCGATGCGCACGTCGCCGCGGCCGACGACGCCGGGGCCGGCGAGCAGACCAGGGCTGTTCGGAAACGCCGCGCCATCATCATTGACTTCGACGTATGTCACGTTGAGCAGCTCGCCCCAGCGATTGAAAGCCTCCGCGAACTTGGCCTTCCAGGCGGCGCGCCCACCGGGAAAGCTCGCGTCGAAATTCGCAAAAAGGCTGCTCGGCTCGCTGCCGGGGAAGCCCACGACCGCGATGGGCGTACCATCGGGCACGAAGCTGTATGTGATCGTGATCGACTGACCTTGTGCCACCGCGCCGTCAGTGGCCGTCGTCGTCCATCGGCTGCCCTGAGGCAGAAACGCGGCAAACTGCTCGTCGGGCAGTTGTTCGAGCTGCTCGGCCACGGCTTCATCGGATGCCGTCGGATCAAACAAAATGCTCATGCCGTTCAGCGTGACGCAGTGGCCGGCGACATCGTCGTGGGCCTCGCGATGATCGTGATCGTGCAGTTCGGCGATCCTGGCCGCGATGATCTCGGCCTTGGAAGCTGCCCGCTCCAGACCCGGCTCTCTCGCCGCTGCAAACTGTGCGAGGCACAGATACGCCGTCACCGCCGCGACCGCGGCTGTAAAGCGATAAACTGATTCACGGGTCTTTCGCGTATTCGCGGTGGTCGCCGTGATGCTCTTTGCCAGCCCCGTCATGTTCCTGGTTGTCGTCGCCATGTCTTGTCTCCTGTTGTCTCGTGACACCGTTCGGTTCTCAACCATTCGGCCGGCCGGGGCTAAGCAGGGTCTCGGGCTTATTCGAACCCCACCGCCCCGAACCGGCCGAATCACCAAACTCCCACCCCTGTCACGAACAGACCGGCCCGCCGGACCGCGCCATGGGAGAAAAATGAAGATGGGCGGCTATAGATGGCGCAACTCTGTACTTCAGAGCAAAGTCCAAACACACGATCGCGCCGGCATCACCGATCCAAGAGCACAAGCGGCAAGACTCGATCTGATATAAAATGCTTCTTGAAATGAAGTTACAGATGGCGGAACTTCATTCTGGCGGCATCGTTGTGGCGTTTATCAATGATGTGACGGGTGATTGCGAGCCGTCAGCCGTTTGGGACGATTGGCGCGCGAGGTAAACACGTCGCAGAAGTCGCCGACCCGCATTCCGGGCACCGGCCTGTGGTATTCTCGGTCATGTCATAGGAGCACTGCTTGCACCTGCCGCCCCGTTCGCCGCCGATCAAGTAGGCCAGATCGCGAAACGTGCAAACGCCCGGCGGTAGAAGAGAACCTCGCGTTTTGACAACCGGGAGAAAGAACTGAAGGATGTATGCGATGATGGAGATCGGTATCGCTGCCAAGCTGATTATCACCAAGCTCGACGCGACCCATTCACGAAAACTCTCGCGATTGGCAAACGGTCCGACATTCCGCATGGCGGCCTCAATCGCACCCAAAGCCAGCGCGCCCAAGCCAAATGCGACGAGCGTGCCGATGATCGTAAATGCGACAACGGACGTCCGGCCCTTCGGCAGCGGCGGCACGCGGTTGCCCGACGCCCCTCGCATGACCGCCCAGAAGGTACTCAGCTTCCAACGCGGCACGCGGTCGACGATCGGCGTACTCGGGCCGAACGACTTCACATGCGGAACAATCTTCTGCAGCGCATCTTGAATGAAGCGAAATGCCCCGGCGGCCTTTGATGTAGATCCGAGAATCGTGATGGGCCTGATCGCGACGATTTTCGCGCGGTGGGCCACCAGATCGGCCAGACGCCCGAACGTGAAAAACGGCGCATATCGAAGCTCCCATTCCTCAGTCGTGAGGCCGTCCATCGCGCCCGCCAGAAAGCGCCAATCTTCGTCTGACAGCCGGATATTCAGTGCGTCTTCGATGCTAAATGTCAGGTGAAGGTATTCGAGCGAATCCGCTCCGCAAACGTCATTGAAATAGCGATCGATTCGCGTATCGCGCGTGATGGGGACGGACTTGCCCGACAAATCGTCCAAAAGCCCTTGAATGACCATCAGCACCGCGTCCGAAGACGCCTGCGCGTCTGAAGCTTGAGATTCTGTAGATGCTGTCAGAACCATCGTAACAACCCTCCGATGGCACGCATTCTTCAGCTTTTGCGCCCCTGGCGTCGCGAATTGATTTTTGCGAGTCGGCATCAGCTTATACGGACAGGCCGGCCGGGGCAATTCGCGATGCCGTCAACTCGCCGATTCCGGCGGTTGTCGATTCAAACGCGACCACCGGCGCTGATAGAACAGCGAAGCGGCAAACAGCAAAACGCCCAGAACCGCAAACGAACCGATCCGATAGACCGTCTGCAAGTGCTGCATGTCAATCAGGACAACCTTGAGTACGGTAATTGCAAACAGGCCGACGGAGAACAATCGTAGCGCGCGATGTGCCGTCGCCAGGCCGAGCACAAGCGCCGCGATGGCCGACAGACTCCATAGTGATGAAAGCCAGAGATGCTTGGCGAACTCCGGCCGCGCTGCGGAGAGGCCTAATTGCTCAAATTTGAAGATGCGGACGATCTCGAACGTGCCGGCGGCAATGAGGACAATCGCAATAACGATCGGCGACGCTCCGCGAACAGTGTCGCGCAGGCGCTGGTCGATCCCGACGCCATCGCCGCTCTTCATGATTCGATTCGACATGAGGACTGCGCCGGCGACGGGAAACGCCGTCAACACGGCTCGATTGAGCACGACGCCGTCAATCGCCTTCCAATGCTCATCAGTCGCGACGATGAGGTCCCACACTACGTATTTCGACGCCGCGACCGCCGCGATGAAAAGGGCAATGTAACGCGCGATCGGCACCGGCCGGTACAGGGCGCTCCATGCTACAAACAGCCCCAGCCAGCACCAGGTAGCGACGTAGTAATCATACGAATGCGCGCAGATGCCGAGCAGAAGCAGCGTGCCGAGCGCGACGAGACTGATCGCGCTCGTGCGGTCGGATTCGGTCGTTTCGCGCCGCCACACAATGCAGATCGAACCACTATATGCGCAGAGAGCGACGAATATGAACGCGAGGAGTTTCCCGTCCACATGCCACAAACCGGCGGGGGTTTCGTAATACACGACGGAAAGCGCCGCGTCGTACACATCGAAGATAATCAGGTGCATCACGGCGGCGATCAGCACGGACGCGGCCTTGAGTGAGAGCCACCACTGCGGCACTCGGCGCGCGATGACCCACGTCACGACCGACTGAACGGACCACGCCAGCGCGACGGTATAGCCGTCCAACTGAAACGGAACGGCCAGCGCGATCATCCCCGCTCCGACCACGCCAAGGCTCGCTTTGGCCGCGTCATTCATGCCGCGATTGCGGCCGAGAGACCACGCGAGAAGCCATTGCAACACGCCGGCCGAGAGCGCGAATGCGCCCATATACTGCGAGTATGTCTCATGCGCGAGGAAATAAACGGCCGCAAAGGCGACGATGTTGCCGGAGTTCAACAGGATCGGCACATTACCGGCGAGATTCGCGCGATCGCGCCGGGCGGAGATGAGAGCGTCGGCATGGAAGAGCGCGTAGAATGCGCCGATGAAGGCAAGTGTTGTATCGAGCGCGCTTGGCTCGTAGTGATTCATGTACCAACCGACATACAGCACGAACGTGCCGATCGAGCAGAGCCAGCGCGGTGCCCACCAGCGACGAAACTGGCCGACGGCCAGAAAACCCAGATCGACAACGAGGAGATAAGTGAGAAGCGCGACCTGCGCATTTTGGCCGGTGCTGAGGACGACCGGCGTGGCGAAGGCGCCGATGATGGCGAGCACAGCGACCGATTGCATGCGCCCATGCACGGCGAGCATCGCGCCCAAACCGGTCGTGGCGCAGAACGAGGCAAATGCCGTTTGAAGCGTGATAAGGCCGTAAAAGTGATGTGCGGAAAAGCCGGCGACGTACAGCATCGCGATGCCGGCAGCAACGAGACCTACGGAAAAATGGCGCATTGTATAAGCAAGCGACACTTCGCCGGCGACGATAAGGGTGCAGCCGGTGGCGGCGGCGAGGATGACGCGAACCGTCGGACTCAGCCAGCCCTGATCAAATGAGTACTTCACAAAAAACGCGACCGCCAACAGCAGGATGACCGCGCCTATGCGATTGAACCACGTCGCTCCGATGCGCATCTCAGCGGATTCGGACGACTCCACTGCTTCGTTTGAGCGACGACTGCCACCGATGCCTTTCCCAGTGAGTCGTTCAGTCCTCTCACGCAATCCTTCAACATGGCTATCCGGCGATGCCTGCGGCGTGGATGACGCCTCCGGGCGGGCGTCCTTTAGATGGGAATCGATCATCTCGACCGGCCACACGATCGGCGGCGCAATGGGGAGCACGGTCTGTGGCGGTTCCGGAGAGGGTGCGGCACGGCCTGTGACGTCCTCGCTTTGACTCTCAAGTCGCGATATCCGCCGATTCAGCGCGGAGAGTCCTTCCTGAAGCCGCTGCACGGCGTCGCGGAGGGATTGATACTCGTTATCACGGGAGTCCATTCGCATCGACCGGCTTCGATTCGATCGGGACGCGCCCATTCACCGATCTGATGCCATGGCATCGCCCTAAAGCAAGCCATGCCATGCCCAAATCGGCTATGAAATCAGGTGTGCCATCTGTCCATTCGTCCATCAGTTCAGCATCGATATCGCCTGTTCATACTCCAACGACCGCAGCCGTCTCGACGCGCGACGACAGTTTCGCCGCGCCGCCCCGCAGCTCGCGCTCCATCATCGCCAGCTTCGATTCGATCTCCGCCATCTTCATGCGCCGCCGGGCCAGCTTGTCGCGATGGCGGCCGAGGAAGTAGGCGATGGTCTCGATGCGGATCTTGATCGAGCCGGTGGGCTTGTTC